>PMJJ01000062.1 GCA_003157385.1 Actinomycetota bacterium | reverse complement strand
GCCGGCAGCCACAAGCCCAACACCGCCATCGCGCAGGCCTATTACAACAAGGCCGAGGGCGTCAAGCGGATAGCCACCGAGACAGGCGCCGGCCAGTGGGGAAGCGCGCTGGCGCTGGGGTGCAAGTTTTTCGGGATCGACCTGAAGGTTTTCATGGTGCGGATCTCTTACGACCAGAAGCCTTACCGCCGGGCCATGATGCACGTGTGGGGAGCCGACGTGGTGGCCAGCCCGTCGGAGCTCACCAACTCCGGTCGCGAGATTCTGGCGCAGGACCCGGACTCGCCCGGAAGCCTGGGCATCGCCATCAGCGAGGCAGTGGAGACGGCGGCGACGGACCCGGACGCCCGCTACTCGCTGGGGAGCGTCTTGAATCACGTCTGCATGCACCAGACAGTGATCGGGCTGGAGGCCAAGGCGCAGATGGAGAAGATCGGCGAGTACCCAGACGTGGTCATCGGATGCGTTGGTGGTGGCAGCAACTTCGCCGGCGTGTCTTTCCCGTTCATGAAGGACAAGTTCGAGGGCAAAGACATCCGCCTGATCGCTGTCGAGCCCACGTCCTGTCCCACGCTGACCAAGGGGAAATACGAGTACGACTTCGGCGACGAGGCCGAGCTCGCGCCGGTAGTCATGATGTATACGCTGGGCCACAGGTTCGTGCCCTCGCCGATACACGCTGGTGGCCTGCGCTACCACGGTGACAGCCCCATCGTGTCCAAGCTGGTCCACGAGGGCTACGTCGAGGCCAGGGCCTACCCGCAGACGACCGTGTTCGACTCGGCGATGCTGTTCGCCCGCACCGAAGGCACCATCATCGCTCCCGAGTCGTCTCACGCGCTCAAGGCGGCGATAGACGAGGCGCTGGCATGCAAGGAGTCCGGCGAGTCCAAGAACATCCTGTTCAACCTCAGCGGGCACGGGCTGCTGGACCTGGGCGGGTACGAGGAGTACATAGCGGGCAATCTCACCGACTAGGCAAAGGTGAACCGGTGGGCGCCTGAGAATAATTGTCTCGAAGGGAAGGGTCGCGCGTAGCGAGCGAGCACCTGGTGGTTCGCGCGGCCTGACCCCGTGACAGGCGCTGGAGTCCCACCGTCTCGCGGCTGCATGAGGGAGGCCGAGTTCTTATGGTGATGATCTGCCCGGCGTGTGGAGCGGAAAACCCCGACCACGCGGATTACTGCAACCTGTGTCAATCGACCCACGGCTTCGACGACCCGGAGTACGGCGCTCCGCCCGCGTTCGACGAGGGGTACGGGAACAGCTATCCTTCGAGCTTCAGAGACGACGCGCCCGTTCCCTCACCCGAGGACTTCACCCAGCTGCCTGATGCCAGTCCGGTGGACGTCGGACGGTACGGGACCAGGTCCGGGGAGCGGTTCTCCGAGGATGCTTCGCCCCACGCGGAGGATGCCGCGGCGAAGCCCGTGGAGGTCGGCCAGTACGGGGTGAGGACGGGGCACGGCCCCAGCGAGCCCGGACCCGAGCAGTACTACTACGAGAACCAGCACGGGAAGGACGGCAAGAAAAGAAGGCTGAGGCGCCGCAAGTAAGACAAGGCGCGCGCTCATTTTGTCCGGGCACCCTTCCTGTCACACGCAAAGTATCTCTGGTATCATTGCGCTGATAACCGAGCACGTCACGGAGGTTGGAACCTATGCTCGCTTCAATCCTTGCAAGGCAACCACTGATAGCGTGGTCCAGCGTGTGGACCTATATCATGTTCGGCGCGTTGATCCTGGCCATCATCTGCGGCACCTGGGCCGGCGCGGTCGCGACCCGCAAGGGCAGGAGCATGCAGTGGTGGTTCATCATAGGTTTCTTCCTGCCCCTAATCGGCGTGATCGCGATATACATCGCTCCCAAGAAGCAGCCTGAGGCCAAGGCCGAGGCTAAGAGCTAGGCGGCGGACCCGCCCCGGAGTTTGCCGATACCTTCGTTATTTCCTTCTACAGTGTACCTTTGGAAGAGGTGCGGAATCATGCGGGTTCCTCCGGAGGCGCCAAGGGCGCTTCCTCCGTCACTGGTGGGGACAGGGGGAGCGTCAGGGACGTTGAGAAGTTGGCGACAGAGTACTCAAGGTCGCTGGCGATCGACCAGGGCTATGCGGAGGGGGACCGCGTCGGCTTTGCTGGCTGGATGTCTGGGCATACGTTGCCCGAGAAGTGGATCAAGTCCCTCGATGTTCCAGACCGCGAACCTGATGCCGTTTCCCTGGATGGCGACCGCAAAGAAGTCTACCGCTGGTATCAAGCTGGTGGGTCAGTGTTTGGATTCCACATGCCGTAAGGCGAGGTTCACTATGTCATCCCCGAAGACGTGGTACCACCACCCGTCATCACCGGCTACAAGGTGTTTTGGGTCCCAGGGCGGTAGACACATTGCATTGGTCCGAGAAAGCATAGAGGATAAGGCAGACCGGAAAGTGAGTGTAGTTCGTGTCAGTTACGACAAGCAGTGAGGAGGCGCGGCATGGAGTATCGAGAGTTGGATGTAGCAACCCTAGCAAACATCGCGGCGACCGACCCTGATGCGTGGCGTTATGTGCGCGATTTCTACAATCGTCTGGTACAAGACCAGGACGATGACGTTGACGTTCTGGTACCGACGATGGACCTCGCAATCGTCGGCATGATTCGGGGTAACTGAGGTTAGCGAATGTGAGAAGCCCCTCATCATCGCGGTGAGGGACTTTTACTTTGACGGTGTGGTTTCAGTTTCCTACGGAGTCACCGCTTTGGCCATATCCACTTTCCAGACACCGTTTTCCTTGACGATCGGCATATGTAATGCATGAGTAGTCCCTCCAGCATCAAAGGTCACCGTGATAGTCCCCTTGTTACCGTTAACACTGGCTTTTCCATACGTTATCTTGGTACCGCTGGGTACATTGGTAGTCATAAAGTCTTTCATGCCCGCCGCAAACTTGCTCGCGGTCGCCTCTTTCTGGTATTTCGCTGAAGCCAGGTTCCAGGCAGTGACGAAGTCCCCCTTCACCATTGCCGCCCAGAAAGTCCGCACCATCGCTTCTGGAGATTGCGCGCTACTTCCTCCGCCTCCACCGCACCCTACAAGCACAATAACTACTACGAGAAGCGACAGGACACATGCCAGCACAACAAGCTTCCTCATCAAGACTCCTTTCGCCACGTCCTTCTCTACGAACGCCGATATTCTAGCACGCATCGCGTCAATCGAGAGACGCCCACCTCTCTTTCCACTAATACCGTCGTCCACTAAACTGTCGAGCCGTCCACTAATACTTTCACTGGTACTAGGGTGTGGGGGTGTGGGGGTGTGTTAGGGCGAAACGATATTAGCGGAAATGATCTTTTCTCGTGATTCTTAACGGCTCAGAATCTTGGACGAGAAATGCGGTCTTGCTGAATTGGTCGGAAATCCCCAGCAAATGCTCGGTTTGCACACTCCCCAGCGCCCGGGGACCCCACCTCCGTCCCGCCAGATGCCCCTGAGAAGCGTTCGAAACCGCCCAGGATCCCCTGCAGTTCCCACCCCATGACAGGTACTATTGAGGCCTTTCGTGATCCTCAAACAGCAATGGGACGGGAAAGGCAAAGCAACCTAACTTGCACTTGACTTGCTTCTAGAATGTCCAACGGATGGCTTTAAACCGCTGGTGCCGAAGGCCGGAGTCGAACCGGCACGGGGAGTTACCCCACTGGTTTTTGAGACCAGCGCGTCTACCATTCCGCCACTTCGGCGTACTGCGATATTATAGCAAGGTCGGATGCGGCATGGAGAGAGTATGTTCGGCCACGTCATCGCGTATGAGAACAGCACCGTGAGGCTATTGCTTCTCAGGCTGTATGCGCGCCACGAGGTGTTCATCCTCTCTGTCATGTACCGGATCATGAAAAGCCCTCTCATGCGCTGGTCCGCGGCCCGGCAAGTGGTGTTCTACGCTCTCGCATATCCGGCTGCCAGGTGGGGGATCGCCGGGACGCCGAGGGCGCCGGCCGAACTGAAGTCCTTTTTCCAAGGGGCCTCACGCATAGCGGTCGGGCCCTGCCGCTGCAGGACAGCCCACGGAGCGTGCGAGCATCCACTGCGCACCGACATCGTCGTGAGGACGGGCTTCGACGTCTGGAGGGATGTCTTCGGTGCTGACTTCGAAGAGATAACCGAGACCGAGGCGCTGGAGATATGCGCCGACTGCCATCGGCAAGGCATGGCGCAGATATCTTACGCCCACCTTGACCTCGGCAGCGGCGGGAGCACGTTCGTCATATGCAACTGTTGCGGTGACGGGTGCCTGCCCCTGCTGGCGCGGAGCCACTACGGAGAGGAACGCTATCCGTTCCACAAGGGCATCATGCGCACTTACGTGGAGACCGACCGCTGCCAGGGGTGCGGCGAGTGTGTCTCGCGCTGTGTATTCGGGGCCCGCGTCATAGGCCCGGACTCGAAGGCGCGGGTCGAGGGCTGCTATGGGTGCGGCCTGTGCGTGTCTCACTGCCCCAGCGGCGCGGCGGCTTACGTTTGAGAGCCCGAAACTGGGGCTGTGATGTGCCTGAGGCCTCGACGTGAAAGGAATAGAGATTGGCGTCGGATAAGCGGAAGGTGCTCCTGATAGACGGGCACAGCCTGGCGTACCGGGCTTTCTTCGCCCTGCCCGCGACCATGACCACCACCGGAGGGCAGCCCACCAACGCGGTCTACGGCTTCGCCAGCATGCTGCTCAAGGTTCTCGACGAGGAGAAGCCGGACGCGGTCATCGTCGCGCTCGACGGGCCACGCTCCGCGCTGTTGAGGACCAAAGAGTACCCGCAGTACAAGGCACACAGGCCCACCATGCCGGAGGAACTGCGCGGGCAGATCGAGATGATCACGCACCTGCTGGGGCACATGCGCATACCCGTGGTTACGGCGCAGGGCCACGAGGCGGACGACGTCATCGGCACCATTGCGGCGGCGGTTGCGGCCGTTGGTGAAGAGGCGGTCATAGTGACAGGCGACAAGGACACGCTGCAGCTGGTGAGGCCCGGCGTGCGCGTGCTGATGACGGGCAAGGGCATCACAGAGACGGTCTCCTACGACCGGCTGGCGGTAGAGGAGAAGTACGGGGTCGAGCCCGAGAAGCTGCCCGACGTCACGGGCCTGAAGGGCGACGCCTCGGACAACATCCCAGGCGTTCCCGGCATCGGGGAGAAGGGGGCCCTCTCACTCATCGCCCAGTACGGCTCGCTTGAGTGCCTTTACGATAACCTGGACGAGGTGACCGGTGCCAGGCGCAAGATCGCGTTGGAGGAAAACCGCGACATCGCATTCCTTTCCAGGAAGCTCGCCGTCATCGACACGTCAGTGCCGCTGGAGCTGGACCCCCGCGAGGTCTCTTTCGCGGACTGGGACAAGCACGAGGTCTTCGACTACCTGACCGCTCTGGAGTTCAAGACGCTGGCCAGGCGTTTCATCGAGACCTACGGCGAGGTGGCCGCCGGCGGGGCCGAGGGAGGCGAGGAGATAGCATACCGGCTGATCGACGAAACTGACGCCGCCAGCCTGGACGCGTTTGTCAGCGGGGCCGCCGACGCGGGGGTCGTGAGCCTGGCCGCCGCGCTTTCCGGCAGCGGCTATTGCGACGTCGACCTCGAAGCGGTCGCGCTTGCAACGGCCGACATGATGCTGATCGCCAGTCCCGGCAGCGGCGCTTTCGACGCCGCCCGCGGGCTGCTGGAGTCGGCCGACGTCGAGAAGATGACCCACGACGGCAAGCTGGCTCTGGAGGCGCTCGACAAAGCAGGCGTATCGACGAGGTCGGTGCGCTTCGACACCGCGCTCGCCGCGTACCTGGAGAACCCTTCTCTGGGCAGCTACTTGATGGGCGACATCTGGGAGAGGAACCTGGGGGGAGTGGTCGAGATCGAGGGGCTGGCCGAAGCGGCGGAGCCAGTCGAACAGCCCTCGCTCCTTTGCGAGGAGGAAGAAGGGCACAGCGAGCTCGTCAGAAGCGCCGCCAGAGAAGCCGCCATGGCGTTTCATCTGAGCCCGGTGCTGGCGGAGAAACTCCACGCGTTGGAGATGCGCGTCCTTGCCGACGAGGTCGAGCTCCCGCTGATGTTCATCCTCAAGGAGATGGAGGAGACCGGGGTGACGGTCGACTCCGGCACGCTGCGGGCGCTTTCCTCTGAGGCGGCCGGCGTGCTGGCGGCACTGCAGAGCGACATATACGGCATTGCGGGGCACGAGTTCAACATCGGCTCGACCAGACAGCTCGCCCAGGTCCTGTTCGAGGAGCTGTGCCTGCCCGCGGCCAAGAAGACCAAGACCGGTTACTCCACCGACGTCTCGGTGCTGGAGTCGCTGCGCGGCGAGCACGAGATCGCGGCCAAGGTGATCGAGTACCGCGAGTACTCTAAGCTGAAGTCGACCTACTTCGACGTGCTGCCGCGACTGGTGTGCCCCGAGACGGGCAGGGTCCACTGCCAGTTCAACCAGACGGCCACTTCCACCGGCAGGATATCCTCGAGCAACCCCAACCTTCAGAACATCCCGGTGCGGACGGAGATCGGCAGGAAGATACGGCGCGCCTTCATCCCCTCGCGTCCGGGATGGCGCATGCTGGTCGCCGACTACTCCCAGATCGAGCTGAGAGTGCTGGCCCATATGTCAGGGGACCCGCTGCTACTGGCGGCGTTCGAGCGCGGGGACGACATCCATCTCCAGACCGCCTCCAGCGTCTTCGGGGTTCCGTTGGAGGAGGTCACCGGCGAGATGCGACGCATGGCCAAGGTGGTGAACTTCGGGGTCGTCTACGGCATGGGATACTACGGACTCTCGTCGAGGCTGGGCATCAGCATGGAGGACGCAACGGCCTGGATCGACGCCTACTTCGCGACGTATGCGGGAGTCAGGCGGTACCGGGACGACTGCATCGAAGAAGCCGCGCGCAAGGGCTACGCCATCACCCTGCTGGGGCGCAGGAGGTTCATCCCGGAGCTTGCCAGCCCCAACCGCCAGACCCGGGAACTCGGCGAGAGGCTTGCCATCAACACGCCGCTGCAGGGGACCGCCGCTGACATCATAAAGAAGGCGATGGTCGACGTCCACGAAGCCATGGCCGGCGGCGGGTTCGAGGCGATGATGACGCTGCAGATACACGACGAGCTCATCTTCGACGTGCCCCCGGTCGAGCTCGATAAGCTTAGGGAGCTCGTGACGGAGAAGATGACAGGGGCTGTCGACCTGGTGGTGCCGCTCACCGTCGAGGTAGGCGACTATGGCAACTGGGGGGAGGCCAAGCAGTAGGCGTAGAGGCGGTTGCGGCGGCGCGGCGACGCCGCCCGTCCCGGGCAGCGACCGGCTTATAGCGGCCCACGCGCGGTTTACTTGCGGCGCTAAAAGGTATGTGTTATTCATATCTCCGTACACCACAACGATTGGAAGGAAAACAACACGATGACAGACGACGAGATGCAGGCCGACGAGGACCGGGAAAAGGCGACGGAGACGGAGACCACGAAAGAGGCGGAAGCGGCGACTGAGAGCAAAGAGGTAAGCCAGGCGACGGAGTCCGAGTTCGACGACGAAGAGGAAGAGAGCCTCACGACCGGGGCCGGGGCCGCTGAATCGCTGGCGAGCCTGGGCCTGCCCCCCGAAGAAAGTCAGAAGGTGCCGGACTACGACGGCACGATCAAGATATTCAATGAAGGTGACATAGTAAGCGGCACCGTGGTGCGGGTCGACAAGGAAGAGGTGCTGCTGGACATAGGCTACAAGTCCGAGGGCGTCATCCCGGCGCGGGAGCTCTCCATCCGCTACGACGTCAAGCCCGCCGACATAGTCTCGACCGGAGACGAGCTCGAGGCCCTGGTCCTGCAGAAGGAGGACAAGGAAGGCCGGCTGATCCTGTCCAAGAAGCGCGCCCAGTACGAGCGCGCCTGGGGCANNAACAACGTGGTGCTCTCGCGACGCGCCTACCTCGAAAAGATGAAGTCGACCGAGCGCAAGGAGTTCCTGGAGAGCCTGGAGAAGGGCGCCAAGCGCACCGGCTCGGTCTCCAGCATCGTAAACTTCGGGGCGTTCGTGGACCTGGGTGGAGTCGACGGCCTGATACACATCTCGGAGCTTTCCTGGAGCCACGTCGACCACCCATCGGAGGTGCTCGCCGTGGGCGACGAGGTCAGCGTGGAGATCCTGGACGTGGACCTCGAGCGCGAGCGCGTGTCGCTCTCTCTCAAGAAGGCGCAGGAGGACCCCTGGGAGAAGCTCGCCAAGGAGCAGCCCGCAGGATCAACCGTGCATGGCAAGGTGACCAAGCTCGTTCCGTTCGGGGCGTTCGTAGAGATCGCACCGGGGGTCGAAGGGTTGGTGCACATCTCTGAGCTGGCCTGGGAGCATATCGAGTTCCCCGAGGAGGTCGTCTCGGTGGGAGAAGAGGTCGACGCCAAGATTATCGACATCGACCTGGACCGCAGGAGGATATCGCTCTCGCTCAAGCAGCTCTCCGCGCCCGGCGAGGTGGAGTATCGCTACGAGGACGAAGAGCAGGCCGAGCCCGAGCTGGTGGACGCGGTCGACTACGAGGAGCAGGCGGCCGGTGAAAGCGAGGCGCCCGCCGCGGAGCCGGGTGACATGGTTGATATCGCCTCGGAGGCGGCGGAGATCGCGGCCTCGGTCGAGGACATAGAGTCGCAGGTTGCTTCAGGCGAGATAGAAGAGGTCGAGGAAGCTATCGAGGAAGTCGTCGCAGAGGCGATCGTCGAGGAAGCNNCGAGGAAGCCATCGAGGAAGCCGTAGAAGAAGCTATCGAGGAGGCCGTCGAGGAAGAGCTCGAAGCCGAGCTGGAGGCCGAGGTAGTCTCTGAGATAGAGTCCGAGATCGAAGCCGTCGAGGATGCCGTGGAGGCCGTCGAGCCGACCGATGCGGACGTAGCGGATGCCTCTGGGGAACCGGAGCCCGCCGAAGCCGGTGAGGTCGAGGCCGCCGAGGAACTCGCGGAGCCCGGCGCCGAGGACGGCTCGCTCGAGTCGATCCTGGCCGAGATGAAGCGCAAAGGCCAGCAGGAGTAGGCTTGGGTCATCCTGAGGTCTGGGGCACCGCGGGGGGCCGGCTGCTGATAGTGGGCCTGACCGGTGGCATCGCTTCCGGAAAGACCGAGGTGGACCGCGAGCTCGAGAGGTTGGGTCTGCCGGTGGTGGACGCCGACGTGCTGGCGCGGCAGGTCGTGGAACCCGGAACCCCCACCTACGACACCCTGGTGCGGCAGTTCGGTGACTGCGTGCTGGACGCGCACGGGTGCATCGACCGCGCCGCACTGGCGTCGATAGTCTTCGGAGACGAAGAGAAGCTGGGGCAGCTCAACAGCATCACCCATCCCGCCATATTTCAGGAGATGATACGACGCGTGACCGAGCGCGCCGAGACCCTGCGGGATGGCGAGGTTCCAGCAATCGTGGTCGATGCGGCCCTGATTGTCGACGCCGGGGTCTCAGGGGTCTTCGATCTGATCGTGGTGGTGACCGCCGACGTGGAGACTCGCGTGAGGAGGATGACCTCAGAGCGGGGCATGTCCCAGGCCGAGGCTCGCGGAAGGATCGGCGCCCAGGCCCCGGACTCACAGAGAAAAGCGACCGCCGACATCGTCATCGATAACGACTCGACGATCGAGGAGCTGTACCGGAGGGTCTTGGAGGCGTTCGAGAGAATAGCGGAGCAGGCCCGGAGGGATTACTCCTGAGGCTTCTCGCCTTCCTCTGAGATGCTGGCGAGGAACGGGAACATCATCCTCAGCCGGTACTCTATCTCCTTGTCTATTTCGTCCATGTAGAGATCGTAGACCGGGCACCCCATCTGCAGGCACAGCAGCATGCTGCGGGAGCCACGGGGGTTGGAGACTTCCCAGCACTTCTTCTTCTCGAGATAGGCCTTGCAGTTAAGGTATTGGGCGGCTGAGCACTTCTTGATGTCCCAGCAATTCTTTTCATCCGTCATGTGACTCAAGTTAGCATGTCTCATTTCTTGGGTCAAACCTGCGTGGCAAAGCAACTTAGCTGAAGGCGCCTTCGCGCCGATATCATAAGTGCAGGACGCTATCAGGAGCCACGGACACATTACTGGAGATGAATCTGTTGGCGCGGGACACGCGCAAACCCGTCAATGACCAGGAGAGATCGCGCGCGCGTTCGCGAGTTCGAATGGGGAGAAGGGCCACCGCGGTCGCGGTTGTTCTAGCGGTCGTGCTGGCGGCCTCCATCGGAGGATTTGCCGCGGCGCCGGCGTCGGCGGTGAGCCGGACCAGCTGGTATTTCGCGGAAGGGTACACGGGCGGCGGCTTCCAGGAGTACATCTGCATCGCCAACCCCGGCACTACGGCGGCGAGGGTCGGCGGGGATTTCATATTCAACGGCGGGGGCTCGGTCTCCAGGAGCTTTACCGTCAACGCTCAGTCGCGGTTCACCGTCGACGTGAATTCAGTGGTCGGAGCGGGAAAAGAGGTTTCGGCGGTCATGACCTCCGACCATCCGGACCTGGCGATGGAGCGCCCCATCTACTTCCACTACAACGGCGGGGTCGTCGGCTCGCACTGCGTCACCGCCGCGCCCGCGCCCTCGCGAGCCTGGTACTTAGCTGAAGGTTACACGGGGCCGGGCTTCGACGAGTACGTCTGCGTCCTCAACCCGTCCGCGTCCGCCGCCTCTCTCACCTTCAAATTCCAGACCCCAACCGGCCAGGAGGTCAGGGGCGGCCAGGTGCCAGGGATGTCCAGGGCGACCTTCAAGGTCAACGACCTGCTGGGCGCCAACCGAGAGTCCTCCCTGGCGCTGTTCTCCACCCAGCCTNNGGGGGTCACTGCGTGATGGGTGCCACCGCACTCTCCGGGAGCCTCTTCTTCGCGGAAGGGACGACGCGAGGAGGCTTCGACGAGTGGCTGACCCTGCAGAACCCCGGCACTTCCGCGATAACCGTGTCCGCCACCTACCAGATGGGGCCGGGTCAGGGCGCGCCGGTCGCCCGCGCATATTCGGTGGGCGCCCTCCAGCGCCGCACGGTCCCGGTGGCGATGGAGGTCGGCAGGGGGAAGGACGTCAGCGTCCTGCTGTCCTCGCCCGCGCCCTTCCTCGCCGAGAGGCCGATGTACTACGGGTTCTCTCACAGCGGGCTCGATTTCCAGGGCGCGTCCTGCTCGATCGGAAGCCCGGCGGCCCAGACTGAGAAGTACTTCGCCGAAGGGTACACCGGTCAGTTCTTCGAGCAGTGGCTCTGCCTGCAGAACACCTCTAAGGCGGACGCGGAGGTCGCGATCACTTACATGACCCAGGAGCGTGGAGCGCTTGGAGCAAAGACCATCACGATCGGGGCCGGTCGGCGCGTGACGGTCTTCGTCAATGACGACGCGGGGCCGAACCTGCAGGTGTCCACCAGGGTGCGCGTGGTGAAGGGCACCGGCGTGATGTCGGAGTCTTCCATCTACTTCGACAAGACTCGCTGGCCGATGCCCTGCTCCAAAGGTGCGCAGTCGGCGAACAATGTGCCGGTCCCGGCGGGAAGCCTGTACGGCCTGTGCTTCAGCCCCTACCTGGTGCAGGATCCCAGCCAGGGGGTAGTAGCGACCTCCACAGTATCCTCGCTGATCAGAGGGGTCGCCAAGTATAGCGGCTGGATACGGACGTTCGGCTCGGAGGGGGAGTGGGGTGAGATGCCGGCGCAGGCCAGGTCTGCGGGCATGCACATCGCCGGAGGCTGTGACATTTACACTGACCTGGGCAGGAACGCCAGCGAGGTCGCCGCGCTGACGGCGCAGGCCAAGGCCAGGCAGGTCGACATGGCGGTGGTAGGAGACGAGGTGCTGCTGGGCAGCGCGCTCAGCGAGGACCAGCTGATCTCCTACATCAACCAGGTCAAAGCCGCGGGCGTCCCCACCGGGACCAGTGACTCGTGGGACGAGTGGCTGAGCCACCCCAGACTCATGGCAGCCTGCGACGTCATCCTGATTAACGTCTACCCCTACTGGGAAGGGTGCAGCGTTGAGACCGCCGTCGGCCGTGTAGCCGACTGCTACCGCCAGGTGAAAGCGGCCGCTGGCAACAAGACCGTCATCATCGAGACTGGATGGCCGACTGGCGGAGACGTCAAGGAAAGCGCCGTGCCGGGCGCCGCCAACGCCGCGAGGTTCCTTTCGGAGTTCATGTGGTGGGCCAACTCGAGCGAAGTCCCCTACTTCTATTTCGAGGCCTACGACGAGCTCTGGAAAGCCAGCCGCGAGGGCGCCTGCGGAAGGTACTGGGGGCTCTGGGACGAGAACGCCCGCCTCAAGCCGGAGATCGCCGCGGTCATAAAGCCTCGCTGATTCCCCAAGATAGGGTTTTGCCCTCAGAGGAAGAAGATTCAACTGAAACAACTGGCCTTCGTATGGCGCCGCGTAGCGACGAGACGGATCGTCCGAGAGGTTCGGCAATTGAAGAAGGTAATCATCGTGTTAGCGGAGGACGACCACCAGATCGCCAGCCTGGTGAAGTTCAAGCTAGAAAAAGACGGGTATACCGTACACTTGGGAGAGAACGGCCGCGTAGCGCTCGATCTGATAAAGCAGACGGTTCCTGACATGGTGATCCTCGACGTCATGATGCCGGTGATGGACGGCTTCGACGTCCTGCGCACCATCAAGTCTTCCGACGACACCTCGAACATCCCGGTGATAATGCTCACCGCTCGAGAGATGGAGGAGGACGTGCTCAAGGGGTTCGACCTCGGAGCGGTTGACTACATGACCAAGCCGTTCAGTCCATCGGAACTGTCGGCGCGGGTAAGGGTCAACCTCGACGGCAAGCTGAGGTGAGCCATGGCCTTGACGCTGGCGCACTCGACCGCTCACATCGTTGACATACTCTCATTTTCGATCGTCGTCATGTTCTTGGTTCTGATAACTGTCTTCGCTGCGCTGGTCGTTATGCGCCTGGTCCTCTCCAGGAGAGAGGCGCGCCTGGAGGCGATCATGGAAAAGATCAGGCCTCTCATCCGGGACCTGCTCACCAGCGAACCCGATCTGCAGAGGGCCGAGTGGAAGGTTGAGCACCTGGTCCCTCCCGCCGACTACCATGAGCTTGAGCAGGTACTGCTCGAGAACGCCAGGATCGTAAAGGGTCCCGAACTCGACGTTCTCACGTACATCTTCGAGAACATGGGTTACGTGGATGAGGACATCCGGAACGTCACTCAAGGCAGGGACTTCAAGAAAGCCGAGTCGGCTTTTCACCTGGGGGTCATGAAGTCGGCGAGGGCGGTGCCCTACCTGCAGGCGGCGCTGTCTGAGCCGGACGAGCGGGTCGTCTTCTCCGCCCTGAACGCGCTCGCCCACATCGGTACCCCCGAGGCGGTGGATGGCGTGATGGACTTCATCTCGGGCAAACGCAGGATCAAGAGCTCGCGGGTCGGCGAGGTGGTGCTCGAGCAGAAGAAAGCGTTCGCGCCCCTGATACGCGGACACCTGGTGGAAGGCACCCTGCCGCCGGAGCGGCTGGGCTTGCTGATCGACCTTGCGGGGGCCATTCGCGACACGCAGGCCGCCCCTGCGCTGATTGCTTACCTCGACAGCGGGGATGACCTGCTGCGCTCGAAGGCGGCGAGGTCGCTGGGCCTGACCGGAGACATCGGCAGCTGCGAAGCCCTGGAGAGAGTGCTGGAAGACCCCTCGGACGAGGTGCGCGCCCAGGCGGCGAAATCGCTGGGACAGCTCAGCTGCACCGATGCGATAGGCTCGCTGGCGCGGGCCATCCACGACCCGGTACTGAGAGTGAAGATGAACGCGGCGATCGCACTGACCAAGCTTGGAAGCGAGGGCCGCGCGGCTTTGGCCGAGAGGCTGGCCGTCGAAGAGGAGCAGGAGCGCGGCGTCGTGGCGGAGGTCCTGGGGACCGAGGACGTCAGGCTTCGCGGCATGCCGGGGGCGAGCCGCGTATGATGACGGCCAACGACTGGTGGGGAGTGGTGATCATAACCGTGAACTTCCTGGTCTTCGGCTATTTCGTCGTGGTCAACACCACCTACCTCGGCCTCTTCATCGCCGCCTTCGTGTCGGCGGGGCGCTACGTGGCTCGCAAGCGGCTGGTGAATCTAGACGAGCTGTTCCGGTCGCCTCTAACCCCCAAGGTGTCCGTGATAATACCGGCCTACAACGAATCGTCGGGGATCGTCGAGTCAGTGCGGGCGGCGCTGATGCTCAAGTATCCACGCTTCGAGGTGATAGCCGTGAACGACGGGTCGAGAGACTCGACGATCGCGGAACTGGTCCGCGGCTACGATCTGCGGCAGGTCACCAAGGTGGTGGAGCGGCCGGTGCCGTGCGCGGACATCGTCGGCGTCTACATCTCCACGGTCCACGACAACCTGATCGTCATCGACAAGCAGCATGGCGGCAAGGCCGACACCTTGAACGCCGGGATCAACGTCTCCACCGGCGACATCATTGTCACCGTCGACGCGGACTCGTTGATCGAGCCGGACGCGCTGCTCAAGATCGCCAGACCTTTCCTGGAGAAGCCTGGAGAGACCGTGGCCGTGGGAGGCGTGGTGCGCGTGCTCAACGGTTGCACCGTGGCGTCGGGCAACGTCACCGACGTAAGGCTGCCCCATGGGTTCTGGGCGAACGTTCAGATCATCGAGTACCTCAGGGCTTTCCTGGGAGCACGCATGGGGTGGTCGACGATGAACGCACTGCTGGTGGTGCCCGGCGCGTTCGGGGCCTTCGACCGCCGGTCGCTGATCGAGGTGGGAGGCTACCTGCGGGATACGGTCGGCGAGGACATGGAGCTCATCATGAGGATGCACCAGTACTTCCGCAAGAACAAGCGGGAGTATCACATATGGTTCATCCCCGACCCGGTGTGCTGGACCCAGGTCCCGGTCAAGATGCAGCAGGTCGCAAGCCAGCGCGACAGGTGGCAGCGGGGGATGATCGAGTCGCTGCGCGCCCATGAGACCATGATCTTCAACCCCGCCTACGGCCCGGTGGGGATGTTGTCGATGCCGTTCTACTTCTTCTTCGAGATGCTCGGGCCCGTGGTGGAGATCCTCGGTTACGCGGTCATCGTGCTTGCCCAGGTCTTCGGCTTCCTGGGCCTCAGGTTCCTCTGGCTCTTCCTCAGCGTGGCGGTGCTCTACGGGATCATCGTATCGCTCCTGGGGATCGCGCTCGAAGGCGTGGCGCTGCAGCACTTTCCAAGGCTTTCCTCACTGGCCAAGATGACGTTCTTCGCTCTGCTGGACAACCTGGGCTACCGCCAGGTGAACACCTGGTGGCGCACCAAGGCCTACGTGACCTATTACACCAGGAGGTCCAAGTGGGGGGACATGGAGCGCGCCTCCTATCAGGGGGAGCCCGGGAAAGAGCCTACCACCTGAGGGCGCTCACTGCGCGCCGGCGGCACCTGAGTGCTGTTGAAGCTACCATACAGTGCGCGCATCTCGACGTAGCTCTGCTTGAGCCTCTCGGTGTACTTCGGCTGGTCCCATCCCCTCCAGGCGAAGGGGCCGATCGCCCGGCCGAAGGACTTTCCGTTCGAGGAGCGCGGCGCGAAGTCGGCAAGCTGTCCGCCCAGAGTCGTAGTGGCGAAAAAAGTAAATCCGGGGGTCTTGATCGTGCCCAGGCTGTCCTGCGTGAGGTTTCTCATGCCCGAGGGGCCGGGAGGCAGCGTGCGAGACTTGTCGAATATGACGCGGTTCGACGAGGGATCGGTGACGTTGAGGAGTCCCCAGGGCAGGCGGATGACCACCCGCGAGCTGGCCGGCTCGACGTACCAGTTGCCCAGCGAGTTGTAACGCGGGTCCTTGACGCTGAACACTCCGTAGCGAAGGACGCTCTGGTCGGTGTAAATGACGGGGAAGATGTGGCCTGTGGCGGTGTCGATCTGCGCCCTGTTTGTTATGTAGGTCGTGTGCTCGAAGGCCGGGTCGGTCGCGGGGTCGGCCCAGAACTTGCTGGTGGCGCGGTTGTAGTCCGGGCGGGAGAGCAGCAGCGATTGGCCGCCGCCCCCAAGCTGCAGGAGGAACTCGACCCCGCTGGTCATCGGAGGGAGCCCGGAGATGGGCAGGCCGGTCGTGCCGTGGTTCTTGCCCAGCGTTGATATCCCCATGGACAACTGCATCCCTGAGGGACCGGCCGAGGTCAAGCTGGAGGCCCCCACCACGTTGAGTGTCAGGTAGAGGAAGTCCGCGTTGACCGCGGCATATGCCGCCTGGACCTCTCCGGGCTTGCCGGTGGGGTCAGCCTTCATCCAGATCAGCTTCATCTTGGTGTACGGCTGTTCCTTCGTGTCGAACGCGAGTATCCCGAAGCATTGCTCAGGGTCGGTCGCGTTGTGCCAGAGCACGTGACGGTCGAAGGGGATCATGTAGGCGGCCGTGACCCAGTTCTTCTTTGCCCACTCGTCCGCCCACTCGAATACCAGCCCTCCCGCGTAGCCTTCGCGGACGATTGCCCGGTAGAGCCTGGCAAGTTCCCTGCCCTGTGTGGCTTCCTCCAGAGCGCCCTGGCTCAAGCCCTCGGGCTGCGCGTGTGAACTGGAGACGGAGGTCGGGAGCCCGAACTCGCCGACCACTGCCGGATAGCCGGGGATATATTTCATGAAATCTTGAAGGTATCCGCCGTAGCGCAGGGTGCCCTGGCTGTCGTGATAGAGGGCGTATGACGGCTGTCTGTACATGAACTCCGGATAATACGGATAGATCTGGAAGACGCCGAAGATGCCCGCGGCGGCATTCGATCCGGGCAGGATGTGGCGAGGGTCGAGGACTTCCGAGTCGTCCACCTCTCTGGCCTTGGACATGCCAGGACCAGGGGTCATCTCTGTAGTGTGGACCATAGGGTCGAGGGTGGGCCAGCTGACGTAACCCACGGGGGCCGCCCAGCCGCCCGCCCGGAGTTTCGATTCCAGCGTCTGGGCCATGTCGGCGCACCAAACCTCTATGGCGTTGGAACCCGGTACGGCCTTAACGACGTCCCCCGCGAAACTGGTCTTGGTGGGGTTGGCCGCGTTGGTCTCCTTGACCTCGGTATTGAGGAGCTCGCGGCCGATGGTGACGCCGAGCACGTCCGGCATGACGTTTACCGCGTATGTGCCCCAGGCCTTGCCGACGCGTTCTTTTATCTTCACTTTTCCCTGAAGCGCTTTGATGTCGAGGTCCATCTCCTGTTCGTACTGCTGCACGTACCAGTCGGTGTAGAGGTTTCCCAGGACCTCCTGGTCCGGAGGCCAGATCCCCTGTATGAGCCAGAGTTTCCTGTCGGGGTTGCTCCTGTTGAAATTGTAGAGTGCCTGGTAGAACACCGGCTTCAGCAGCGTGTACGCCAGGATCGTATTCGCGTTCATGGCGGCCAGCTCACCGAACCACCTTGAATAAGTGCTCCCCGTGGTGGCGAGATCGCCGAACCAGTGGCCCGGAGAGGAGGCGCCGATATCGGCCCCTTTGATCAGGTGGCCCTGCCACGAGCCGTTCGAGTAGACCTGAAAGTATTTCCCGGAGGTCCTTGCGACCATCGAGACCCCGCCCTCCGTGAACACGGCAGGCTTATAGGTGGGGGAGCACCCGACAAGAGCCATGGCCCCCGCTGCAAGCACGAGTGTCAGGATGATGCAGAGCGCTCTTTTATTGATCCAGCTTGCCATTGGGCCTCACGGTCTACTCGCCCCGGACGCATACACCCCTCCGTGCGGCCAGGGGCTGACGGTGACTTTTTAGTCAAATGACGTCCTTATCCTGCGCGCCGCGCGGGGCTGCGATCCCTCATTGAACGGAGAATGTGGCGCGGTTAGAATCTCACTCGAGGGGGCCACGCATGGCGTGGAAACACCCTTCTTGCGATACTCGTACGGGGTGACCCATTTGTCAATGTTCAAACTCGAGACGCGCTTCGTCCCACAGGGCGATCAGCCCGCCGCGATCGAGGGGCTCACGGGGGGACTCTCGGCCGGAGAGCGGTATCAGGTGCTGCTGGGCGTGACCG
>PMJJ01000115.1:1390-6552 GCA_003157385.1 Actinomycetota bacterium | reverse complement strand
GTTGAAGCGGTGGATCTCGTCGACGAAGAGGATGGTCCTGGTGCTGTTGAACTTGCGCCGGTCTCTGGCCTCGGTGATTATCTTGCGCAGCTCCGGCACCCCGGCGGTAACCGCGCTGAACTTCACGAAGAACGACTCGGTGGCGTTGGCTATTATGCGGGCCAGGGTCGTCTTGCCCGATCCCGGGGGCCCCCAGAATATCATCGAGGAGATGCGGTCCTCCTCGATCGCCACCCTCAACGGCTGACCCGGGCCGACGATGTCGGCCTGCCCTTCGAACTCGTCAAGGTTGCCCGGCCTCATCCGATCGGCGAGCGGGGTGCCCTCCATTGGCTCATCCGGCGAATCAAACAGGTCACGCTGCCGCTCGCTCATGGCCGTCCCCCGTTGGCCGCTGCCAGCGCCGCGAAGGCCTCGAGCTCCCGCGAGCAGATCTCGTCAGCGATCGGATGGGCACTGGCCACAGCGGCCGCCCCGTGGGCCGAGAGCTCCTTGAATGTGAAGGAGAGCTCGGACCACATGTCGCCTATCGCGATGAATTCCTTCCCCAGGGCGGCAAAATCGTCGGGGCCTGTCCGGGAAGCGGCCTCGAGGAGGAAGCGTCCGTACACCCTCCTGAAGTTGCCGCCGTAGCCGGTCCCGCCTTTCTCGGCGCTCACGTACACGAGTTTGCACTGCATCTCCAAGGCTTCCGGCGTCATGTAGGAGGGCCAGCCGGCCATGTCGCCGGCGAACGCCTCCACGCCTTCGACGCCCAGGCCGACCTCGGTCCCGACTTCCGCGAAGTAGGAGCGGCTGTCGTCCAGGCCGAGGTTCTGGCGCACTGCCAGCCTCACCGCCGCGGGGACCGCCTCCTCCAGCGGCGCCAGCGTCGCCGGCACGTCGAAGGAGTAATAGGCGTTGTCGGCCGGGCGGGGGAGGAATGACGCCGAGCGGGCTTCGGCGAGGCTGGCAAGCGAGCATTCCTGTATATTGTCGCGGTCGTTGTCGGCGACGAAAGCCACCTGCCGGTCGGTGTCGTACCCGACCAGGATTATCCTGTGCGCAGGAAAGTGCCTCTTGGCGCGCAGGTAGTCGAGGTAGTAGACGTCGGCATGGACCATCGCCGGAATGCCCTCGTCCATCATGGCCTTGACCGCCGCCCAGGCCTGGTCGGGCTCGAGGCCCGTCACGAGCTCCATGCCGATGCCCAGGTGCGCGCAGACGTTCTGCTCCAGGTCCGGGGTCCTGCCGCCGATGTAGACCGGCGGGAAAGCCTTCTCGTTCTTGTAGTAGAGGAAGTCGATGCCGGCGCCCAGACCGAACATCATGTCCTCGGTGAACTCGTGTCCGTAGAACTGCAGCATGTCGCGAATGGCGGTGCTTCCGCAGTGCCCGCCCGGGGCATGCTGGAACTCTTCGATGAATACTCTAGCCAACGGCCGTCCTTTCCTCGTCGAACATCATTCTAGACCACGGCGGCGACTTTGACCTTGACGCACTACTGATGCACCACCGGTTTTCCGCGGAAGGTATGCCAGGAATCGCGTACGGTTGGCTGCTGAGGAAGTGACGAACCATCCGTGTTTGCTGATATTTTGCTTCGCGGGCGCCTGGCCCCAGGCGCCTGGCCCCGGTGGTGAGCGGGCGCACCGCGCGGGAGTTATCTGGTATATTCTCTGGAAACACACGCGGGTGGTAAGGTTGGCAAGCGAGGGAGAGAGCAGGCTCGAGAAGGTCAGGGCGAAGCGCATGAGGCTCCGTCGTATAGGCATCGTGGCCGCCCTGGTGCTGGTGGTCGGACTGGTGGCCGGCGTCGGAGGTAACCTGATCTTCGCGAGACACAGACCGGCCGCAAAGGACCTCCGCCAACCGGCGGGCAAGAAGAAGGTCAAGACCAGCCAGACCGCCGAGCCCGCGGGCGGCAGCGCTCAGGATAAGAAAACCCCTGCTCCCACGTCCGCCCAGTTCACCCCGTCCCAGGCAATGGCCCAGGCGTTCGCGCTCTCCGAGCAGGTGGGGGTCAGGCCCGCCGGGTCGGTGAAGGAATCCGCTGCGGCCGACTACCTGGTCGCCAAGCTGGGGGAGTACGGCTACACCGTCGAGGAGCAACCCTTCACCACCTCCGACGGCTTCTCGTCCCGCAACATCGTCGGCACCAGACAAGGCAACAAGGACAACTACATTGTGGTCATCGGTGCCCACTACGACAGCCCCAGTGGCAGCAAAGGGGCCGACGACGACGCTTCAGGGGTGGGCACGGTCCTCGAGCTCGCCAGGGTCTTCTCCACCAGGACGCTCGAGCCGACCCTGCAGTTCGTGTTCTTCGGCGCCAACCAGCCCGGCGTCCAGGATCAGGACGTCCGCCTGGCGGGCTCGGGGCGCTTCGTCGACCTGCTGGGGTCGCTGCAGAAGAACGACATCGTCGCGATGATAGATGTGGACTGCGACGGCCAGGGCACCACGCTGGCGCTCAAGTCGCAGGGGAGTGGGCTGCAGAGGCTCAAGGACAAGCTCGAGACCTACGCGCGGCTGAAGAATCAGCCAGTCTCCTCTATGAAATCATCGGCCGATAGTGATAACATCCCGTTCGAGAACTCCCAGATACCGGCCGTGTGGATCGGTTGGTGCGAGCAGGACGGATCGGTGGTGACCGACAACACCTATGCCAGCCTGGCGGCGGACAAAGTCCAGTCGGTGGGGGTCCTCGTGGAGAGCTTCCTGCAGAGCCTCACCTCGGATGACCTGGAGGAGCTCAAGTACTGATGGAGAAACCTGGAATCATGAACGAATACGAAAAGAACCAGCCTGGCTTCCTGCAAGGCATGGAGGTGGCAAGAGTGAATCCCGTGGAACAACCGGGGTTCGAGCTGCAGCTGCCCTTGCTCGAGCAGGAACCCGAGGTAAAGAAGAAGCTCCTCATCGCGATGACGGTCATTCTCAGTGTTTTCATAGCCGGACTCATCGTCGGGGCTGTGCTGGGAATCTTTGTCTGAGACGGCCGCTTCGGCCAATCATCGGAACTGACTACCTGGTCAGCAGGTCGTTCCTGATGTAACCCTCGCCCTGGATATCCTTGCCGCTGGCAGTGACGGTTCCCTGGACTTTGGACCAGGCTTTGCCGTCGGTGCCGATCGTGTCGCCCAGGATGACGACTTTTTCCCCGCTCTTGAGCTGACCCACGATCGCGCCGTTGGGGTCGGCGGTCGAGCGCATCCTGACGCCGGAGCCGTTCACGGTCGCGGTGACCGCCGCTGGCGCCACGGGCTGGGTGGTCTGCGGCTGGGAGGTCTGCGGCGTCGACTGCGGGGTGGTGCCTTTCGGCTGGCTGGAGGGGGCCGTCTTCTGCCTGGCCTGCGCCTCCTGTTTGGCCTTCTGCTTGGCCGGCTTGCGGAAGGTGTCGGTGATCCGCCAGCCGAACGCGAAGCCGACCGCGAATATTCCCACCAGAACCAGCGCCAGCACCGCCACCAGTGTGCCCTCGGCGGCCCTGGTCTTGGTCTTCTCGCGGGACGCTGCGCGCCCGCCCGCCTTCGACTCGCGCGTCCCCTCGTCCGCTCCTCCGACGACGTACTGCCAGGTGGTCATGGTCGCGTTGTCGCTGGAGTCCCGGCTGAAAGCAAGCCGCACCAGCTGGCTGGAGCTCCGCTGGACGTTCATGGCCGAGAGGAGGTTCTCCACCATCTCTTCCTCGCTCACGATGCGCCACAGGCCGNNCTGTATGGGCGGCTGAACGTTCCCCGTCTCGGCCGCCTGCGCCTCTGAGACCGGGAACAGCGTCGGCGCCTCCGGTGAAGCGGGGGGCGGCGGCTCCTGCTCGGGGGCGACGACGGCAGCGCCGGTTGTGGGCGTGAGGTCGTAGAGCCTGCCCGTGTGCAGCAGGTAGACCCTGGACGTGCCCGCGTGGCCTATGTAGGCGCGCCTGGCGTCAGAGATCACCATGGTCAGGGAGGTCTGCGGTTTCAGTTGGCCCTCCGGCACCTGGGTCTCGAAGAGCTCGGTGTTTATCCTGCCGAGGTTCTCCCGGATCAGGGCCTCCATGTGCTGGCTGTCGAGCTCCTCCTCGGCGACGACGGCGGGCTCGACCAGGTCGCGGAGCCTGTCCAGGGCCTTTTTGGCGGGGTTCTCGGCACCCGGGGCGTCCAGAGGAGTGTCGGCGACACCCATGTAGGAGACTATCGGCAGCGGGACCCGCCTGCGGCTGTAGTCGTAGATAAAGTGGGCGTCACGGGGCACCTGCGTCTCGCCCAGGTGCGAAGCGGAGCCCATGTTGCCGGCTTTGGTGTCAGGCAATGATCCCTCCCTGTCCAACAATGTGCCTTATTATATTGGAAGGGAGTGGATGCGCAAACAATACCGAATCAGAGGAATTCCGCGGCGACCGGCGTCTCAGAGCTTCACCTTCAGGGCCTTCTCCATGTCGACCTGACCCCTCACCACCAGCGCGTCGTTGCTGGCCGCAACCGCCGTGACGGTGAACGGCAGGTTGTCGCGTATCACGAACACCGGATCGCTCGCCATGATCTGGCGTATCACGCTCTGGGCCTGGGCGGTGGACCTTATCCCGGTGACAGTGATATCCGCCGGATCGAAGAACACCTGCTTGCCCGACTTGGGAGTGAGGTTGCCCGTGGCGGTTATCCCCGCGGTGGCGTAGCCAAGGTTCATCTGTCCGCTGACCTGGATCTTTCCGTTAGACAGGCTCAGGGCCGGGTTCAGCACGTAGGAGTGTGTGGTAGAGAAGAAACGCATGATTTCGCTGGGCGTCACCACGGCGGTGAAGGTGCCGTCCGGCCACTTGTTGCTCTTGAGCTGGATGGTCTTGAAGTTGATGTTCTCGATAGTGATGCCGCTGACTTTGATGTCCAGGCTGGAGTAGTCCTTGAACGCCAGCCGTATCGCCGGGAACGCGCTGACGGAGGCACTCACGTTCTGCGCCTGCGGGTACTTGTTCTTGACCTTGCTGGCGATGTAAGAGCTGGCAATCTTCGGTAGGGCGATCTCGCTCGCCACCCAGACCACGACCAGCACCAGCACCACGATGATGAGGACCTTCCATCCCCGGCGCATGCGCTTCCACCATCCGGCCTTCCGGGGGGAAGGGGCTGATAGGTCTGGTGAGGTTTCCTGCATCTATCTCACTCTCAGGACTTCTTGGTGAGCACAACCAGCGCGTCGACCGC
>PMJJ01000115.1:0-1380 GCA_003157385.1 Actinomycetota bacterium | reverse complement strand
GGCTGGCTTCATCCCTCGGACCGGCCCCAGGATGGCCCTGGCCTTGATGTCCTCCATCATCTGCATCGCGTCGTCCTCGGTGATGGGGGCGACCCTGAAGGAGGTGTCCTTCAGTATCTCTGTGAAGATGCCGCCCAGGCCGAACATGACGCAGGGGCCGAACTGCGGGTCGCGGACCAGGCCGATGACCAGCTCTCGCTCACCCGGCACCATCTTCTGAACCAGAACGCCTTCGCTGGGCGTGTCGCCCAGGTTCTTCATGATCTGATCGAACGCCTCGCCGACTTCGGCGTCGGTCTTGATGCCGACCACCACCAGCTGGCGCTCGGTCTTGTGCGAGATCTCGGGGCCGCAGGCCTTGAGGACGACCGGATAGCCGATCTCGGAGGCCGCGGCGACCGCGTCGGCCGAAGAGCCGACCAGTGTCTCGGGAGCGGTGGGCACGTCGTACTTCGCCAGCAGCAGCTTGGAGTCGTGCTCGGAGAGCGCGCCCTGCGAGCGCTTGAGCGCCTCGGTCAATATGGAATCATTCGCCATCGATCTCTACCTTCCGATAATGTATCCGTCCGGGTCTACTTCCTCGCGGAGGATCCTGAGCTCCTCGTCGGTGGGAGGATGCGTCTCCTCGAGGCTGTCGGCTAGGAGCAGCTCGAACCCGCAGTTCTCGCGGACCTTCTCCACGGTGACCCCGGGGTGCAGCGACTCGATCCTCATCCTGCACGTGTCGTCGTCGTAGCCGAGGATGCAGAGGTTGGTGATGACCTTGTATGGCCCCGTTCCCTCGGGAAGCCCCGCGGCCTCCCTAGCACCCTTACCAGTAAGGTAACCCGGCGTTGTTATAAAGTCCACCTGCTCCACGAAGCGGCGGTCGTCCATCGGGGTGATGACGATGGTCTTCCAGCAGAGGCTGGCAAGGTCGTTCGCGCCTCCGCTGCCGGGGAACCGCACCTTGGGCTCCTGGTAGTTGTCGCCGATCATCGTCGAGTTCAGGTTGCCGTACATGTCGATCTGGGCGCCCCCCAGAAAGGTATAGTCGACATATCCCCGTTGACAGGTTTCCATAATGGCCCCCATGGTGGAAACCATGACCGCCTTGTGCCCCGCCCGTGAATCACCGACGGATATGGGCATCTCGGGGAGCTGCGGGTTTACGCTCCCTGCTTCAAACAGGATTGAGAGGTTCGGCGAGCTCAGCTTCTGAGCCAGCATGGCCGCAGCACATGGCGCTCCTGTGCCCACGGCCAGCGTGGAACCGTCCTCGAGTTCTCTTGATGCAACACAGATCATCAACTCCATCGCATTATAGGACGTTGTCATCTTCGCCCCTCCTTATGCAGCAGGTGCTCTATCGTTCTGAGTTGGAGCATCTTCTCCATGCCG
>PMJJ01000092.1 GCA_003157385.1 Actinomycetota bacterium | reverse complement strand
CTGAAGAGCAGGTCGAAGTAGTAGTCGTTGACCGAGGAGAAGTAACCGTACTCGCTGATGCAATCGCCCCACCAGATCCAGGCGTAGTCCGTGACTCCGGAGTAGCCCCGCGAGCACCAGCCGTACCAGGTCAGGGCGGGGATGTCGAGCATCTTGTAGGCGGAAGGGGTGAGCCCGCACGCGATGATGGTGTTGGGCGGCAGCTTGTCCAGGTCCTCTTTCTTGAGCGGCGAGCCGAACTCGAAGGATACACCGGCCTTCTTGCACTCCTCGTAGAGCACCGTATCCAGGCTGGTCGGGCGGTTGCCCCTCTCCACGGCGTAGAACGCCTCGCCGGGCACCTCTATCTTGGTATCGTTGAAGAAGAATGGGATTGGCCGCGCCACCTGGTGGAACACTCCCGTGATATCGATGCCTATATACTCGGATGTCTTCACCGGGTCGATCGGCGTCACGTGGGTGGAAGGGTTGTACATCTGGGAGCCGCCGTAGCCGGGCTCGCGGTCGTGTACGGTGACGGAATAGCCTTCCTTGGCCAGGTTGGCCGCGGCTATCAGACCAGACATCCCCGCACCGTAGATCGTTGCCTCGCGCTTGTTCTCGCCCATTCCTCCTCCTTGATCTGACTGCGATGATTAAAACATCTCCGGCAGTCCAAAGTCCACGCCGCCAGGAACGCGCCGGCGGAGCCTGTGATAGAATCCTCATACGGGTTTAAGCGGCGCCCGGAGGCGGCATTGACGAGGACTGATACCAGGACCAGAGTGCTCAAGGCGGCACGTAGCGTCTTCGCCAGGAAAGGTTACAGGGCTACCACCGTCGAGGACATCCTCACCGAAGCGCACGTCGCCCGCGGGACTTTCTACCGCTATTTCCCCAACAAGCGCCAGGTCTTCCTGGACCTGATGTCGGAGCTGCTCGACGGGATCTACGAGGCCACCCGGCCGCTGGTCACCGGCGACGGCGTCGAGCTCTCGGGGCTGATACACGACAGCTTTGCGCAGTGCTACAGGCTCTTCATCGAAAACCGCAGCATCCTGATCACCTTCATCCGGGAGGGCCTGGCGGCCGACGTGAGGCTATACGCGCTCTGGGACGATTTCGACCGCAGGATGAACTCGGTCTTCGAGTCGGTCCTGGCGCGCGGCGCCTCCAGCGGCGAGTTCAGGCCGGTTGACAGCGAGCTCGTCTCCCGCGCAATGATGATGCTCTTCCTGCAGGTGCCTTACAGGGACATAATGCCGGGCGGCCGCACCCAGATCGACGTCGACGCACTGGCGGGCGAGATGGCCGGCTTCGTCCTGGAGGGGCTCGGCGCGCGCGAGGACTTCAGGGAGACGCGCCAGCCGTAGAGCGTAACACTCAGGCGCCTCATCATCGGCTCACCAACGTTATGGTAATATCGTGCCTTGTCTGGAGGTGTGTCTTTGGTTCCCGAGTACGACCACCAAGCAATAGAGACCAAGTGGATCAAGCGTTGGGCCGAGGAGGGCGCGTTCGCGGCCGAGATCGAGCCTGGCCGCGACAAGAGATACGTGCTGGTCATGTTCCCGTACCCCAGCGGCCCCGCCCACATGGGGCACGTGGCCAACTACACCCTGGGCGACGTGGTGGCGCGCTATTACCGGCGCAAGGGCGTCGGCGTCCTGCACCCGATGGGGTACGACTCCTTCGGGCTGCCGGCCGAGAACGCGGCGATATCCTCGGGGGTCCACCCCTCGGCCTGGACGCGCGACAACATCGAGCTCATAAAGGCCGACCTCAAGAGGCTGGGCTTCTCCTACGACTGGTCGCGGGAGCTCTCGACCTGCGAGCCGGCCTACTACCGCTGGACCCAGTGGTTCTTCCTGAAGATGTTCGAGAGAGGCCTCGCCTACAAGGCGAACGCGGCCACCAACTGGTGCCCGTCGTGCGGCACGGTGCTGGCGAACGAGCAGGTGCTGGCCGACGGCACCTGTGAGAGGTGCTCGACCCTGGTGGTGCCGCGCTGGCTCAACCAGTGGTTCTTCAAGGTCACCGATTACGCGGAGCGGCTGCTCGATGACATGGAGAAGCTAAGCGGGTGGCCGGAGCGCGTGCTGACCATGCAGCGCAACTGGATCGGCAAGTCGCGCGGCGCCGAGGTCGACTTCACGCTGGAGGCTACCGGCGAGAAGATACGCATCTACACCACCAGGCCGGACACCCTCTACGGGGTCACGTTCTTCCTGCTGGCGCCCGAGCACCCGCTGGTGGACCGGTTGGTCGAGGGAACGGAGCGCGAGGCCGAGGTGGCCGCGTTCCGAAAGCGGGTGATGGCAAGCTCCACCATCGAGAGGACCGCGCTCGAGACCGAGAAGGACGGCGTCTACCTGGGCGCGGCCGTGACAAATCCGCTCAACGGCGAGAGAGTCCCCGTCTATACTGCCAACTTCGTGCTGATCGAGTACGGCACCGGCGCGGTGATGGCGGTGCCCGCGCACGACCAGCGCGACTTCGAGTTCGCGCGCAAGTACGACCTGCCGATAAGAGTTGTTATCCAGCCGCCAGATGGTGAGCTTGTCGTCGATGACATGACCGAGGCCTTCGAGGAGCCCGGCATCATGATCGCTTCCGGGGCGTTCGACGGTACCGCCAGTGAAGAAGGCAAGCAGAAGGTGTGCGACCTGCTGGAGGAGCGCGGCTGGGGCGCGCGGGCGGTAAACTACAGGCTGCGCGATTGGCTGGTGTCCAGACAGAGGTACTGGGGGGCACCGATCCCCATCGTCTACTGCGAGAAGTGCGGGACCGTCGCTGTGCCGGAAGAGGATCTTCCCGTGCTGCTCCCCGAGGACCTGCCGCTCGCCGAAGGGGGCAAGTCACCTCTTCCGCTCACGCCCTCCTTCTACCAGACGTCATGCCCGTCGTGCGGAGGGCCGGCCAAGCGCGAGACCGACACCATGGANNTACATCGGCGGCATCGAGCACGCCATACTCCACCTGCTGTACTCGCGCTTCTTCACCAAGGTGATCCACGACCTGGGGCTGATAGATTTCGACGAGCCGTTCACCAACCTGCTGTGCCAGGGGATGATCACCAGGGACGGCGCCAAGATGTCCAAGTCGAAGGGAAACGTGGTCACGCCGGGCGATCACATCGACAGGCTGGGCGCGGACACGCTGCGCCTCTATATCCTGTTCATGGGGCCGCCGGAGCTCTCCAAGGACTGGAGCGACGCCGGCGTCGAGGGCGCGCACAGGTTCCTGGGGCGCGTCTGGAGGATGGTCCACGAGCGCTACCTGCCGCTGCGCGAGGCCGGCGGCGAGCCGGAGGGGCCGCCGTCCAGGCACAGGGCCATGCGCAGCCTGACCCACCGCACGATAATGAACGTCACCCACGACATAGACCAGTTCGCTTTCAACACCGCGGTCAGCTTCATCATGGAACTTGTCAACGGCATCAACCACTATGCCTCCGAAGGCGGCCCCGACGCGGCGGTGCTCGACGAGGCCGTCTCGGCCGCGCTGCAGCTGCTCACGCCTTTCGCGCCGTTCATCTCCGAGGAGCTCTGGAGCATAGCCGGCAAGGAAGGCAGGGTCAACGATCTGCCCTGGCTCACCTTCGACGACGAGCTCGCGAAGCCTGAGGAGGTGACCCTCATAGTACAGGTCAACGGGAAAGTGAGGGACAGGGTGACGGTGCCGGCCGGGATATCCGACGACGAGATGAAGGCCAGGGCGCTCGAAGCGGAGAACACCGCCAGGCACCTCCAGGGCAAGGAGATCCGCAAGGTCATCGTGGTCCCCGGCAAGCTGGTCAACATAGTCATCTAGAGAGCGAAGCCACCCGATCCTACTTGATATGCTTGTATTGCTGTGCTATCCTGAACAAGCAATGCAGGTTAATATCAAACGCGGCATGGGCGACCTCGCGGGCGCCGCCGCATCTCTTACAAGGCCCCAGTTGGCCGTCATCCTGTTGCTCATCCTGGCGCTGTGCATCGGATCATTTCTCGCATACTCCAGATCGCGCCCCAGGCGGGTAGAGGTGAGTGGGGCGGGGGAGGCCACCGCCTCGGCGCCGGGCGCGCGGACTATAACGGTCCACGTTGCTGGAGCTGTGTTGAGCCCCGGGCTCTGCCGGTTGTGGGAAGGGTCCAGGGTTGCCGACGCGCTGGAGAAAGCCGGGGGCGCGAGCGCCGACGCTCAGCTCGACGACCTCAATCTGGCGGGGAAACTCGCCGACGGCCAGAAGGTGATGGTCCCGCGCAAGGCCCAGCCGGAGGCACAGCCAGCGGCCGGGCAGGTGACCGCCCAGCCGGCGAGCACGCTGGTGAACCTCAATACCGCCACCCCTGAGCAGCTCGACGCGCTCCCCGGGGTCGGCCCGACGATGGCCGCCAAGATCATCGAGTACCGGCAGAAGAACGGGCCGTTCACGACGGTCGACGAGCTCGACGACGTGTCCGGGATCGGGCCGTCTAAGCTCGAAGCGCTGCGCGACCTGGTGACAATCTGAGGTGCGGGGGCGGCTCTACCTGCTGTGCTTCGTCTCGATGGCAGCGGGCATTGTCGCGGTCAGGTTCTGCAATGTACCGGCGCTGTGGGCCATCCTCGCTCTCTTACTCCTGTCCCTGTGCGGCCTGGCCACCCCCCTGAAGCGCCGCGCGCTCATCCTCATCATCCCGCTGGCCTGTTCGTTCCTTGGCTGCCTGCTGATGTTCGCCTCTGGCGCAGCGGCACGGGACGGCATGCTGGCCGCGAAGGCCGGGGACGGCGTCGCCGTGACCGTACTTGGACGGGTGGTGTCGCCCGCCACTACCGGGGGAGGAATATCGAGTTTCTTTCTCCAGGTCGGAGAAGCGAAGCTCAAGAACGAGACATACACCCTTGGTGAGCGCGTCTACGTCCAGGCTCAGGGAACCCTGAGGGCCGGCGAGATATTCCCGGGATCGATGGTCGAGGCGCATGGCAGGCTCGCCAGGCCCCAGCGGGAGGTCGCCTGGCTTGCTGACAACGGCGCAGGGTCGATCCTGCGCTGCGCCGGCGAGGAGGTCACCAGGCAACCGTGGCAGGCCGGCATGGTCTCGAGGTCGGTGGCCGGTGCGCGCCAGTGGATCGCCCTTGCCTACGACAGGGTCTTCGACAAGAGGGTGGCGGGGTTTCTCCAGGGTGTCAGCCTGAGCAAGACCGACAATATGGACCAAGCGACTCTCGCCGATCTGAGGGCCTGCGGCCTGGGCCACCTGATCGCCATGGCCGGGCTGCACGTCGGCTCGGCCGCCATCCTGGTGCTGGCGATCGCCGGCGTCCTCGGCCTGGGGCGCCGCTGGCGGTTCGTGCTTGCCTGCCTGGCGGCGGTAGCCGTGCTCTCCCTGTCCGATTTCAGGCTTTCGGCGATGCGGGCCACGATCATGGCCGGTGCCTGTTTCGCCGGCTCGATGCTAGGGCGCCGGTACAACCCGCTAATCGGGGTCTCGCTGGCGGGGATGGTGATGCTGTGCGCAAATCCCAGGGCGATATGCGACTCGAGCTTCCAGTACTCGTTCGCGGCGGCATTAGGGATAGTGCTGGTCGCCTCCAGGCGCGGCCCCCACGACAGGCGCAGCAAGGCGGGGCTGGCGGTGGCGGTCTGCGCGGGCGCCCAGCTGGGGATACTCCCATTGATAGTGATCAAGGGAGAGCCGGCCCCGGTCTCGGCCCTCCTGGCGAACCTCCTGGTGGTATGGATCGTCGGCGCGCTCCTGCTCGCAGGTTGGGCCACGGCATTGCTCACGGCTATAAGTCTGCCTGTCGCACGCGCGGCTTCGGTCATGCCCGCGGCTCTGGCGCGCTACGTCATGGCCGTGGCATCCACCTGTGCACGGTTGCCGGGCGCGGGGTTGCACATGGGCGCCCTGTCCGCGGCGGCCCTGGTGATGTACGCGGCGGCACTGGTGATGTTCGCGACGCGCCGGCGCGGCTCCTCGCTGATCAAGCCCGCGGTCGCCCTGGCGGTCTCGGCCGTCCTGGTCCTGTTCGGGTGCTTCCCGCTGGTGCAGACAGCCGGCATTCCCAGGATGACCGTACTCGACGTCGGTGAAGGTGACGCCTCGCTCCTGCAGGCGGAGGGAACGACCGTCCTCGTCGACGGTGGCCCCGACCCCAACATCATCGTCGCTAAGCTGCGGTCGCGCGGGGTCAGCCACATAGACTTGATGGTGGCGAGCCACCCTCACGCCGACCACTGCGCGGGACTGGTCCAGGTGATGAGGAGCATGCCGGTGGGCAGGCTGCTGGAGCCCGGAGAGTTCGGCGGCGCCGGTGGAGCGTATGAAGACCTCCTCGCTCTGGCGAAGCGCAGGCGGGTGCCCGTAACCGTGGCGGCGGCCGGCCAGTCCCTGACGCTAGGCTCGCGGTTCACCCTGGAGGTGCTGTTCGCGCCCTCGATGCTGCCGGTCCCTCCCGCAAATCTGAACGATTGTTCCATAGTGGCCATGGCGGAGGTGGAGAGAGCTCGCGTGCTGTTCACGGGCGACATCGAAGCCGACGCGCAACAGACACTTCTTCACGACAACCCCTCGATGGCCTGCGACGTCATCAAGGTGCCTCACCAGGGGGCGGCCAACGCGGCTACGGCCGCCTTGCTGGACGCCTCCAGGCCCGCCGTAGCGACGATATCTGTCGGACGACACAACGAGTACGGGCACCCGTCGAAGAAGTGCCTGGACCTCCTGACGTCCCGCGGGGTGAAGGTCGCCCGCACCGATTTATCCGGCGACATAGTGATACCGATGGGCAATGGTAGAATTGGCATGCAAGCCAGCAGGCGGTGAGTCTTGGCCAAGAAGCGTGTCGAAAAAATCGAAGACCTGAACAACGTCTACTACGTCTACGGGGACGAGGAGCTCCTGATCCAGCAGGCGCTCGACCGGCTCAAGGCGCTTTTCGGCGCGGAGGCGGACGCCGACTTCAACCTCGAGGTGATAGACGCCGCCGCCATGGGCGCGGATCACGTGGTCGACGCGGCCGAGACCATACCACTGATGTCGCCCCGCCGGCTGGTCATAGCTCGGGGCGCCGAGACCCTGAGCAAGAAAGAGCAGGAGGTCATCAACTCCTACCTCGACCGCGCCAACCCCGCCACGGTGCTGGTCCTCGCGGCCTGTGGCTCGGGGCCGGGCGAGAGGGACTCCGGCGTCATCAAGAAGGTCGAGACATCCCCGCTCTATAAAAAGGTGGTGGCCGCGGGCGGCGAGCCGCTCAAGTTCTCGTTCGGAGCCAGGGGCCGGCAGAAGAAGGTGTCGGACTGGGTGACCGAGGAGTTCGACAGGCGTGGCAAGACAATACAGCCCGCCGCGCGCGACATGCTCCTGGAGATGGTGGGCAGGGAGCTACGCGACCTGGAGGACGCGGTCGAGCGCGTCTGCCTTTACGCCGCGGACAGCGCCAGCGTGGGGTGCGACGAGATCACGCAGGTGGTGGTCCCTTCGGCCGAACAGGGCATCTTCGAGCTGGTCGACTCCGTCGCCGACCGGCGACGCGACCTCTCGCTCTACCTCCTGAACAAGCTCATCCGCCAGGGCGAGAGCCCCCAGCGGATATTCAGCCTGCTGCTGCGCCAGTTCAGGCTGATTGCACGCTGCAAATCGCTAACGCGCGACCACGAGTACGGAGAGATCGCGTCCACCCTGGGTATCCCCCCGTTCCTGGTGGGCAAGTGCCTGAAGCAGTCGGCGAGGTTCTCGGCCGAGAGGCTGAGGTCGGCGTTCGGGGAGTTCAGGCGGGCGCAGGTCGAGATGCACTCCAACCGCTACCTGGGCGAAAAGGAGTACCAGGGAGCGATCCTGGAGATGCTCATCGTGAAGATCATCGGGTGAGGGAACCCGGCACGCCTAGGAGATGCCGGACAGCGCCTTGGACATCCTTGATTTCTTGTTGGCGGCCTTGTTCTTGTGGATGACGCCCTTTGAGGCGGCCTTGTCCAGGGTCCGGGAAGCTATCAGGAACCTCTCCCTGGCGGCGTCTGCATCGCCGGAGGCGCAGGCGGCCTCGAACTTCTTGATATCGGTCTTGAGGGCTGAGCGCACGTCTTTGTTGCGAAGGCGCTGGTCCTCCGACTTGCGCATCCTCTTCCACTGCGACTTGATGTTCGGCATTACCTCTTCCTCACCAGGGTCGTATTCTTGCTCTTGCAGGAATGCCCGCATTGATGCGGTTTGCTTGGATACCGACGAATTGTAGCACAGGCATATATCAGTGTCGACAAGACGGCGAGGCGCCCCGGGAGCGCAAAACAGGCGATTCCATCTGCTATCATTGAGGCCCGGAGGTGAGAATCCTGGACCCGTCGCACATACGGAACTTCTGCATCATCGCGCACATAGACCACGGAAAATCGACGCTCGCGGACCGGTTCCTCGAGATCACCGGGGCCATCGAGCCTGGTATGGCGCGCCCGCAGTTCCTGGACCGCATGGACCTGGAGCGCGAGCGCGGCATAACCATCAAGGCGCAGGCGGTGCGGCTCTCCTACGAGCTGGCCGGGCAGACCTATGAGCTCAACCTCATCGACACCCCGGGACACGTGGACTTCAACTACGAGGTGTCCAGGACGCTCGCGGCGTGCGAGGGGGCGGTCCTGCTGGTGGACGCGGCCCAGGGGGTCGAGGCGCAGACGATCGGTAATTTGCACCTGGCCAGGGAGAACGGGCTCACCATAATCCCGGTGATAAACAAGGTAGACCTTCCCTCGGCCGAGCCCGAGCGGGTGCGCGAGGAGGTCGTCGACATATTGGAGGTGGAGCCGGCCGACGTGCTGTTCTGCTCCGCCAAGACCGGTGAAGGCGTGAGGGCCGTGCTCGAGTCGATCATCGCGCTGGTGCCGCCGCCTTCCGCGGGCGAGGACGCCAGGCTGCGCGCGCTGGTTTTCGACTCCACCTATGACCAGTACCGCGGCGTGGTGACATTCGTGCGCGTCGTCTCGGGCAGGCTCGAGGAGGGCGCCGAGATCGGTATGATGGCTGCGGGGAGCCAGGCCGTGGCCGAGACGGTGGGCTACCTCTCACCGGACATGGTACGTGCCGACTCGCTCTCTGCCGGCGAGGTCGGGTTCGTCGCCACGGGGATCAAGGACGTATCCAAGCTGCCGGTGGGGGACACGCTGACCGTGTCGGCCGACGCGGCGACCGAGCCACTGCCGGGCTACCGGGAGCCCAAGCCCGTCGTCTTCGCCGGATTGTTCCCGATAGAGAACAGCGATTACCAGAACTTGAGGGAGGCGCTGGCCAAGCTGAGGCTGAACGACTCCTCGTTCACGTATGAGCCTGAGACCTCGCAGGCGCTCGGCTTCGGCTTCCGCTGCGGATTCCTGGGGCTGCTGCACATGGAGGTGGTACGCGACAGGCTGGAGCGGGAGTACGACCTCGAGCTCATCATCACGCCGCCCAACGTGGTGTACCGGGTCACCGACAAGGCCGGCGAGGTGATCGTGGTCAAGAACCCCTCGGAGATGCCGCCGGCGAACTCCGTCGCCAAGGTCGCCGAACCCTATGTCTCGCTGCTGCTAATAATGCCCGGCGAAATGGTGGGACCCGTGATGGAGCTTTGCCAGCAGCGGAGGGCTCTCTACCGCGACATGGTCTACCTCTCCACGAACCGTGTGGAGCTGAGCTACGACATGCCGCTGGGCGAGATGGTCTCGGGCTTCTACGACCAGCTCAAGTCCAGGTCCAGGGGATACGCGTCGCTGGACTACGAGCTGGAGGACTACCGCGATGGGCCGCTGGTCAAGCTCGAGATAATGGTGCACGGAGAGGTGGTCGACGCTTTTTCCACCATCGTGCCCAGGGACAGGGCGCAGGCCCGCGGCCGCGAGCTGGCGGCCAAGCTCAAGTCGGTGATACCGCGCCAGCTCTTCGAGCTTGCTATCCAGGCTTCCGTCGGGGGCCGCATCATCTCGCGGGAGACGCTGCCGGCGCGCAAGAAGGACGTCACCGCCAAGTGCTACGGCGGCGACATCACCCGCAAGAGGAAGCTCTGGGAGAAGCAGAAGGCAGGCAAGAAGCGCATGAAGATGGTGGGCAGGGTGGAGATCCCTCAGGAGGCTTTCGTCGCGATGATAAAGAGCGAGGAGAGTGGAACTCAGGGCACCGGCCGCTGAGAGATGTCATTAGCAGTCGGCCGGCCTGAGTGCTAGAATCAGGGCCGGTTCCGCCTTATAAAGGCAGGTACGCATGGCGACGGAGATAGATGGCAGAAAGAAGAAGATCCTACTGGCGGTCGTCCAGAACTTTGTGTTGACGGGAAGGCCGGTGGGTTCGGGCGCGGTGGCGCAGTCGGCCGACGTAGCTGTCAGCGCCGCGACCATCAGGAACGAGCTGTCCGCCCTCGAGGAAATGGGCTTCCTGAGGCAGCCGCACACCTCCGCGGGGCGGGTTCCCACGGACGTCGCTTATCGCTACTACGTGGACAGCCTGATGGAACAGCCCCGGCCCTCGGGCCGCGACGCCGAGGCCATCGAGCGGCTGTTCGCCGCGCAGACTCGTGAGATCGAGGGCCTCTTCCAGGAGGCGTCGGTGCTGCTGTCGAGGCTGACGCACACCACCGCGATAGTTTTCGCCCCCTTCAGCTCGGCCGACGCGGTGCGCCACATCGACCTGGTCAGGCTCAGCGACCAGCGGGTGATGCTCATCATCATCACGGCCAGGGGCCAGGTGGGAAGGCAGTTGCTGCGCCTGTCCCGCCCGGTGACCGGCGACACCGTGCAGAGGGTGGCGGCGTTCACGGACCGCGTCCTCACGGGACTGACCTCTGACCGCATAGACGCGGGCGATCTGCTCAGAAGGGGCAAGTTCGGCTCGGCCGGCTCGGGGCTGGTGCGCGCGGCGGCCGAGGCAGTGGTGGAGTACATGGGCTCGATAGAGGAGAGGGTCTTCATCGGCGGGACCGCCAACATCGTCGAAAGCGCCACGCCCGAGTGGGCGCAGACGCTGCTCGAGGCTATGGAGAAGCAGTACTTCATCCTCGATCTGTTGAAGGACCTGCTCCACGAGCGCCGGCTGACGGTGCGCATCGGGGAGGAGAACAGGCTTCGCGAGCTGCAGAGGTACTCGTTCGTGGGCACGAGCTACCCCCTGGGGCACGGGCTCCTCGGCTCGCTGGGAGTGGTAGGGCCCACGTCGATGGACTATGCCAGGACCATCGGCATGGTCGAGTACATGGCCGAGAACCTGGGGCGGACGCTATTCAACCCCAGAGGCTGAGAGCTAAAGAAGCGAGCGCGGTTCTGTGCAGAACGAGATAGACAGAGACCTCTATGACATACTGGGCGTCGGCCAGGGAGCCTCGGCCGGCGAGATCAAGAGCGCCTACCGCAGCAGGGCGCACGAATGCCACCCCGACGTCGCGCACCACGACCCCGACGGAGAGCACAAGTTCAAGGAGCTCAGCTTCGCCTACGAGATCCTCTCTGATCCGGAAAAGCGCCGCACCTACGATAACTTCGGGTTGGACGGCCTCAAGCGCGGTGCCGGGATAGACTTCAACGGATTCGGCTCGATCTCCGACCTGTTCGACGTGTTCTTCGGCGAAGGTTTCAGTTCCGGGTTCGGCTCGCCAGGGCGGCGCAGGCCACAGAGGAGCGGGCGCCAGAGCGGGCGCGACATGGAGATGGTGGTGGTGGTGACACTGGCGGACGTCCTCGATGGAGCCGAGAAAGAGGTCGATCTGACCCGCATGGCGACCTGCTCGGATTGTGACGGCTCCGGCATGAAGACGGGCTCGCAGATGAGCCGCTGCTCCAGCTGCCAGGGGACCGGCGAGGTCCGCCGTACGCAGCGCAACCTATTCGGCACCTTCATACGCGCCCAGGTCTGCGCCAACTGCATGGGGGCGGGCGAGGTCATCACCGACCCCTGCTCCGGATGCGGCGGGGCGGGCCGTAGGAGCCTGACCGAGAAGCTGCAGGTGTCGGTGCCCCCCGGCGTCGAGAGAGGCGACAGGCTGAGGGTGCGCGAGAAGGGGGAGGGCGGAGTGCGCGGCGGCGCGAGCGGCGACCTCTACGTGGTCATCGACGTCGCCGGAGACCCGCGCTTCCAGCGCGACGGCACCAGGCTCTACCGCAGGGCCACGGTCGAGATGGTCGATGCCGCCCTGGGCGCCGAGATCGAGGTGGGATCGATCGACGGCGAGTTCTCACTCAAGATCCCTGCCGGGACGCAGCATGGAGACGTGCTCAAGGCCAGGGGCAAAGGCCTGCCCCCCAGGTACGGTGGAAAGCGTGGAGACATGTCGGTCGTCGTGGACGTCAAGGTTCCCAGGAAGCTCACCGCCGAACAGAAGAAGCTACTCGAATCATATCGCCAGGCGGGAAAGGAGAGGGCGAGGAAGTGAGCCCGAGGGCTCGACCCCGTCCGCAAGCCATGGGACTGCCCGTCTTCTACGCCTTCAAAGAGGACATCGACATCGACCGCGGCACAATCACTCTCTCCAGCGCCGACGCCAGGCACCTGACCCGCTCACTGCGCGCACGCGAGGGCGATCACCTGGTGGTGGGCGACGGGATGGGCACGCTGTACGAGTCGAAGCTGGGCTCGCCCATGGACGAACCGGTGCGATGCACCATCGTGTCGGAATGCTATATAACCCCCGAGAGGCCGCAGCTGGTGCTGTTCCAGGCGATGTCCAGAAACCAGACCATGGACGAGACTGTCGCCAGAGCCGCGGAATCCGGCGCGTCCCGCGTGGTGCCCTTCACGTCGAAGCGCTCCCCGGTCGAGGCGGTGCGGAAGAGCTCGGGAAGGCTCGCCAGATGGCTGAAGATCGCCCGCGAGAGCTCCAAGGTGGCGCGGCGGGCGTGGCCCCTGGAGGTTCGCCCTCCGGTCGGCGGTCTGCTGGACGAGGCGGCCATCAGGACGGTCGGCGAGTGTGTCATCCTCTGGGAGGACGAGGAGAGGCGGGCGTTCCACGACTCGCTGCCCGACGAGCCGCCCCGCTCCATCGGGCTGATCGTGGGGCCGGAGGGTGGGCTCGAGGGCTCCGAGGTCGACGTACTGCGGACGCTCGGCGCCAGAACCGCGACTCTTGGCGGGCTGAACCTGAGGGCGCAGAGCGCGGGCTCCTACGGCGTCATGATCGCCCGCTATCATTACGGGCTGCTCGCCCCCGGGACGGCAGCGGATGAGTGAGAGGACCTACCGTCTCACAACGCTGGGCTGCAGGGTCAACAAAGCCGACTCCCTCGCCATCGAGCGAGACCTCGCGGACCGGGGATACGTTCGAGCTCCGGCCGGTGCTGTCCCTGAACTCTGGGTGGTGAACACCTGCGCCGTCACCTCGGAGGGGATGAAGAAGTCCCGAAAGGCGGTGCGCAGGTGCGCCGCTTCCGGCGCGCGGGTCATAGTGACAGGTTGCGGAGCGGACCTGGAGCCTTCAGCGTTTATGACCGGGGGAGTGGATACAGTCCTGGCGAACTGCGACAAGGGGTCGCTGGCGGCCGAGGCCTGCGGACCAGCCGGTGGTCCCGGGGATTCTGAGCCCTGGGCGCCCGAGGAACTGGCGCGCGTGCCGGTGAAGGTCCAGGAAGGCTGCGCCCGCTTCTGCTCGTACTGTGTCGTTCCTTACCTGAGGCCTTCCCCCTACAGCAGGCCGGTGCGATCCGTGGTTGAAGAGGCGCGCGCGATCGTGTCAGGCGGCGCCGGCGAGATAATCCTCTGTGGGATCGACCTGGGAAGCTACTCGGACCCGGAGACCGGCGCGGGCGTCGACGTCCTGGCCGGTCGGGTGCGCGAAGCGGCCCCGGGGCTCTGGGTCAGGCTGAGCTCCATCGAGCTGTCCGACGTCACCGAGCCGCTGCTGGAGTTGATGCGCAAACAGCAAGTCTGCAGGCACCTCCACGTCCCGCTGCAGAGCGGTGACGCCGGAGTGTTGCGGGCGATGGGCCGGGCTTACACCCCGGAGGCGTTCGCATCGAGCGTCGAGGAGATAAGAGACTCAGTGGAGGACATCGCGATCACCAGCGACGTGATGGTCGGCTTCCCGACAGAGGACGAGGCTGCCTTCAACAACACCCTGGCGATGGTCGAGCGGCTGCGCTTCTCACGGCTCCACGTCTTCAAGTATTCACCGAGACCGATGACAAAGGCATGTGAGCTGGGGGACCCGGTCCCGCCGCCGGTGAAAGCGGCAAGGGCGCAGGCCCTGCGCGAGGCCGCCGGGCGCGCGGCCGGCGAGTTCCACGCCGCCCTGGTTGGTCGTATAATCCCAGTATTGGTGGAAGACACCATGGATAGCGAACCAGGCATGCTCTTCGCCAGGGCCGAGAGCTTCGCGGGCGCCGTCTGCGAGGGGCCCGCGGAGGTGATCGGAAAGGTGATGGACCTCGAGGTCATGTCATCGGATGCCTCCCTGGTGCGGGGAGAGCTGCTATCGCGGGGGGCCGGACTGGAGGGATGAGTTCATTGGCTGATGACTGCCTGTTCTGCAGGATAGTGCGCAAAGAGGTGGGCAGCGACATAATCGACGAGAAGCCGACGGCCATAGCCTTCAGGGACGTCAGCCCCCAGGCCCCGGTGCACGTGCTGATTGTGCCCAGGGAACACATCCCGACCATCGCTGACCTGATCAGCGTGCCCAACTCCTGCGAGATATTGTCCGACATATTCTCGCTGGTCAACGACATCGCTGTGAGCGAGGGGATATCGCAGAGCGGATACAGGCTGGTCGCCAACGTCGGCGAGGAGGCGGGTCAGGCGGTCGACCACCTGCACTTCCACCTTCTGGGCGGACGGTTCATGGGATGGCCGCCCGGTTAAGAGCAAGGCAAGGGATAAATGGCACTGAAAGAACAGCTGACAGAGGATATGAAGACGGCCCTCAAGGCCGGTGACAAGCTCAGGCTTTCGACCGTGCGCATGATGCTCTCCGAGGTCAAAAACGCCGAGATAGCCAAGCGCGGCGAACTGACCGACGAGGAGTCCGCCGCCGTGGTGGCGCGCGAGGCGCGCAGGCGCAAGGAAGCCATCGAGGAGTTTGGCAAGGGTGGCAGGCAGGACCTGGTCGACAAGGAGACCGCCGAGCTGGCCGTCATAGAAGAATACCTGCCCGAACAGATGTCTGAGGATGAGGTACGCAAGATAGTGGCCGAGACTATCGCGGAGGTGGGAGCGACCTCACCCGCGGACCTCGGAAAAGTCATGGGCAAGTTGATGCCGAAGGTCAAGGGGAAGGCCGACGGCAAGATGGTAAACCAGCTGGTCCGCGAGATGCTTCAAAGTTGAGCGGAATCATAACGGTCGCAAGTGGCGCAAGAGATAGGATGGTCCTGCCGGCTTGCGTTTTTCCTACAAGAGGTGAGCTCATCAGTTGAGTGAAGTGGTCGAAGTCAAGATGGTGGTCCCGCACAACCAGCCGATGGTCGGACTGCTGGGCCAGGAGGACAGGTTCCTGAAGATGGTCGAGGACGCCTTCGGCTGCCGGATCGTCGCGCGGGGCAACGAGATAGACATCAAGGGGGACGCCCGGGAGACCGACTCCTGCACCCACCTGTTCGAGGAGCTAATCGAGCTGCTCGAGGAGGGCCTGGTGATCACCACCGAGAACCTCGCCATCGCGATCGACATGGTTCGCCGGGGCGAGGAGCTCCAGCCCACCGAGGTCTTCAAGGAGGCCGTGCTCACCGCGCGCGGCAAGATAATCCGGCCCAAGACGGTCGGCCAGAAGAAGTACGTGGAGATGATGCGCTCCGCCACCATCGTCTTCAGCATCGGGCCCGCCGGCACCGGCAAGACCTACCTGGCACTGGCCTACGCGGTGCAGTGCCTGCTCGACAAGAGAGTGAACCGGCTCATTCTCACCAGGCCCGCGGTCGAGGCGGGGGAGAAGCTGGGCTTCCTCCCGGGCGACCTCTACCAGAAGGTGGACCCTTACCTGAGGCCGCTTTACGACGCGCTTTACGAGATGCTCAGCGCCGATAAGTTCCACCGCATGATGGACCAGGGGATCATTGAGGTGGCCCCACTCGCGTTCATGAGAGGTCGCACCCTCAACGACTCCTTCATCATCCTGGACGAGGCTCAGAACACCAGCCCCGAGCAGATGAAGATGTTCCTGACCAGGCTCGGCTTCGGCAGCCGCGCCGTCATAACCGGCGACGTGACGCAGATCGACCTTCCCAAGGAGATGCAGTCGGGGCTCAGGGTCGTGCGGGACATCCTGCGGGACATCGATGGAGTCTCGTTCGCCACCCTGGACGCCAGTGACGTGGTGAGGCACAAGATCGTGCAGCAGATCGTCGAGGCGTACAAGGACTACGAGACGAGACGCGAGCCGGGCACTCCCGGTAGATGACATGAGCTTCAAGAAGAAATACCTCGATATGGTGGCGCGCGCAAGGACGCGGGCGCGCCGACTCACCCGCACCAACCGCCGTCTGATAGTGGCCTCCATCATCTTCGTGCTGCTGGTGGTGATATTGTCCTTCGTCATATCGCCGTTCGGGTTCCTGATCGAGAAGGGCAAGGCCAGCCCGCGGGTCGTCCTCGCTCCCCGGACCGTTCAGTACATCGATAATGCCAAGACCAACGAGCAGAGAGCGGCCGCCGCGGCCGCGGTCCAGGACGTCTACGTCGTCGACCAGAAGCCGGCCAGCCAGGCGATCGCGCAGATCCAGAACCTGTTCAACACCGTGGCGGACATGGCCCCCTCCACCCAGACCCCGCAGCAGAAAGTGGACCAGGTCAAGAGCCGCGTCACCGACGCCGGATTGGCGTCCGCGGCCCCGGGCCTTCTGGCGCTGACTCCGGACCAGCTGCGGACGACCAGGGACGCCGTGGTCCAGGCAGTGACGCAGACGATGGGCAAGGGGGTCTCCTCGGATTCGCTGGACGATGCCCGCGCCCAGGCCGCATCGGCTGCGGCGAACGCGGCCGACGATGCGGCTGTCGCGCAGATCGCCGGGCAGGTTGCGTCTGGCGCCATCACCACCGACCTGGTGCTGGACGCCAGGGAGACGACGCGCAGGAAGAAGGCGGCAAGCGAGGCTATAAGGCCAGTCATCACCACCAAGCTGCAAGGCGAGGTCATCATCAACAAGGGAGAGGTGGTCACGGCCGACGAGGTCGACCTCTTGAAGAGCCTGGGGTTCCACGCCTCGAGCTTCACCCCCCTGAACGTCCTCTTCACGGCCGCGCTGGTGCTGCTGATACTCGTCGCCATGGGGATGTACCTGGCGAGGTTCAGGCGGACGCAGTACGACAGCCCGGGCCTGCTGCTGCTGCTCGGGTCGACGGTGGTGGTGTACGCGGTGGCGGCGAAGCTGCTGGCGGTGGCCTCGAGCAGCTGGGCGCCTTTCTGGGGCTTCCTGATGCCCACCGCGGCAGTGGCGACGTTAGTGGCGGTCCTGTTCGACAGCGGGACCGCGCTGGTGGTGACTGGAGTGTGCGCGATCCTCACCGGCGTCATCACCGGCGGAAACTTCTCACTGGTGACGCTGTCGTTCCTGGGCGGCTTCTTCCCGTCTCTGTATGCCGCCCGCACTTCGACCCGTCACCAGCTGCGGAGGATCGGCCTCTACACGGCCTTCTGGGTCGCCGCGGTGGCGCTGGTGGCCACCGCGCTGACGCCGACGCGCCAGGGCCTGCTCCTCAACTCCGGCATCGGATTTTTGAACGGCGCCTTCTGCGCGGTCGTAGCCATGGGGTGCCTGCCGTTCCTGGAGACGACGTTCAGGGTGACCACGCACACCTGGCTGCTGGAGCTGGCCTCGCCGGAGCAGGACCTCCTCAAAGAGCTCTCGCTCAAGGCGCCGGGAACTTACTCGCACAGCATGATGGTCGCGAACCTCGCTGAGGCCGCCGCGCGCGAGATCGGCTGCGACCCGCTGCTCTGCAGGGTCGCTGCTTACTATCACGACGTCGGCAAGGTCAAGCGTCCGCTGTTCTTCGTGGAGAACCAGACGCCGGAGGAGAACCCGCACGCAGGGCTCAGCCCCAACTTGAGCACCATCATCATCATCGCCCACGTGAAAGATGGGGTGGAGATGCTCGAGGCCGAGCACTTCCCGCCGGACCTGGTGGAGATCATAAAGGAGCACCACGGAACCAGTCTGGTCCGTTACTTCTACGAGAGCGCGCTGGAGGTCGAGGACGNNTCAGCCACCGCGATTGAGCAGACGGTCGAGCGGATAGTGCAGGGCAAGCTGGACGATGGGCAGCTGGACCAGTGCGATCTCACGTTCGACGAGCTGAAGCGGGTCGAGCAGATTTTCGCCAAGATATTGCTGGGCACCCACCATCCGAGGATCGACTACCCGTCCGCGTCGGTTAAAGGAACGAGGGAGAATGGTCGTAAGAATAGGCGTGCGGCGCAAGGGCGCCCGGCGTGAAGCGCGCCGCCTGCGGCGCTCGCTGGTCCGGATGATGGAACAGCTGGCCCCCGGCAGGGAGCTGGAGCTGAGCGTTTCGCTGGTCTCGGATGGCGAGATCGCCGCCCTCAACAGCGAGCACATGGGGCTTGACGAGCCTACCGATGTTCTATCCTTCCCGCTGATGGACCGTGACGAGCTGTGCCAGGCGGGCGGCCCGGGCACGGGTCCCGAGCCGATCGGTGACATCGTCATCAGCCTCGACGCCGCCGGGCGGCAGGCCTCAGAGCGGGGGCTGACAGCGTATGACGAGATCGAGCTGCTCGCCTCGCACGGACTGCTCCACCTGTTCGGCTATGATCACCTGGGGCCGGCAGAGTCTGCCGAGATGGCGCGGAAAGAAAGAGAGCTCCTCGGGCGAAGTATAATTGGTGAGGTGACAGGAGAGGGTTAGATGGCCATTACCTTGGGCATTGTGGGCCTCGTCATACTGATTATCTTCGCCGCCTTCCTGGCGGCGGCGGAGACGGCTATGGTGAGGGTAAGCCGAATACGCGTAAAGTACCTGGTCGAGAAGAAGGTCGACAAAGCCGCGAAGCTCGACCGGCTGGTAAGGGACCCTGACTACTTCCTGCCCCCCTTGCTGCTGATGGTCCTGGTGGTGCAGCTGACCTCGGCGTCGCTCGCGACCTACGTCGTGACGAAGATGACGCACAACGCCGGGATCGGAGTGACGGTGGGAACCCTCGTCATCGCCGTCTTCATGTTCGTCTTCGCGGAGCTGGTGCCCAAGGCGGTGGCCAGCCACGAGTCGGAGCGCGTGGCGCTCAGGCTCACCAGGCCGGTCTCCGCGCTGACCTGGTTTCTGCACCCGGTGGCGGCCCTGTTCCAGCTGGTGGCGAAGGGGATCCTGCGAGTGTTCACCGGCGAGCCGCTCAAGAGCGAGCTGATCATCAGCGACGAGGGTGAGATCCGGGCGATGGTGACCGCTGCCGAGGAGCATGACATCATCGAGATGGAGGAGAAGGACATGATCCACTCCGTCTTCGAGTTCTCCGACACCATGGTGCGCGAGGTGATGGTGCCTCGCCCCGACATGGTCGCCCTTCCGGCGACTGCGACGGTCAAGGACGCGCTCAACGTCACCATCGAGCACGGCTTCTCCAGGATACCGGTCTACGGGTCGAACCTCGACGAGATGCTGGGGATCCTCTACGCCAAGGACCTGATCCAGTACCTGCAGACCGGCGAGCTGGACAAGCCGGTGTCACAGGTCGTGCGCGACGCGTTCATAATCCCCGAGACCAAGATCCTCTCGGACCTGCTGCGCGAGCTGAGGAAGAGAAAGGTCCACATCGCCATCGTTGTCGACGAGTACGGCACCGTGGTGGGGCTGGTGACGATCGAGGACCTGCTGGAGGAGATCGTCGGCGAGATATTCGACGAGTTCGACCGCGAGATAAACCTGGTCGAGAAAGTCGATGAGAACCGCTACAGGGTAGATGCGCGGGTCAACCTCGACGACCTCAACGAGATACTGCAGATAGACCTTCCCGACGAGGAGGACGTGGACACCGTCGGCGGCCTGGTGCTCAAGGTGCTGGGCCACCTGCCCGTTCCAGGCGAGACCCTGACCTACAACGGAGTCGCGATCAGGGTTGAGAAGGTCAGGAACAACCGCATCACCAAGGTGCTCCTGGACATACTGCAGCCCGCGCCTGAGGGCGGCGACTGACGGCCATGCTAGAGAAGGTCGAACGGGCGGGCCTCACCGTGGTCACTGCCCCGGAGCTCGAGAGGAGCGCGGGGATCGTGGTCGCTTTCACCGGCAGGCGCGGGGGCGCCAGCTCCGGTCCTTTCGACAGCCTCAACCTCTCGTATGCCGTAGGTGACCGGCGACGCTCTGTGGACTGCAACAGGGAAGAGGTCGCTGGAGCCATCGGGGTGCCGCAGGCCCGCTGGGTGCTGGGAATCCAGGTGCACGGCACGGCGGTCGCCAGGGTGGGTCAGGCCGACCTCGGCAGGGGAGGGATGGACCACGCCTCCGGGATACCGCGGACAGATGCCCTGGTCACGCTGACGCCGGGTATGGCCCTGGGCGTCCTCACCGCGGATTGCCTCCCCATCGTGCTGGCGGCGCCGGACGTCCCCGCCGTGGGCGTGGTGCACGCCGGGTGGCGGGGGGTGCTTGCCGGGATCCCACGCGCCGGCGCTGAAGCTCTTTCCCGGTGCGCCGGCGTAGACCTGGCGGGAACCCTCGCCATGATAGGGCCCCACATCGGGCCGTGCTGCATGGAGGTGGACGCCGACCTTGCCTCCACCTTTGCCCGCGAGTTTGGCGCCGGGGTCGTCGAGGGGAGGTTTCTGGACCTGGCGGCGGCATGCGCCTCGCAGTTCGAGGGCGTGGGCATCCCACGGGGGAACATATACAAAAGCGACGAATGCACCGTGTGCTCCGATGATTATTTCTCGCACCGCGGGGACGCGGGCTGTGGCAGGCAGGGCGCGTTCGCGACGATCAGGCGGTGACGGGTGATAGCGGCCGATGACGCCAGGGCCAGGATAGTGGTGCGTGGCAGGGTACAGGGGGTCTTCTTCAGGGCCGAGACGCACGACATGGCCCGGCGGCTGCGGCTTGCGGGATGGGTGATGAACCGGCCCGACGGTGCAGTGGAAGCCGCCTTCGAGGGGCCCAGGCGGTATGTCGAGCAGGCGATCGAATGGTGCCGTCAGGGCCCGCCCGCCGCACGCGTCAAATCGGTGGATGTGTCCTGGGAGGCGCCTCGAGCCGAGACGTCCTTCGAGATCCACTACGTATAAGCCCGGGGGTCCCGGGTGCCGGGTTCAAAGGAATAGAACGTGGAGCAAGCGAAAAATATGAAGAAATACATTGCGGATAACGTAGCGAGTCTTAACTCGCGGATCCGTGATGCCGAGGCCGGGGTGGGCCGGCCGACAGGGTCGGCCAGGCTGCTGGCGGCGACGAAGACCAGGAGCGTCGAGGAGATACTAGCAGCCGTCGAGGCGGGGGTAAGGCTCCTCGGGGAGAACAGGGTCCAGGAGCTGGTCGAGAAAGGGCCGGCGATCAAGGGCCTGGCAGAGATGCATTTCATAGGGCACCTGCAGCGCAACAAGGTCCGGCAGGTGGCCGGGCTGGTCGACCTGATCCATTCACTGGACAGTGAGCGGCTGGCGGTCGCGATAGACGAGAGGGCGGGGGCGCAGGGCCTGCGCCAGAGGGTCCTGTTGCAGGTCAACGTGGCCGGTGAGGAGAGCAAGTCGGGGATAAGCCCCGCGGAGGCGCCGGAGTTCGTGGCCCGATTGGCGGGATTGTCCAATATCGAGCCGGTGGGACTGACCACGATCGCTCCGCTCGCCGATGATGCAGAGGAGGTACGCTGGGTCTTTCGGGAGCTGCGCGAGCTCGGAGAGGATCTGGCGGAGAGCATCGAGTGGTTCGAGTGCTCGGAGCTCTCGATGGGGATGACGGATGATTTCGAGGTTGCCGTCGAGGAAGGTTCGACGATAGTCCGTATCGGGACCGCGATTTTCGGTCCTCGCGCGAGTGGTCGGCTGTCAGTCAAGGAGGTCGAGTAAATGCCCGGATTCTGGGGCAGGGTAGCTGAGTGGCTTGGGCTCAAAGAGCCCGACGAGTTCGGGGAGATGAGAGCTCGAGAGGAAGCGGTGGAGGAGATCTCGGACAGGGTACCCCGCCGCAGGGGTTCCGAGAGGATACTGCAGCCTGTTCCTGAGACGTCCTCCAAGGTGCACGTGATCGAGCCCAAGAGCTTCAACGACGCGGAGCAGATCGGAGCCAAGTTCAAGAACGACACACCAGTGATCGTGAACCTGCAGAGCATCGACCGCGACCTCGCCAAGCGACTCATCGATTTTGTCAGCGGGCTCACCTATGGCCTGGACGGTGGTATCCAGCGGGTCGCCGAGATGGTCTTCCTGCTGACTCCTGCGAACATCGAGGTCTCCGCTGAAGACCGCAAGTGGATGCGCGAAAAAGGTTTCTTCAATCAGTTCTGATGGCAAGAGGGGCTGCTTCTCCAAGTGTGCCCGGTTAGGTGGTAGATTCTTTGCACCGGGTGGGACTCGTGGGTGCCGGCAACATGGGCCGGGCGATGATGGGCGCCTGGATCGAAGCGGGCACTCTAAGACCTGAAGAGATAATCGTCGCCGAGAAAGATCCCGACAAGCTCGCGGACGCCGCTGCCACTTTCAAGGTGGATTCCGGAGAGGTCGCGGACGTCGCCACCTCCGGCATAGTGGTGCTGGCAGTAAAGCCCCAGGACAGCGCCGAGGCGCTAACGCTGTTGAGCGGACGTCTGAACGGGTCCCAGACGCTCCTCTCGATCGTGGCGGGATTGACNNATGCCCAACATGGGAGCGATGGTGCGGGCGGCCGTATCAGGCTACGTGGTCGAGCCGGGGGAAGGCGCCTTTGACGCTGACGCCGTCATCTCGCTGCTTTCCGCCATCGGTGAGGCCGTAGAGGTCAGCGAGGAGATGATGAACCTGGTCACAGCCGTCAGCGGCAGTGGGCCGGCTTATTTCTTCTACCTGACCGAGGCCCTCGAGCAGGCCGCGGTCGCGGCGGGGATGGACGAGGATGTGGCACGCGTGCTCTGTAGAGAAACGCTGTGGGGCGCGGCCAAGACGATCAAGGAGACGGGCTCCGATCCCGGAGAGCTGCGCAAGGCCGTGTCGTCGCCCGGTGGCACCACGCTCGCGGCTCTCAGGGAGATGGACGCCGCGGGTTTCATGAAGATGATAGCGGACGCCGTGGACGCGGCGAACCGCAGGGCGGGGGAGCTGGCCACGTGACCGACGGAGTATATGGAGGTACATTGAGATGGCACTGACTCCGATCGACATCCATCACAAGGAGTTCAAGACCGCCAGGTTCGGCGGCTACAACGAGGAGGATGTTGATTCGTTCCTCGACCTCGTGGCGGATGAGTTCGAGAGGTTGCTGCAGGAGACCAACGACACCAAGCAGCAGATGGAGCACATGAGGAAGAGGCTTGCCGAGTTCGAGGAGATGCAGACGTCTCTGCAGAGCGCGCTGCTCGCGGCGAGCAAGTCGGCTGAGGCTGTGAAAGAGCAGGCCCGGCAGGAGTCCGAGTCTCTTTTGAGCAAGGCGCAGGAGGAGTCCGACTCCCTGATGCGGAGCGCCCAGGAGCAGGCCAGACAGACGATACTGGCCGCGCAGAACGACCGCCAGAAGACGGAGCGCGCGATCACCAAGCTTGCCGAGGTCAAGAAGCGATACCTGGAGTCGATCAAGCAACTGGCCGACGCCCACCTCAAGGACGTTGCCGAGTGGGAGTCNNAGCCACCCGCGCCCGCGGAGCCCACTGCTCCTGAGGAGCCATCCGCCCCGGTCGAGTCTCCACCGCTAGTGAGGGATGCACGACCTCCGACCGATGTTCCGGCAGCACCCCCACAGCCGGCGACTCAGTTTCCTGCTTCACCGGCAGCTCCGCCGCCGCCGACCGAGCCTCCAATGCGCCAGTCCGGTCTACCTCCGGCGAAGGCGGCGAGCCCGGATGCCCCGGTGGCGCGCGAGATGCGTGAAGCGGCGTCCGCGAGAGGGACCACCCAGGCGGCACCCGAGGCGTCCGAAGCGCCGGCCCGGGGAGCTCCTTCGAGCTCCAACCTCGTCGATGAAGTCCTGGCGATGGGATCGGAAGAAGAGGGGATCTTCGGTGACTTCGAGGATGACGAGGAGGGGCGGGAGAAGGGGCGCCGGGGAAGGAAAGACAAGAAAGACAAGCACTTCTTCTGGGAGTGAAAGACCGATGCCACTCATTCGAAAAGGGCGCCCGATGGGCGCCCTTGATCTTATAAGGTGAGAAGAGCGGCGATGCCGAACGAACGGATGCTGCGGGTGAGGGTCACCACCAGGTCGTCGAAGCCGCGGGTGGAAGCCGCAGAAGGCGGCGGCTACAACGTGTACGTATCCTGCGTCCCGGAGAAAGGCAAGGCGAATGCCGCTGTGATCAAGGCGCTCGCCCAACACCTGGGAGTGCCTCCCTCTGCCCTCGAGGTGACTGGTGGCCGTAAGTCGAGGGACAAGATGATAAGGGTCAGGACATGATTAGCTTGTATTGCTGCTCCCTGGATGCTAGACTGGTCATATGAGTCGCGAGAGACAACATTCCACCCAGCGGCTCTTCACGGCGGTACCACTGCCAGGGGACATCCGCCATAGTATCGCCGGTGTGATCGAACAGCTCTCTGGCGCCGTTGACGGCGTTCGCTGGGTGCCCGAAGAGAACCTTCACATAACACTTCGCTTTTTAGGCGATTGCAGCCCCGATACGATTCCGAAGATGGCCGAGGCGATGCGAAAAGCAGCCCGCCACCTGCCCGCCATGGTGCGGATCGGAGGTGTGGGAGGTTTCGCGTCAGTGGGGTCTGCTAGAGTTGTATGGGTCGGGGTCGAGGACCTGACCGGGACCGTGGAGAAGGTCTACAATGTACTCGACAAAGGAGCCGAAAAGTGTGGTTTCTCACGCGAGCGACGCGGGTACAGGCCGCACATAACGATAGGCAGGTCCCGCCGCAGGCCGGTCAGCATCCCGGAGGATATGGTTGCAGGGTTTGCGGCTGATACTATCGAGATGGAAGCGGGAGTGATAGTCCTCTTCCGAAGCACGATTTCAAGCTCTGGCGCCTCTTACTCGGTGGTCGACACCGCCGGACCGGGGGCACCGGATCAACAATGAAAGGGTGAGAGGTTTGGAGAGAGAAAAGTCGTTGGAGATGGCGATGATGCAGATCGAGCGCCAGTTTGGCAGAGGCTCGATAATGAAGCTCGGGGCAGAGGCCGACCGCATGGCAGTCGAGGTCATTCCCACAGGTTCGCTCGCCCTCGACATAGCGCTGGGAGTCGGTGGCCTGCCGCGGGGCAGGGTCATAGAGATATTCGGCCCCGAGTCCAGCGGCAAGACCACGGTCGCGCTGCAGATAGTGGCCGAGGCGCAGAAGCGCGGAGGCGTGGGGGCGTTCATAGATGCCGAGAATGCGCTCGACCCGACTTACTCCAAGGCGCTCGGCGTGAACATCGACGAGCTCCTGATCAGCCAGCCCGACACCGGCGAGCAGGCACTGGAGATTACCGAGCTGCTGGTGAGGAGCGCCGCCGTTGACGTGGTCGTCATCGACTCCGTGGCTGCCCTGGTGCCGCGTGCCGAGATAGAAGGCGACATCGGAGATTCGCACGTCGGCCTGCAGGCCAGGCTGATGTCGCAGGCGCTGAGAAAGCTCTCCAACGCGATCAACCGCTCCAACACTATCGCGATATTTATCAACCAACTGCGCGAGAAGATCGGAGTGATGTTCGGCAATCCCGAGGTCACCCCGGGCGGACGTGCTCTGAAGTTCTACTCATCGGTGCGAATCGACCTGCGCAAGATCGATACCATCAAGAGGGGCACAGACATCGTGGGCAACAGGGTTCGGGCCAGGATCGTCAAGAACAAAGTCGCTCCGCCTTTCCGCAATGCCGAGTTCGATATCATGTACGGCCTGGGGATCTCCAAGCAAGGCGATATCCTCGACCTGGGGGTGACATACGGAGTGGTCAAGAAGAGTGGCGCCTGGTACGTGTACGAGGAAGACCAGCTGGGGCAGGGTCGCGAGAACTCCAAGATGTTCCTGGCCGAACACGCCGACATCTCCAATAAGATCGAAGGCATAATTCGCGAGCAAGCCGACCTGTTGCCTGTCGCCGATGAGCTGGTCGCCGGCGAGGAAGTGGCTCCCGTCGACGTCACACCTGTGGAGAAGAAGACCAAGTCCGGCGGCAAGAGTGCCCAGGCAGGATAGCGGAAGCCACGGCGGCTCCACTTACGGCCCTGACCCCGAGGCTCTGGAGAGGGCCCTCAGGTTCATCGACTACAGGCCCCGCAGCTCCGGGGAGACGCGGCTGCGAATGAGGCGATATGGATATGACGCGGCCACCATCGAGACCGTTATCGACCACCTCACAGCGGCTGGAATCCTCGATGACACCGATTTCGCGCGCCTCTTCATGACAGAGCTCCTCTGCAAAGGAGTGGGTTTCTACAGGGTGCGGTCCGAGCTCGTCAAGAAGATGGTGCCGCGCGAGGTGATCGACGAGCTGACGGCCGACTATCCCATCGAGGACGAGCTGGAGCGGGCGAAGTCGGCCGCCGAGCGGCGCCTCGGGAGCTTCGACGGTGATCCATCAGATCCGGCCGCGAGAAAAAAACTCGCTGACTACCTGGTGAGGCGGGGCTTCGCGCGGCAGGTCGCGCAGATGGCCGCAAGGCTGACCCTTCGAGTTGACACCCAAACAAGCCCGGAATTAGAATGAATACAAGGCAAATCGGGCGTTGGAACAAAAGCGATTGATATATACAAGACATTTCCAATCTGGTTTAGGCGAAGGGAACTCTCGATCTGACGGGGATTGACTTATTCCCGCTGAGATCGAGCTACTTGTATATATGAGCGCCGAGCTTTGCTCGGCGTATTTTTATAGAGAGGGGGTAATCGAGATCATCTATGCAATAGTCGGAGTGGTTGCTCTGTTACTCGGCCTGGTCGGGGGTTTCCTCGGCCGCAAGTATATGGCCGAAGCCCGCATCGATACCGCTGAAGCTCTCGCCAAGAAGTTGGTGACGGACGCCGAGCGCGAGTCGGACAACCTGAAACGTGAAGCGCAGGTCGAGGCCAAGGATGAAGTCCTCTCCATGAAGGCCGATGCGGACCGCGAGATAAAGAGCCGGCGAAGCGACTTCCAGAGGCAGGAGCGCCGCCTCACCCAGCGTGAGGAGAGTCTCGAGGCCAAGGAGGTCGAAGCCGAGAAGAGGGACAAGAGGATAGCCGCCTGGGAGGAACACCTCAAGTCACAGGAATCCAAGCTCATGAAGGCCGCCGCCGAGCAGAAGAAGTTGCTCGAGAAGGTCGCCAGGATGACCACCCAGGAGGCCAAGGACTACCTGATGGCGAGCGTGGTGGATGACGTCAAGAGAGAGAGCGCGGTCTTCATCAAAGAGGAAGAGTCGCGAGCCCGCGAGGAAGCCGAGAAGCGGGCCAGGAAGATAATCTCGCTCGCCATCCAGAGATGCGCCTCGGAACACGTGGCCGAGACGACAGTCTCGGTCGTCCCGCTTCCAGGCGACGAGATGAAGGGACGGATAATCGGACGCGAAGGCCGCAACATCCGCACCTTCGAGAACCTGACCGGAATAAATCTAATTATCGACGATACCCCCGAGGCAGTCATACTATCGAGCTTCGATCCGGTTCGCCGCGAGATAGCCAGGCTGACGCTGGAGAAGCTCATAAGCGATGGCCGTATCCAGCCCGCGCGCATCGAAGAGATGTACGAGAAGTCCAAGGCCGAGGTCGAGAACGAGATCCGTGAGGCTGGCGAAGAGGCCGCCTTCGAGGTCGGGATACACAACCTCAACAAGGAGCTGGTGAGAGCCCTGGGGAGGCTGAAGTACCGCACGTCTTATGGGCAGAACGTCCTGATGCACTCCCTGGAGGTCGCACACCTTTCCGGAATAATGGCGGCCGAGCTGGGGCTGGATCCCAAGCTTCCCAAGCGGGCCGGAATGCTTCACGACATAGGGAAGGCGATCGACCATGAGGTCGAAGGCTCGCACGCACTGATAGGGGCTGAGCTGACCAAGAGGCTCGGGGAGGCCGGCACCATCACGCACGCGGTCGAGGCCCACCACGGTGAGGTCGAGGTGAAGACCATCGAGGCTGTGCTCGTTCAAGCGGCCGACGCGATATCCGCGGCCCGGCCCGGCGCCCGGCGTGAGACCCTCGAGAGCTACATCAAGAGGCTAGAGAAGCTCGAGACCCTGGCGGATTCATTCCAGGGCGTTGAAAAGGCGTACGCGATGCAGGCGGGCAGGGAGATAAGGATTGTAGTCCAGTCCGACTCGGTCGACGACCTGGGAAGCGCCACGCTGGCCAGGGATATCGCAAAAGAGGTCGAGGAGCAACTGGACTACCCCGGGCAGATCAAGATCACCGTGATACGCGAGACCAGGGTGGTCGAATACGCCAAGTAGCGCCTGCCGCGAGGATAATGCCGACCTGTCTATCGGACCGTTCCGGGTGCACTTATGATGTCTTCCATGGATGGAACAGAGCCCTCGGGCGAGCGGGAGGTCGTCGACTTCGTAACGCAGATCACGGATTCGGCCCGCCTGCGTATCGAGGAGAACCTACCACACGGATTCGTTCGTCTTAAGGTTGCTGAGGCGGAACGCCGTCAGGCGCAGCACGACATCCGGTCGGTCGAGGATATCATCACCGAACTCGTGCGCAACTCCCGTGACGCTGGAGCGAAACGCGTGCTGCTCGCGTTCCAGAAGGAGCAGGGCAGATACAGGAAGATAACGGTCCTCGACGACGGGTGCGGCATACCGTCCGACATGCACGGCCTCATATTCGAGCCCCGCGTCACGTCCAAGAGCGAGGATTTTGAGGAGGACAGGTACGGCGTGCACGGGCGGGGCATGGCGCTGTTCTCGATAAGGTCCAGGGCGATGCAGACGCAGATCGTCTCGTCGCAGCCGGGCCAGGGCACCGTCATAGGCGTGGTGGTAGACACCAAGAAGGTCCCCGAGAGGTCAGACCAGGCGACGCTCCCGGTGCTGGCGGAGACCGAAGAAGGCGAGAGCGTCGGCTCGGGACCCCACAACGTCGCGCGGGTGCTCCTGGAGATGTCGGTGGACCACCGCTCGATGGATTTCTACATCGGCTCCTTTGCCGATATCCTGGCGACGGCCAGGGCGCTTGCGACCTCGGGTGAGGCGCCCGGAGGTCCCTGGGACGCGCTCGGCGAGATCGATGACGCTCGTGAGCTGGCCGACCTTTCGGGCTCACTTCTGGGCTTGCCGATCTCTGAGCGCAATGCGTATCGCGTGCTGAACGACGAGATCGCGCCACTGGACACGGCGTACGCGCAAGCAAAGCACGCGCTCAAAGCGAGCGAATCGAAGACGAGAAGGCGAAAGGCTCCCTCCCAGGGCGAGAGACAGTCGCGATCGAGGCCATTGCGGAGGATCTCCAAAGAGGACCTGGCTGAGATCGGCAGAGAATGCTCCGAGATAGTCGAAAGGGTTGCGGGGCGCTACTACCTGCACCCGTCGGGTGAGCCCCGGGTGAGGCGCGGCAGGGGGAAGCTGATTATCTCGTTGTTCATCACCGGTGAAGAGGGTGAGGACGAATGAGGAGCGCCGGCTGGCGCAGGATAGTATTGATAGCGGCGATCGCGGTCATCGTGATCGGTGGCGCGACCGCCGGAGTGCTTGTCCTGCTGGCCCATTCCCACTCACAGAGCGTGAAGGCGTTCAAGGCGAGGACGTCCGCGGACTGGCGGGAGGTCGCGAGGAGCGCGGGCACGGTCACCGCCGCCATGCTTCGAGTTACATCGCCCGCCGACCTGCCTGCCGTCGCTGCCAGCGCAGGCAAGATGAAAGATCTGGTGACGGGCCTTGCCTCCAGCCTCGACAAGAACGGACCGCCCTCGGGATATGGGGACGTGGGTGCCAAGGAATCGACGGCTTTGGCGTCGATGGGCTCTTACCTGGGCAAGATCGCCGACGTCGCCGGGCAGGCCAGTCAGGATGCGGCGAATGAGAACAGCCAGATACTGGCGGACCTTGCCAGGAAAGCCCAGGACGACACCAACGACTTCGAGTCTTCTGCAACTTGGGTCAAGGCGAACGTGCCAGGTGATTTCTACGGAGGGAGCGAGGCGATGCTGGCGGCTTTCCAACCTCCCAAGGAGCTTGACGCGGAGCGCCAGCAGGTCTACGACACCATGCAGACCTTCATGAACGCCGATATAAAACAGCGCAACTTCGACGTCATCTGGTCGATGTTCGACAGCAGGCTACACACTGGCTTCGACTACTACAAGATAACCAAGGAGAAGCTCGCCGCCGGCTGGGATAAGGCCTGGGACGGCAAGCCCACCGACTTCTACATATCGCAAACACAGATCTCGTTTCCCTCGCCAGGCAACGCGACGGTCAAGGTGATCGCCTACTTCGACACCGAGGGGCCACGGATAGAGGAGTTCCGGCTGGTCAACGAGGGCGGTGTCTGGAAGCTGGACGACGACCCCTTTGTCGGATTCCTCTAGAACCCCGCTGTTGCGCGGCCGCGCGATGTTCTAGAATAGGGACTCCTGGAAATGCTGAAAGGATACCGGATGGCACTCAAGGTCCTGCAGGTCGTCGGCGCCGCCGCGGTCGTCGTGATAGTCCTACTGCTGATACCAGTCCTGCTGCGTCTGAGGCGCACCATCGGCGACGTCGGCCAGATGGTCGCCGAGACGAGGCCCCAGACCGTGATCTTGCTCAAGAAGGCCCAGCTCACCCTCGACGGCGTCAACCGGGAGCTCACCAATATAGAGACCATAACCGAGGACACGGGAGTCCTGGTGGCGAAGGTCTCGGACGCCTCCTCTGCCATCGAGCGCGCGATCAAGTCCCCGGCCTCCAAGATCGGGTTCGCGACCGCCGGCGCCGCCGCCGCGGCCGTCGCGGTGAAACGGCGCCTGTTCAGGGAGATGTCCGGCAAGGGATAATGTCGCGGCAAGAGCTCTCCAACGACAACACTTTTTTCGTCCGCACCTTCGGCTGCCAGATGAACATGCATGACTCGGAGCACGTTGCGGGTGTCCTCACGTCGGCGGGCTACAGGCGCGCCGCCTCCATCGATGATTGCGATATCTTGATATTCAACACCTGCTGCGTGCGCCAGAGTGCCGAGGACCGCGTGTGGGGGAACCTCGCAACGCTGGCCTCCCCCGACCGCCGGCCGCGTGTTGTCGCGGTGACCGGATGCATGGCCCAGAGACACCGTGAAGGGATCATGACCAGAGCCAGGGCGGTCGACCTGGTGTTCGGGATGGACGCGCTCGGGAGGCTTCCCTCGCTCATCGCCGATTGCCTCAGCGGCCCGCTGTGCGACATGGGGGACGTGGCGGAAGCGCGGATCGACTGCCTGCCGGAGATGCGGGAGGGCGGAGTGCGCGCATGGGTGCCGGTGAGCCACGGGTGCGACAACGATTGCACCTACTGCGTGGTGCCATCCGTGAGGGGGCTCCAGCGGAGCAGGCCCGCCGAAGAGATAGTTTCGGAGGTCGCCAGGCTCAGCCTGGAGGGCGTGCTGGAGGTGGTCCTGCTCGGCCAGAACGTCAACTCCTACGGACGCGACCTGGGCGGGCACCTGGGATTCGCCGGACTGCTGGAGAAGGTTGCCGCCGTGGACGGCATAAGCCGCGTCAAGTTCGAGACCTCCCACCCGCGGGACCTCTCTGAAGACGTGCTGGAGGTAATGGCATCCGTGCCCGAGGTCTGTGAGTACCTGCACCTGCCGGTCCAGTCGGGCTCCGACAGAGTGCTGGAACGTATGAACAGAGGCTACGGCCGCGATTACTATATGGAGCTCGCCACGCGCTCGAGGGCGACGGTGCCTGGCCTCACACTCACCACCGACGTCATAGTCGGCTTTCCCGGCGAGACGGCAGATGACTTCGCGGATACGGTTGACCTGGTGAGGCGGGTCGGGTTCGACGCCGCCTACATATTTCTATACTCTGCGAGAGAGGGAACGCCAGCTGCCGAGTGGGCCGGCGATGTACCGGATCCGGTCAAGCACCAGAGGCACGACGAGCTCGCTGGCGTGCAGGACGCCGCCACGGCGCGGTCTCTTGCCGGTCTGGTATCCACTCTGCAGCAGGTACTGGTCGAGGGTGAGGCGAAGAAGGGCGGCATGGTGAGGTGCAGGACCAGAGGCAACAGGGTCGTCCTGGTGCCCGCGGGCGCGCCGCGCCGGGGGGTACTGGACGTCACGATCACCGGATCGGGACGCCACGCGCTCCGGGGCGAGGTCGTGGATGGCTGAGGATCCACCGGAGACATGTTCGTCGAGGGGAGTGGGATGTGAGTATGTTCACCGAACATAGCGCGCTGGTGATAGCGGATATGATCCACGACTTCGTGGACCCGGAGGGCAAGCTGTACGTACCGGGGATAGATGAGATCGTACCTTACATCCAGGAACTGATAGAGGAGGCCCACAGCCTCGGCCTGCCGGTAATATTCGTCAACGACGCTCACGAGCCTGGGGACGCGGAGTTCCAGCAGTGGGGCGAGCACGCGGTTAAGGGCACGCGCGGGAGCCAGGTCGTGGACCAGCTGGCCCCGTCCGATGGCGACTTCGTCCTGGAGAAGAAGAGGTACTCGGTGTTCTACAGGACGGGTATCGAGGAGCTGCTGGCGAGGCTCGGCGTCGACCACCTGGTTATCACCGGAACTGTCACCAACATCTGCGTTTTGGTCTCGGCGATCGAGGCGCTGGTGAGAGGATTAGCGGTCACCGTACCGCGCAATGGGGTCAAGGCGCTTATCGAAGCGGACGGTGACTTCGCACTCGACCAGGTGGAGAGGGTATTCGGGGGCAAGGTAGTCTAGGGTCGCGCAAGAACACTTGGAGGTCGGATGGGTTTCCACGTAGCTTCTTACGATCACATCAAACAGGGACGGGTGACAGACGTCTATTTCGAGCGCGTCAAGGCCGCGCTCTCCAGCAAGGGGATCAACCCCATGGTGGACATGGAGGTGCGTGCGGGCAGCCTGCCGCACGAGTGGAAGTGGGCGGTGTTCGCCGGCCTCGAGGAGGTGCTCGACCTGGTGGACGGGCTGCCGATCGAGGTGCGGGCGATGGAGGAGGGGGAGCTGTTCGGGCCGCGCGAGCCGGTGCTCTCGGTGCGGGGCCGCTACCTCGACTTCGGCGTCTTCGAGACAGCGATACTGGGGCTGCTCTGCCAGGCATCAGGTATCGCCACCAGCGCGGCGAGGTGCAAGCTGGCCGCGGGCGACCGCACCGTCATATCATTCGGCGCCCGGCGGATGCACCCGACCCTGGCGCCGATGATCGAGCGCAACGCGTTCATCGGGGGCTGCGACGGGGTCGCCGTGGTCGAGAGCGCCGAGCAGCTCGGTGAAACCGCCTCCGGGACGATGTCTCACACGCTGATCCTCTGCGCCCAGGACGAGCGGCTTGCTTACGAGATATTCGATGCCTCTATGCCACCGGAGGTGGCGCGCGTCGCGTTGATCGACACTTTCCAGGACGAGAAATTCGGCGCTCTGTTCGCGGCCGAAGTGTTGGGCGACAGGCTGGCGGCGGTGCGCCTGGACACGCCGGGCTCCAGGCGGGGCGACTTCCTCCGCATCATGGAGGAGGTCCGCTGGGAGCTCGATATAAGGGGCTTCGGCCACGTCAAGCTCTTTATCTCGGGCAACCTCGACGAGTACAAGATACTCGAGTATAACCCCATGGCTGACGCCTACGGCGTTGGGACACACATCAGCAACTCGCCGGTGGTGAACTTCGCGATGGATATCGTCCAGATAGACTCCAAGCCGCTGGCCAAGCGCGGCAAGGAGTCGGGCCTCAAGCAGGTCTGGAGGTGCTCCGCCGACGGAGCAAGGGTCCGGACGCTGGCGACCGGCCAGGCGACGCCCTGCCCGCGCTGCGGCTCGGCGATGGAGCCGCTCATCGAAGACTGCTACAAGGACGGCCATGTCCTGGTGAAGACGCCGGCCCCACGTGACCTGCGCGCCAGGGTCCTTTCGAAGCTCGAGTCGGTAGAGCTGTGAGCCCGCACCCGTGAAAGCCTGGAGACTGATCCTGGACGGAACCCGTCCCGGGCCGGAGAACATGGCGCTCGACGAGGCCCACTATATTTCCGCAGGCGTCGAGGGTATCCCCACATTGAGGCTATACTCGTTTGAACCTCCCACGGTCACGATCGGTCGTTTCCAGCATCCCGAGTCTTTCCTCGACCGCGAGCGGTGCGAGTCGGCAGGAGTCGATGTAGTGAGGCGACCCACCGGCGGCCTTGCGATACTGCACAAGGACGACCTCACCTACGGTTTCACGGCACCGCTTGAAGGGGGGCGCCAAGGCGCGCGGGACAGGTATTTCCAGGTCGTGGCGGAAGGGCTGCTCCAGGGGCTGCGGCTGCTCGGGATCGAGGCCCGCTCCGCGGCGCACGAGGATTCTGAACGGGCACCGGGTTGGTGCTTAGAGGGCGAGTTCGGCGTGGACCTGTCCTGGCACTCGAGGAAGATCTGCGGCAGCGCCCAGCGTATCAGCGCTGATGGAGTACTCCAGCACGGGTCGGTGTTCCTCACAGACAGCAGCGCCCTGATGAAGCACATATCAGTCGACGGAGCCGCGGACAGGCCGATTTCTCCCTTCGTGGCACTGGACGAAGCGGCGGGGCGTGAGCTGGGTTTCGAGGAGGTGGCGCACGCGATAAGGCAGGGCTTCGAGGCGAAGCTCGGAATAAGTTTCGAGCCGGCTGAAGTAGGGGAGAGGGAGGCACGACAGGCGGCGCGCCTGCTCGGTTCGAGGTACGCCAGAAGGCCCTGGGACCCGCATCCGGTGTCATGAGTTTATGATATTATTGTCCAAACAGCACGGCTGGTGATTATCATGGCTGACAAAGATGTAGAGCGAAACGTCAGGTCCACCACCGAAGATGGGGTAAGGACTCCGACCCAGCGACACATGGGCGGGATAGCGGAGGAACACAGCATCACCTTCGGCGAGAAGACTGAATCAAAAAAGACCAAGCAGAAGCTCCTCGAGAAGTTCAAGCGCCGGGAGCAGGAAAAGAGAGGCGCGACGGAGCGCGAGGTGGAGGCCAGTGAGCCAGGAGCCGGAGGCACAGAGGCCCCCGAGGATTAAGGTCTACGTCGAGATAACCGAGCTCTCCTCCAAGCAGAGGGGCGCTGCACTGGGTCTCCTCAAGGATATGGGGTTCGCGCCCGAGGAGGTCAGCGAGTTGGTCGTGACCATCCCGGAAGCCTTGCCCGAGACGGATGGCCGTGAGGGCCGAAGGCAGAAACGGAAGTGAGAGATGTTTTGCCCGGCTTGCGGTAAGAACAATCCTGAAGAGAGCGTGTACTGCTGCCAGTGCGGCTCATACCTGGCGGTGACCCCCCAGGGCGACACCACGATAACCCTGAGCCCGGTCGAGGCCGACGTCGAGACCGAGGAGGAGATCGCGGTACCCGACGAGGAGCTCAGTGCCGGAGCCGCCATGCTGGTAGTGAAGAGAGGCCCCAACGCGGGCACGCGATTCGTGCTGGCCAAACCGGTGACCACTGTGGGAAGGCATCCCGAGAGCGACATGTTCCTCGATGACATAACGGTGTCGCGGCGGCACGCCGAGATCGCCAGCGATAACGGGTCGTTCAGGATCACCGACATGGGAAGCCTCAACGGCACCTACGTCAATAAACTCAGGGTCGAACAGGCGGATCTATCCAGCGGCGACGAGATCCAGATCGGCAAGTTCAGACTCATCTTTTTCTGCAAATAAGCCTCAAGGGTTGACATTGGGCACCTATATTCCGCATATTAAGTCTTAAGGCTTGACTAAACGTTCAGACTTAAGTGGGCTCAATATGGCGGCGGAGGAAAAGAAGTACGGTATAGGCGAGGTTCAGGATATTCTCAAGAAAGAGTTTCCTGACATCACGATATCCAAGATCCGCTTCCTCGAAAAAGAGGGCCTGCTTAACCCGGAGCGCACGCCCAGCGGCTATCGCAAATACTCCAAGGCCAACATCAAGCAGCTCAGCTATATACTTCGACTTCAACGTGAGGAGTATCTTCCTCTTTCAGTCATCAAGCGGAAGATGCAGGACCTCAAGTCGGGTAAGGTGGTCGCCGGCGACATGACCGTCATGTCAGGCCAGGCGGCGGAGCCGAGCCTCACCGGCGCGGTGCCGGTGTCCCTCGACCTTGCTCCATCAAAGCTGGGGCTTTCCCCCGAGACTCTGAAGGAGCTCGTCGACTACGGTATCGTGAACGTACACGAAGGGCCGGAAGGAAAGTACTTTCCGCCCTCGGAGCTGAAAATCCTCAACCTGGCCAAGGAGTTCTTCCGCTACGGAGTGGAACCACGCCATCTGCGGATGTTCAACCAGTTCGTAGGACGCGAGGCCTCGTTCATCGAGCAGATCATCAGGCCCCAGTTACAGCACAAGGATCCCAACACCAAGCGGAGCGCCATCAAGGACCTCGAGAACCTGATGGCTCTCTCCCAGATGTTCATCCAGGCGCTGCTTCGGGAAGCGCTCTCGAGCTACCTGCCCAGGCCCGCGTCTCTCGACATCCTGGAGGAGGATGAGGAAGGCGCGACAGTCGAGGCCGAGCTGGAGGAGTCCGCGCCGGACCTTGCGGAGCCTCCGACCGCAGGTGTTGAACCGGGCGCGTCAGAGCAGGTGTCACCAGCGCCGGAGACTCCGCCGCAGTCAGCCCCGGCCGATGATCAGATGTTCCCCGAGTGAGGGTGGGTGTCTCACCGCCGGCCTTGTACTATAATTACCTGACTTGGTGCTTCCTCAGTTGGAAGCGGGTGTAAGGACCAAATGGGCGAGAGTGACAAATCAGACAAACAAATAATTCCAAAGGAAGAGATCTTACCCGCGCGGCTTCATGTGGGAGGGGTCCGGCCTTGATGTAATCATTTCGGGAACGGGTGATGAGACTGCCCTCTTCCGAGGGCTTTTTTTTCGCCTCGTCACGGGAGCGTCCGATGCCGTACTTGAGCGCAATGCTCGGAAGGAGAATACAGGACGAGAGTGGCCAGGCACTGGGCCGAGTCACGGACCTCGTCGTCGAGCCGGCCGCCAAGTTCCCGCCCGTCAAAGGAATCGTCGCCAGGCCCGGCAGGCGCGGGGAGCGCATCTACATCCCCTGGAGCGACGTGGCCGAGGTGAGAGGCGACCGCATCGTGCTGCTACGTCAGCCGTCCGGGGTCCAGGCCGACGAGGGCGACGTATTCCTGTACCGCGACCTGCTCGACAAGCAGATCGTCGACATGAACGGCTACCGCATCGTCCGGGTGAGCGACATCAGGATCTCGATGTCCGGAGGAGAGATGCGGGTCATCGGGGCCGATGTTGGGGCGCTCGCCTTCCTGCGCAGGCTGGGCCTGCATAGTCTGGCGGAGAAGCTGCGCAGCGAGAGGAGCGACGTGCTCCGCGACCGCATCGTGCCCTGGAACCTGGTGTCGCCCGTGGGCCCGATGCCTTACGACGTGAGGCTCAGCGTCCCGTACCGCGAGTTCCTGGAGATACACCCCTCCGACCTCGCCGACATAATAGAGCAGCTCCCGGAGGATCAGCGCGCGAAGATCCTGGCGCTCATCGAGGCCCCTAAAGCGGCCGAGGTCCTGTCCCAGATACTTCCCGGCATCCGCTCCGAGGTAGCCGACTCCCTTGACGACGAGAGGCTGTCCGACCTCCTCGAGATAATGCCGCCGGACGAGGCCGCCGACATCCTCGGCTCTCTGCCGAGAGAGAAGGCGCAGTTCCTGCTCACCCTCATGGGCATCAAGGAGGCCTCGGTGGTCTCAGAGCTGCTGGGCTACGAGCCGACTACCGCCGGGGGCCGCATGACCACTGAGTTCATCGCGGTCCCCGATCACATCACAGCCTCCGACACCATAGACCGCCTCAGGGATGAAGCCCCCGAGGCCGAGACCATCTACTACGTCTACGTGGTCGACCGCGACGGCCATCTCTCCGGGGTGCTCTCATTGAGGGACCTTCTCAGGGCAAGGGCGGACGTGCGCGTCGGTAGCCTGATGATGCGCGACGTCATCACCACGGACGTCGACGACGACCAGGAGACGGTGGCCGAGAAGTTGACGCGCTACAACCTGCTGGCCGTTCCGGTCCTCAACGAGGACCACGTCCTGAAGGGGATCGTCACCGTCGACGATGCGATCGATGTGATCCGCCAGGAGTCGGGCGAGGACTTCTCCCAGCTATCCGGCGTCCCGTTCGAGGAGGAGGGCACCCCGGTGCGCGACGCGCTCGACCCCCGCAGGTGGGGCGCAACGATGCTGGCGTTCTTCGGTGGCATACTGGCGACGGGGCTTTTCGCGATCTTCCGCTCCGAGTTCCTGCTGGCGCTGGCGATCGTCTACTTCGTGCCCCTGGCACTGCGGGCGACGCACGATGTGTCGGTGTGGTCGCTTGCCGCCGCGGTCAGCGACATCCACGAGGAGAGCACCGCGCCCTCGACGATCGGCCGCCTGCTGGCGCGGGAATATACCTACACGCTTGCCGCCGCCGCCCTGATAAGTGGGCTCGGGCTCGCCGCCGGCTTGATATGGGTGCACAACTGGGAGGCTGCTGTGGCTGCGGCCATCGGCCTGTTCGTGGCGATAGCGGTCGCCGGTATGCTTGGGCTGGGGCTGCCGCTCGCGCTCAAGCGGGCCAGGCCGGGGCCCGCAGTCGGTCCCGGGAGGATTGTCGTGGTTCTCGCCACCGCGACATCGCTGGTTTGTTTTCTGGCCGTCAGTGACCTGCTGTTGCGGGCCTTGCACTAGACCATGATCGGAGAAGGAGTTGGCGGAGCGACGTAACAGCTGGCTGAACAAGACAAACGTGCTCATGATGCTCTCCGTGCTGGGTCCGGGGATCATCGTGAGCATGGTCGACAACGACGCGGGCGGCATCGCGACCTACTCGGTCGCCGGTGCCAGGTACGGCTACTCCATCCTCTGGATCCTCATCCCCACCGGCGTGTTGCTGTACCTGGTGCAGGAGATGAACGCCCGCATGGGCATCGTCACCGGAAAGGGACTGGCCTCCCTGATACGCGAGGAGTTCTCCTTCAGGCTCACAGCGATGATAATGGTCGCGATGCTGGTGGCGAACTTCGCGAACACCGTCTCAGAGTTCGCCGGTGTAGCGGCCAGCTCGCAGATCTTCGGAATCTCCAAGTACATCGCGGTGCCCATAGCCGCCGTGGCCATCTGGTGGCTGGTGCTGAAGGGCAGCTACAAGGTGGTCGAGAAAGTCTTCATGCTGGTGAGCCTGGTCTACATCGCCTATATTATATCGGCAATACTGGCAAAGCCCCAGTGGAACGCGGTCGCGCACGGTCTGCTGGTCCCCAGCGGCCAGCTCAACGGGCCGTTCGTAGTGATGGCCGTGACGATCATCGGCACCACGATAGCGCCCTGGATGCAGTTCTATCAGCAGTCGGCGATCGTCGACAAGGGATTGAGCGTCGACCAGCTGGTGTATGAGCGTCTGGATACCGCGATAGGCACTGTCTTCCTGACCATCGCCGCTCTGGCGATCATGATCTGCTGCGCCGCCGCGTTCTTCAACAAGGCGGGCATCGGCGCCACGACCATCACCTCGGCTGAGCAGGCCGCCAAGGGACTTGCACCCGTCGCGGGCCAGTACGCGACGTATCTCTTTGCCTTCGGCCTCCTCTTCGCCTCTGTCTTCGCGGGCTGCATACTGCCACTCACCACCGCCTACACAGTCTGTGAGGCGTTCGGATGGGAGTACGGTGTGGACCGCAAGTTCTCCCAGGCGCCTAAGTTCTACACCGTTTACACGACCTTCATCGCCGGAGGGGCGATACTGATATTGATCCCCAGGATGCCTCTCATCACGTTGATGATAGTGTCACAGACCATCATGGGCATGCTGCTGCCCGTGATCCTCACCTGCATGCTGAAGATCATTCGCAACCGTGACGTGATGGGGGACTACGTCAACGGGGACGCCTACAACGCGGTGGCGTGGATCGCCGTGATAATCCTGTATGCACTCGACCTCTTGCTGGTCATATCCAGCATCTTTCCAATAGGGCGATAGACATGGAGGTGTGTGGCTTGGAAGAAGGCCAACCGATAGGTTTCAGAGATCTGCTGAGGGTGGACGTAAGGGACGCCACCGGCCGCCAGATCGGCCACGTCCAGGACATGGCGCTGCAGGCGGACCTGGGCAGAGTGCCCTACATCGAGTTCCTTGGCGTGCATCTCTTCTGGACCGACCGGGTAGGGGACATCGAGCTGGTGAGGCGGGCCGAGGACCTGGTGCTGCTTGTTCCCTGGTCCGACGTTGCGAGCGCCAGCGAGGAGGTTATCACGCTCAACAGCAAGCACCCCGAGTTCCCGGTGAAGACCGCGGCGGGCAAATGGCTCGTCCGCAAGGACATCCTTGACAAGCAGATGGTGGACCCCGAAGGCAGCAGGATCCACCGGGTAGACGACGTAGTCCTGATGCTCCAGGGTGGCCGGCTCAAAGTAGCCGGGCTTGAGGTCAGCAAGGGGATGCTGCTCACGAGCTCTGCGTTGAGGAGATACCTCGCCGAGATCCGCAGAAAGCACGCCAGCAGGAGCACCTCGGAGGTGATCCCCTGGGAGGCTGTGGAGGGAATAACGCCCGATGCGGTGGTAATCGGTGAGGAGGTGCCCCACTAAACCCGTTGTTGGAGCGACCCGGCTTGGGATATACTGCTGGGGTCGGAGCTGGCCGCGATCGACCGGTTGGTGCGAGGAGCGTGGCGACGAGCAGTTTAGCGTCACGGTCAATATGACCGGTTGTCGTGGCTATTTTTTGGTGAGTCAACGGGTCACCTGTCTGCCTATGAAAAAAGTCTACACAGATAAAGATTTGGACAGGCGAAGGCGGAGAAAGCCGTCTCGGCTGGCGAAGCTCAACATCAGGAACTGGCGTCTCTGGGTAGCCGGGGTCGTGCTGCTGCTGGTGCTTCTCTTCTTTGTCTCATGCCTACTCACTGCGGCCGACGGGAACATAGGTTTTTCGGTGTCGGAGACCACCAGGCAGATAAAGGCGCCCACCGGCAGCAAAGCGGCGGCGCCCGGCGTCTGGGCAAACGCTGCAGTCCTGATGGACGCGGAGAGCGGGCGGGTGCTCTACGACAAGAACGGCGACGCCAAGCTTCCGATAGCATCGACGACCAAGATGGTCACCGCCCTGGTGGTGAGGGAGAAAACCAAGCTCTCCGACAAGGTCCTCATCAGCAAGGCCGCCGCCGACGTGGGGGAGGAGAGCATAGGGCTCACCCCCGGCGAGACTCTTTCGGTCGACCAGCTGCTCCACGCCATGCTCATCCAGTCGGCCAACGACGCCGCCTACGCGCTCGCCGAGCACACGGGCGGTTCCATCAAGGCGTTCTCTGATCTGATGAACAAGAAGGCTGCGGAGCTGGGCGCCACCAGCTCCCACTTCGTCAACCCGCACGGGCTCGACGCGCCCGGGCACTACTCGACCGCACGCGACCTCGCTACGATCGGCCGTGCCGTGATGGCCGACCCGGTGCTGGCGAAGATAGTGGTCACCAAGACCTACTCGATACCCTGGCCGGGTCACCCGGGCCCAAGGGTCGCCGTCGGACACAACGAGATACTCACGCAGTACACCGCGGCCAACGGCATCAAGACCGGCTATACGGTGCCGGCCGGCTGGTGCCTGGTGGCCTCCGCGTCCAAAGACGGAAAGTCGCTGATCGCCTCGGTGCTGAACAGCTCCCACCGGGCGGCCGACGCGATAGCCATGTTCAACTACGGGTTCAACAACACCGCCAGGATCGTGTTCGCCACCGCGGGACAGAAGCTGGGTGACAGCAGGATAAGCTCGTTCCCCAGGCGCTCGGTCCCCGTGGTCTCCAAGACCACGATGGCGGCGCTCACGTTCGTCGGATCGACCGATGTCTTTCAGGTCAGGGTGTCCATGCAGAAGAAGGCCGGCAGGAGCGTGAAGGCGGGGGAGCAGCTCGGCAAGATCGAAGCGTCGCTCAACAACTCGCCGCTCGAGAACGGGCAGGCGGTAGCCAAGACGTCAAAAGGACACCCAAACGTGCTGGCCGGTTTCGTCGCCTTTATCTGGTACAGCTTCTGCTGGACCGGCAAGATAATCGCCGCCCCGTTCCGGATATTCTAGCCTACGCGGCACCCCCGCCAGGTCCTCCCCGGCAACTTCTTCGAGGGTCTCACTCGTGCGCGACGAATCCGATAATGGTGGGCTTTTTTAAGGGTCAACGCTGGTTTGACCTTGCCATATCGTTGGGGTATAAAGGAGTCGGTGAGGCAAGTGATCAAGATGAACATCGTCGGCGTCCGCGTTGAGCTGCCGACGAACCAACCCATAGTACTGCTGCAGGAGGAAGAGGGAGAGCGCTTCCTTCCCATATGGATCGGCGCGTTCGAGGCGACTGCGATCGCTTTCGCCGTCCAGGGCGTCGAGACGGCGAGACCGATGACGCACGATCTGTTCAAGAACGTGCTCGAGGACCTCTCGGTGAAAGTTGAGCAGGTGGTCATCAACGACCTGGTCGACGGCACCTTCTACGCGGAGATAACGATGTTCACCAATGGTGACAAGCACCTCATAAGCGCGAGGCCCTCGGACGCGATTGCACTGGCGGTGCGCATGGAAGTGCCGATCTATGCTGAAGAGGGAGTGCTGGACGAGGCCAGCATCGTGATGGAGACGGCAGACGAGGACGAGATCCAGAGGTTCAGGGACTTTCTCGACCACGTCGAACCGCAGGATTTTCTTTGAGCTCCATGCCACAACTGTTATCCACGGAGGCTCGGCGGCACCGGGCGGCTGTACTTCGCGATTGTTCCAAAGGAGTGTGATTTGCGCAGCAGAAGGAGTCCTTACTGGCACCTGCGCACAGCGCTTCTAATCTTCCTCGGCCTCATCACCTTCGGCACCATCGGCTACATGATAATCGAGCGCCTCGCTTTCTTGGACGCTCTCTACATGACAGTCATCACGATATCGACGGTCGGATACCGCGAGGTAGTGGTGCCGTCGCGCGGCGGCGAGATATTCACGATGATCATAATCATAAGCGGGCTCGCGACAGTGGTGTATGTCACCACCAGCGTCGTCGAGCTCCTGTTGGAAGGCAGGCTACTAGAGATCATGGGGAGGCGAAAGGTCTTGAAAGAGCTTCAAGATCTGACAGGTCACTACATCATCTGCGGCTACGGCAGGGTGGGCAAGCAGATAGCGAAAGAGTGCCAGGCAAGGGGCACAAGTGTGGTGATCATCGAGAAGGACGAAGCCGTGGCGGAGGCCGCGATGGCGGACGACTTCATCACGGTCAAGGGCGACGCGGCGGAGGAGGTCGTGCTCAGGCAGGCGGGGCTCGAGCGAGCCTCGGGGCTGGTGACCGGGCTGTCGTCGGACGCCGACAATCTCTTTGTGACCATGACGGCCCGGATGATAAGGCCCGACGTGTTCATCGTCGGCAGGTGCAACTCCGATGATACCGAGTCGAAGCTGTACAGGGCCGGGGCAGACCGCGCGATCTCTCCGCACAATGTCGGAGGACGGCGTATGGCCGCTCTGCTCCTGAAGCCGCTGGTGTGCGATTTCCTCGACGTGGTGACTCACGGTGAGCTGGTGGAGTTGACGCTCGAGGATATATCGGTCGAGCCGGGCGCGGCGGTCATCGGCAGGTCGCTACGTGACATCCTGGTCGACGACATGAAAGGCATCGGCATCCTAGGCCTCAAGCGGCCCAAGCGTGATTTCGTGATAAATCCACGGGGCGACACAGTGCTGGACTCCGGCGACATCCTCATCGTTTCGGGCAACCCGGACCAGCTGAAGGAGCTGAAGCGAGCCTCCCGGAGCCGCCGTTGAATAGCGCCGCTCAATTGCCAAACAGTAACAGAACTTAACAATAGTTGATTATTGTTATCAGAAGTGGTAGATTATTAATTCCCTGATCCCGATAATTGTTGTGTAACGCATCGACTGGTCGAGGTGAGGTTCGAAAGAATTGAGAGCCCCTTACCGCCGCATCAAGCGCATAACGGCGTTCTCTCTCGCGGTCGCTGTCCTCGCGCTCTCGTGCGGTCAAGTCCTTGCAAGTCCCGCCCCCGTGCAGGACAGCCTGATGTCGCAGGAGCAGCAGGCCCAGGTGCTGGAGCAGGACATCGCGTCCCTCGAGCAGAAGCTCGCCCGCGTCAAGCAGGATTCCTTCAGCGTCGCCGCCCGGCTCGCCGAGGTCGAGAAGAACATCCTGGACTGTTCGATGGAGATCGACGCGGCCCAGGCCGAGGTCGACGCCGCCAGGGACCGTCTCAACAACAGCATCCGCGCCATGTATGTCAAGGGAAGGATGCAGACTCTGGTGCAGCTGGTGAGCAGCACGGACGTCTCGGAGTTCCTGGCCTGGTACGACAACATGATCACTGTGGCCTCGTCGCAGGCCGCGTCGTTCAAGGCGGTCAAAGACAAGAGGAAGCGCCTGCGCGTGCTGGAGGAGAAGCTCAACGCGTTCAAGCAGGAGCAGGCGACTCTGAACACATCCGCGGACACCAAGCCCATCGAGGCGACACTCGAGCAGAAGAAGAGCGAACTCGCCGGCGTCGCCTCGACGCTCATCACCATGGAACTCCCCGCCACCGACGCGCCGCCTCCCTCGAGCTTCAGCCCGTCCAGCGTGTTCGCCCGCCCCGACGCCAACGCTTTCACCTCCACAGGTCAGATGTTCTCTGGCTACTCGAGTTGGTACGGCGCTGGCAACCACGGCAGGCCCACGGCGAGTGGCGAGATATTCGACGAGGACGCGTTCACCTGCGCCCACCGGACGCTACCATTCGGCACCTGGCTGAAGGTCTCGTTCCGCGGCCGGAGCGTCATCGTCAAGGTGAACGACCGGGGGCCCGCTGCCAAGGACCGCGTTATAGACCTCTCGCGCGGCGCGGCCGAGGCGATAGGCCTGACCGGGGTCCAGTGGGTCGACTGCGAGATAGTCGTTCCGGCGCCGTGAGGCGAAAGGCCCAACGCGTGCAGCCATACCTATCCATCAGCGGTGATGCGGGTGCGTGACCCCCTGGTCCAGATAAGTGCCGGGCTATGGATGATGGCCAGGACATGGGGATGCAACGTTTACATCGTGGGGGAGGGGAGGCCCTCGTTCATCGACGCCGGGTTCCCGCTGGACACGCGCTCGATCGGAAGGATGCTGCGATCGCGCGATCCGGCCGGCCCCGAGTATCTGGTCGCCACGCACTACCACCTGGACCACATGGGCTCGATGTCCAGATTGAAGAAGCAGTTCTCCTGCCACGTCGTCGCTCATCAGGATGACGCCGACATCATGGAGGGCACCGCGCCATATCCCACATTCAAGCTCGATCCATTACGCGCTTTCTACTACAAGGTGCTGGGGCCGCTTTATCCCTACGAGTGTGTCAAGGTGGACCGCCGCCTCACCGACGGTGACGTCATCGACCTGATGGGGGGTCTGACGGTTGTCCATACTCCGGGGCACACCGCGGGAAGCATGATGCTGTTCCAGCCCGATCGGCGCATGCTGTTCACGTCAGACACCATCCGCAACGAGGATGGCGTGCTGGACGGGCCGCCTCCGCAGTACACGCCCGACATGGAGTCGGCCTTCGAGAGCATCGAGGAGAAGGTCATGGCGCTCGATTTTGATATCCTCCTGCCGGGCCACGGTGACGTGATCCTCTCGGGGGCGCGCGAGGCCGTGGGCAGGATGCTCCAAGAGAGAAAGGTGGCCAGGTGAGAGATTGGGACCTGGTGGTCTGCGGCGCCGGCCCCGCGGGCTGCGCCCTGGCGGCGAAGGTTGCCTCGGGTGGTGGCAGGGTGCTGCTGCTGGAGCGAGCCTCCGCGCCTGGACAGGGGAGGGACTGGGTGGTCGACGTCGCTGGCGGCACCTTCGAGGCGGCCGGGGTCCCTGCGCCCGAGGCCGCAGATCTGTTCGAGGAGCCCGATGCGACCTACCTGGTGACCACCGCACGGGACCTCATGGTGGAGCTCCTTCCTTCGCCGATCCTCCCGGTCAGGAACGCGCTCTACGTGAGGAGGCTCGCGCAGTGGGCGGTCGAAAGCGGCGCCGTGCTGGAGACGGAAAGGTCGGTGCTGGGGCCGCTCATAGAGGGTGACTCGATCGCCGGCGTGCGCATGAGCGCTCTCTCCGGAGAGATGGTGGTTACCGCATCTATAACAGCGGACTGCACGGGCATCGGGGGCGCGATAAGGCGTCAGACGCCGCCGGGATGGAGGGTTTGCGACGGACTCACGCCGTCCCAGATCGTGCTCGCCCGCCGCGAGACCCGCCTGATAGACCGGGACTCCGCCCGCGAGAACATCCGCGAGGGTCACATGATGGACCGCGCGCGGCTGGACAGGATAGGGACACAGGGTCCTTACTCCATCGAGACCTGCTTCCTGGATATCGAGCGCGGGTTTGCCGATATCCTCATCGGGGTGAAGCCGGGAAGCGGGCCCGACGCCGAAGAGCGCTTTGCCGCCTTTCTTGCCGAGCGACCGTTCATCGGGGAGAAGGTGTTCGGTGACGGCGGTCCCATACCGATCAGGCGGCCGCTTGACACCTTTGTGGCCGACGGCCTGGTGGTTCTGGGGGACAGCGCCTGCCAGGTCATCCCGGCGCACGGGTCCGGGACCGCCTCGGCCCTGCTGGCCGCGGACCTCTGCGCGGAGTCCGTCTTGCGGGCGCTGGAGACGGGCAGGTCGGACCGTGCGGCGCTGTGGGGATACAACCAAGGCTTCATGCTGGCCAGGGGGGCGGTGCTCGCATACTACGACGTGATCCGGCGCCACGCCGACACGCAGGACGTGGCCGACCTCAACGCGATGCTGAGAACGGGGGTGCTGGGGCCAGGTGAGGTCTTCAGTGGGCTTTTCCCGGAGGTTCCCAGGCTGGGCTTCAAGCAACTCGTCCCCAAGCTGCGCGGGATGATGAAGGTCATCGGCGCGATGCCGGGCATCGTCCGCGCCGGGCGGCTGGCCGGCCGCACCATGGACCACTACATCGATTACCCGCCCCTGTACAGGCCGGGCAGGCTCGAAGAATGGATAGAGGCGATGCCGCGCGGCGCCCGTGAGGACTCAGTCGGCTGACGGCGCCTCGAGCAGCTGCACCTTGGCCTGTGCCCGGGTCTCGGTCATCATCAGGTAGCCGCCAAGGCAGCAGAGGAATCCGGCCACGCTCCCTCCCAGCACCATGTACAGGCCGTTGCCGGGGCTGACCACACCGGAGGCGGCTCCCAGATAGATGAGCTCGAAGAGTATGAAGCCGGCGACGCAGATATCTGCGGCCAGCGCCACCGCGTAAAGCGCCCGGCTCTGGAACAGCACCCCGGCGACGAGCGTGACTGCCATCACGGCGCCCAGCGCCATCGTTATCTTGCCGTCGCCGCCCGCGATATTGGAGTACTTCCAGCCTGACTGGTTGTACAGGCCCAGGATGCGGTCCGACCGCCAGGTAAGCGCGCTGCCCGCGACGACCAGGCAGGACCCGAAGGTTATGCCCAGCAGGCTTATCACGGAGGAGCCGATGATGACCCTCCGTCGGCTCGTCGGCCCGTTGACCCCAACTTGTGCCACTGCCATCACCCCAGTCCGCCCGAGCGAAACGCCTTCATGTAATCCTTACAGTACTTGTCCCTGCCCGCCACCACGTCGGCCGACAGTATGGCGGCGCGGAGAGCTGAGTCGGTCGGGTCGACTATCGCCGCGTCGAGCCCGAAGTAACACGCCAACGACAACAGCGCCCGGTTGATCAGCGAGCGCGCCGGCAGGCCGAACGACGCGTTGCTGGCGCCCATCACGGTCCGGCTGTCCTCGAACTCGCTCTTGATGGACGCAAGCGTATCGATCGTCACCCTGCCCTGGGTGAAGTCCGCGCTCAGCGGCAGGACCAGCGGATCGAAGAAGATGTCCTCCGCGGCTACGCCGGCCTTCAGCGCCGAAGCGTGTATCCTCCTGCACACTTCCAGTCGCGCGCCCGCCGACGTGGGGATGCCGGCCTCGTCCATCGGCAGCGCCACGACGCCGCAGGAATGCCTGGCTGTGAGAGCGAGCACCGGGCCCATGCTCGCGGCCGAGCCGGTGACGCTGTTGATCAGCGGATGTTCGTCGCCGCAGGCTTGAAGGCCCGCCTCCAGCACAGCCGGGTCAGAGGAGTCGAGGCAGAGGGGGAGGGAGGTCGCGCCGCGAACGACGTCGATGGCCCAGAGCATCGCTTCGCGCTCGTCACTGATCCCCGTGGCCACGTTGACGTCGATATAGTCGGCCCCGGCCTCGTCCTGCCCGCGGGCAAGAGCGCTTATGAGGTCTGCGTTCTTATCCAGGACCGCGTCTCTTACGTGGGCAAGAGTCCCGTTTATCTTCTCTCCGATGATAATCAATCCGGCCTCCATTCCGGTGCTTTCGCATACGAGTTTATAACAACCAACCGCCCGCTTGAACAGGTCGGCTGACAGGGGAAAGGCGGTGCGGATACGTAGTATACTCTCAGCGTGAATGTCCGGGAGGATGTGACGGGAAGGCGGGTGTCGATGTCTTACTTTACCAAGTTCAAGCTGATCGCCGATCCAAGGCTGTCCATGTCGAACTTCTGGGACAAGGCGGCCGCGGTCTACGGCGACGCGCCGCTCGCCTTCCTGGACGAACCACTGGACTACGGTTCCATCTCCACGGATTCCCTCACCTTCAGCCAGAACCTCATCTTTGTCAACAAGCTCGCGAATGCGCTGACCGAGGTGGGCGTGAAGCCCAGTGACAGAGTGGTCATCGCGATGGGCAACAGGATCGAACTGTTGATGCTCTGCTACGCCTGCTTCAAGATAGGCGCCATCGCGGTCCCTCTGAACTACATGCTCAAGGGCTCCGAGATAAAGTACATCACCGAGAACTGCGGCGCCGCCCATGTTGTGACCGACCCCGACGTCTTCAATACCAACATCAAGGACCGCGACGTGATCTCGGGGGTCAACAACTGGGTCATGGCCGGACCTCGCAGCGAGTGCCCGCAAGGTTTCGCCTCCCTCGATGAACTGATGGAGGGGGCGTCCGACACCTGCGTCCCCTTCAGGCTCCACCGGGACGCAACCGCGGCCATCTTCTACACGTCGGGCACGACCGGTTATCCCAAGGGCGCTATGATGACCAGCCACAACCTGCTCACCACGCAGCGCATAACCGCCGCCGTGCTGCCGATAACCCCCAGGGACATGGGGCTGTCGGCGCTGCCAAGCGCCCACCTGATGGGCTTCTGCGTGGGCCTCCTGTGCTTCATGCTGGGCACGCCGGGATATTTCATGAAGTACTTTCACCCGGTGAGGACGCTGGAGCTGATACAGGACAGAAAGATAACCGTCTTCGTCGGGGTGCCGGCCATGTTCTCGATGCTCGTCCACAGCCGCATCGACGACTACGACCTCTCTTCGGTGAGGCTCTGGGCCAGCGGGGCGGACGCGATGCCGCTCGAGCAGATCCAGCAGTTCATGGGCTACGGCGGGATGTTCTTCGAGGGCTACGGCCAGGTGGAGACAAGCCCGATAACAGCGCTCAAGCTGTCCACGAAGTTCAAGTCCTTCGAGCAGGGCTGCGTGGGCATACCCGTCTTCCCGGTGAGGACCCAGGTCTGGGACGAGGAAGGCAACCGCGTGCCCGCCGGAGAGCCCGGGGAGCTGGTGGTGAGGGGGCCCAACATCACCAAAGGATACTGGGACGACTCCGAGAAGAATGAAGAGGCCTTCGCCGGCGGGTGGTTCCATACCGGCGACATGGTGCGCAAGGGCAAGTACGGGCTGCTCTATTTCGTGGACCGCAAGAAAGACGTGGTGAAGGCGGGAGGCTACTCGGTCTTCTCCAAAGAGGTGGAAGAGGAGATCCGCGGCCACCCCGCGGTGGACGAGGTGGCCGTGGTAGGCATACCCCACCCGACCAAGGTAGAGATCGTGGCGGCGGTGTGCACCCCCGTCGCGGGGGCAGAGCTGACCGATGCGGAACTGATGGCCTGGTGCCGCGAGAACATCGCCGAGTACAAGGCACCGCGATACGTGGAGGTCCGCTCGCAGATGCCCTACGGGATGACTTTGAAGGTACTGAAGCGAGTGCTCAGGGACGAGCTCGCGGCAAAGATCGACGTCTCGAAGCTCTAGTGTTCCGTCCCACAGGGAGCTTGAAGCACCGAGAGCGTCTCCTCGCGGCGTCTGCAAGGCGCGCGACCGAGTCGTACTCGCTGAGTACTCAGAGGGAGCGGAACGCGGCAGGCGTGGATGCAGCGGAGCTCGAATTTCAAGGTATCTGTGGGACGGAGCACTAGATAGCACGCAAGGGGGAAGTCGTGAAGAAGAAGGCTTACGTTTTCATCAAGGTGGCGGCCGGCAAGCTCGATGAGGTCATGCGGCTGCTGTCGGGAATGCCGCAGGTCATATCGGCGGAGGGCGTATCGGGACACGTCGACGTCGTAGCGGTCATGCGCGGCCCGGACCTGGAGACGCTGCAGAACACCATCCTCTCCACCGTGAGGGGAATAGACGGCATAGAGTCGACTGAGACCTGGATCGTGATGGTGCCCCAGCCGGACACCTGGACCCAGGGCGAACTCGACCGCTACGTGGCCGATCTCAGCGAGAACGAGCTCACCGCGATAAAAGTGCTGCTGGCCAAGAAGCGCGGGATGATGATTCCGGAGCTGATAGACTCGATGGCCGAGACCCTGGGCGACGAGAAGTACGACATACACGACCTGACGGTCGCGCTCACCAGCATGACCAGGCGGGCGGAGGACCAGTACCGGCGTGAGAACGTGATCGAGTTCGACCAGGACATGGGCTACTTCCTCAACGAGCGCTATAACGAGATGCTCGAGGCGAGCATCGGGAAGCTCTATTCCTAGCGCGGCCTGAGCTTCTCCATATGGAGGAGCTTTATGTCGTCGCGGATGTCCTCTGCCTTGTAAGTCCTGTAGCCCATCTTCTCGTAGATGTGGATGTCCTTGTGGCTCCTCGACCCGACGAACAGCTCCAGCCGGGGGGCGTCGCCGCAGCGAGCCTCGGCCTCGGCGAGCAACGCCGTACCGATCCCCCTGTCCTGAAGGTCAGGCTCGACCGCCAGGCGCCCGATCAGACACGTCCCGCCTTTGCTGGTGGCCCTGACGACCCCGACGATCCGGCCTTCCATCTCGGCCTTCAGGATAGTGCTCTCGGCGAAAGCCTCCCTCACCTCCCGAACCGTCTCGGTCAAAGGAGGCATCGAGCAGGCGTCGTAGCGCTCAGCCTCCAGCAGAAATGCACGCTTCTGCACCTCGAGGAGTTCCGGAGCCTCGTGCGCGTTCGCCTCAGCTATGATGATGTCCCGCTCGGCCGGTGTGCCTTCCATTAAAACCTCGCGATAGGGTAGGGGACCCGCTGCGCCCACCAGGTGACTGCTCGTCCAAGATTCTACGACTCGCGGACCTTGCATCATCTATCAGGCTATCGGGGAATGACATCCAGTAGTTTGTGTGATTGATTTGCGTAAGAAGAGAGAGGAGGAGAGAGATTAAGAGATTTATAGGAAAGTTCGTCATAAGTTTACATAATATATATTATGGGACATAAGCACGAGAGAGGTGCCAGTACTCCTGGAAACCCAATAACCACTTGTAATGCCTCCATCAAGGCCTTCTTTACTTGTATGCGCTATCATATCTGACGGGTGGCGGACTCTTGAGTCGCCTTGTTGCGCCTGGTGGCCCGAACAACCGGCCGGTGGCTCTCGTCAAGATTATTGTGCCCTGATGTAAGCCAGGACCGAAACGGACGGACTGTGAAGCGATTCAAAAAGCCTGAGATGAACGCCATGAGCACCAAGCTCCTGCGCGAGATCCTGGGCGCCAAGGTGAGGTTTGTTGCGATCACGCTGGTCGTCATGATAGGCGTGATGATATTCATCGCGTCCTCCATGTCCTACCAGAACCTGAAGACCTCTTACGAATACACCTACCAGAAACTTAACTTCGCCGACTTCACGGTAAAGTCCGACCAGATACCCCGCTACGTCGCCGACCAGGCCGCGAAGGTGCCGGGCGTGACTCTGTCCACCCCCAGGACGCGCTCGGACGTCTCCATGTTGATGCCGGATGGCAAGAAGCTCATCGGGCGCGTCACGGGCATACCCTACCAGAGGCCCATGGTCGACGATCTCCTGGTGAAGGAGGGCAGGTTCTTCAAAAAGGGCGACACCCACGTGTGCATTGTGGAGAAGCACACGGCGGACTTCTACAAGCTGAAGCCCGGCGACTACCTCACCTATGTCCGCAACGGCGCGAACATCCCGATCAAGGTCATCGGCATAGCCGGCAGCCCGGAGTACCTGGTTCTCGCGGGCGAGAAGGGCGACTTCAGCCCCATGCTCTCCTCGAGCACGATGGCCATTCTGTTCGTCCCCGTGGCGGACGGGCAGTGGATGTCCAACACGGGCAACTCCTACAACCAGATGGTCTTCAAGGTCAAGGACTACAGCAAGGTCGACACGCAGATCACCGGAGTCGAGTCAGTCATGAAAGACACCGGCATCCAGGAGATCACCACCCTCGACCAGCACCAGGGCAACAAGATGCTGCAGATGGACCTCAAAGGCATGAAGAGCTTTGCCCTCTTCTTCCCCCTCCTCTTCCTGGGCATCGCCTGCTTCAGCATCTACATACTCCTGTCACGGTTGGTGTACACGCAGCGTCCGTTCATCGGCGTCATGCGGGCGATGGGTTACAAGCGGAGCCAGATACTCCGCCACTACCTCTCTTTCGCTCTCATCATCGGGGTCATAGGCGCGGTCCTGGGAGTGATAGCAGGCTACGGCCTCGCCATCATGATAACCAAGGTCTACGCCGACACGCTGGGCTTTCCCCTGGTGAAGATCAAGACGTACTGGAACGTCCTGGGCAACGGCGTCGCGCTCTCGTTGCTCTTCTGCGCGTTTGCCGGCCTGATACCGGCGGCCAGTTCGGCCCGCCTGGACCCGTCCAAGGCGATGCGAGGCGAGACCCTGGAGACGATCTACCACCGCCCGCTGCTGGAGAGGATATTCCCCTTCATGAGCAAGGCGCCGATGTTCATCAAGCTGCCGATCAGGAACATCTCCAGGAACAAGCGGCGCACAGCGTTCACCCTGCTCGGCCTGACCTTCTCGGTGATGATAGTGCTGGTCTTCCTGGCCGTTCTCAACACGGCGGGCGACGCGCTGAACCGCGGCTTCAGCCTCAACAACCGTTTTGACATGGTGGCTATTTTTCTGGGAGGCCGCGACGAGGCGGTGATAAACCGCATCCAGCGCATTGACGGGGTCTCCGAGGTGGAGGCCACCACCGGTTCCAGCGTCCACGTGTCCTGGCAAGGCGGCGGGTCCGGGGCGGACACCGTCATGATGGGGCTCGATCCCAACACCGACATGCGCAAGTTCTTCACCGCGTCGCGTCAGGAAGTGTATCTCACCGACAACCACGTGCTGTTGAACCAGTTCTTCCACATCAAGAAGGGCATACAGACCGGGCAGGTGGTCACGCTAGAGACGTCATGGGGCTCAAGGGACTTCATCGTCGGCGACTTCATCGAGGAACCCATGGGCAACATCGTCTACCTCGAGAGGAAATACGCCCAGCAGCTCCTGGACTACGGCGTGGCCTCGCGGGGCAGTTTTTACGTCAGGACATTGCCGGGCGCGCAGGCGAAAGTGCGTCAGGAACTGCAGAAGATACCCGGGATGTCGGCAATCATCGACCTGGCCGAGATCAAGAGAGAAGTAGACCAGTACATGAGCCTGATGTACATAATCATCTACGTCATGCTTATGTTCGCGCTGCTGATGGCCTTCACCCTGACGTTCAACACCATAACCATCAACATACTGGAGCGCGAGCGCGAGATCGCCACTATCAGAACGATTGGCACCGAACCCTGGAAGATCTCCGCCATGACGACCTTCGAGAACCTTATCTTCGGCCTGCTGGCAATCGTTCCCGGACTGATCCTGGGCGTGGAGCTGGGCCGCTACGCCATGACGCTGCAGGCGACCGACTACATGAGCCTCTCTCTGGTCGTCTACCCTCGCAGCTACTGGATGGTCAGCATCGGAATAATAATCATCCTCCTCATCTGCCAGGTCCCGTCGCTGCGCTATGTGAAGCGCGTTGAACTGGCCGTGGCGACCAAGGAAAGAGGGGGTTGAGAGGCCCCTCTCCCCCGCCCGGCGATACGCATCTCGTTCTGTTATACTCACCAGTTAGTGACACGCTTTTGCCTGATAGGGAATTGGCCTTATGTTCACACAATCAACCATCAAATCGGTCTGTATCGCCATGGCCACGGCGGCCCTGGTTTGTCTACTGTTCATCTCCCCCATCTCCGCGGCCGTGTCCACGGCGACCGTCAACTTCACGTTGAGTTCGGATACCTCGAGCACGGCGTCCGTGGATGTGAAGGTGACCTTCAACATGAATAGCGGGCAGAAAGCTTTGCTCAAACCTTCCACCTCGACAGCCCAACTCGGCGTCACGGGCGTCGCGCCGGACATAGCCATGCAAACACCCGCGAACCCGGCCTTCGTCGTCCAGCCCGTGGCGGGAACATCCAACGCCTGGACCGTGACCGCATCCGCGGACGGCCTGGCTGAGATCCCCTACAAGGTGACTGTGGTTACCACCTCCAGTGCGTCCGCCGTTGCACCAGAAGGGCCCACGGGAGCTTCTTCCCCCAGGGCCATAGCGCAGCCCGACCTCAAGGCGTTCATGGCCTCAGACGTCCTCCTGGCGCCGCAGAACGAATCAGGGCAGTACCTCACGGAACAATACGGGGTGAAAGTCCAGACGGCTTCCGGTCAGACGTCGCTCGCGCCCTGGAAGTCGACAAGCGCCGGATCGTACACTGTGGACTCTACCAGCGCACTGCTGGCGAACTACGTCGCCTGGGGAAAGATGACCACAGTGACGAAGCGGGCCGCCAACCCGGCCATAACCATCGGCTTCACCTCCGAGTACGACAGCTACCAGGACTCCGACAGGAGCGGGTACGCCGACAACTTGATCAAAATCTACGACGAGTGCGTGCGGGTGATGGGGCCGCGGCCTGAACAGTCCTACGCCACCGTTCTGGTGTCCGGGTCGACCAAGAGGGGGGCTGTTGGTCCAGCATCCGAGGGCCTGCGCGACTCTTTCCTCCTCTTCCATGGCGGCGCCGACCTCACGGGGCTGGCGGCTGCCGCGGCCGGGCGTGGCTGGTTCGAGACGTGGAACCGCTGGTCGCTACTGCCGGCATCGGGTGGCGACTCCGCCTGGTTCCAGGAAGGGATGCCCTGGTTTTACGCCTACAGGCTGGCCGGCAAGCTCGGCCTCTCCGACGCCAACACCGCCTACTCCGGGTTCTCGCGGGTCTACGGCGACTACCTCACGGGCCCCGGCGCCACCACCACGAGCTTGTCCAAGGCTCAGGGGTCTTCAGACACCTCGTTGCTCGCCACCAAGGGAGCCGCCGTGGCGGCGGATATCTCGGTGAAGCTGGGTGCCGAGGGCACGGGCGCGGCGAAGGACATCGAGTGGCTGCTGGGGCAGATGGCCAAGGAGTTCAACGCGTTCTCGGGCCAGAAGTACTCGCTGCCGGACATGAGCGCGATACTGGAGAAAGGCACCAACACCAGCTGGGACGCCTTCTTCCACGACAGCGTCTCCGGCACCTCGCTGATACTAGCATCGACGTTCTCCACCACCGATCAGTTCGGGACCGGAGCCACCGTCGGGGGCGCGAAGAAGCTCACCGGGAAGGGATCGGGCAAGAACTGGATATACCTGGTGATCGCCATACTCATCATCCTGTCGATTCCCATCATCTTCAGCACCTATATCCGGCGCTCCGTCAAGCTCGACGTTTCGATGCCGAAGATACTACCGGACGATGATGATGACGAAGACGCCGGCTAGGGTCGCTCAACCTTTCCCTTGATGGCGCTCATCCGGAGCACGCAGGAATCGCATATGCCGCAGGGCCGCCCGTCCACGGGCGCGTAGCACGAGAAGGTCTTCTCCCATGGCACGCCGAGGTCGTCGCCGGCTTGGACCACCTGCTCCTTGGACCTCTCGATCAGCGGAACTGCCAGCTCGACTTCGGTGTCGGTGCCCAGTCGACATGCCGCCGCCAGTTGCATCAGGCAGTCCGCGCGGCAGTCGGGGTATCCCGCGGCGTCGTCGGCGTTGGGCCCGAAGTAGATGCGTCGCGCACCTCCAGCCGCGGCCATGCCGAAGGCGTGCGCGAGCATCACCAGGTTGCGGCCCGGAAAGAAGGTGTCGGCAACGCCCGCGGCGGATATGTCCGCGGGGGTCCTGCCGCCGGGGAGCTCCGCGCCGGGCTCGGTGAGCGGTCCGCTGTATGGGAAATCCAGTCTGATGACAGCCGGCTCCGCGACCCCAACGGCCTCACAGAGGGCACGCGATGCTGCGAGCTCCTCTGCCAGAGAGCGCTGGCGCCAGTCAAAGAAGACGGCCTCCACGCTGCCCGCTGTGGGATCCGCCGCGGCCTGGTAGAGGCAGACCGCCGAGTCCATCCCCCCGGAGAGCAGCACCAGCGAGCGCATCAGCCCTTCTCCCCCGCCGCCTTCATCATCAGCGAGGAGATATCCTGGGCGCCCATCCGCAGGTCGAACGCGTTGAGGTGGTGGGTGCTGTTGGAGTCGAACAGGAGCTGGGCCCGTGGTGGGAATTCCTCGTCGCAGAGCCAGAGGATAACCGCCACCATCACCTGCGGGAACAGCGCGAACGAACAGGCGACGTCCCCGAAGTCGACCTCCGTCCCTCCCAGCGCCTGGCAGGATTGCAGGAAGCCTTCCCTGTCGCGGCCGAAGCGCGCGGCCAGAGGCTCCTCCACGCTGCGCCTCACCACGGGCTCGTAGAAGCGCGCGCCCGGCAACTCCCGGTAAGCCAGCCACTCGCCCGACGGTGGTTCGCCGTCGGTGTTGGCGAGGTAAAGCAGAGAAAGGAGCTTGAGGGTGAATGTCCCTATCGGACGCTGGGCTTCCACTTCGACGTCCGGAAAAGAGATGAAGGCAACGCCAGAGAGAACCGGGAGCACGATCCGGCCCGCTTCGCTACCGGCGGGCTCCCAGCGGGCGCCTGCTCTTTGCGCCACGCTGGCCGGGTCGGCCTCGCGAAGCTTGCGCCTGGGTTCGTCGAAGGGGTTCTCGCCCCTTTGCATCTGGATATCCATAGCAACACCGAGAAGATTCTAGCATGGGGGCGCGCAGGCCATCACAGACCGGTGGAGCCGAAGCCTCCCTCGCCGCGGGCGGTCCGGTCGAGCTCGCCAGCTTCCTCCAGCGTCGCGCGCGCCACCGGCTGGAAGACGAGCTGGCATATCTTGTCGCCCTTGTGGACCTCGAAAGGCTCGCGAGGGTCCGTGTTCAGCAGGATGACCTTGATCTCGCCGCGGTAGTGGGAGTCGATCAGGCCGGGGGTGTTGACGATGGTTATCCCGTGCCGCGCCGCCAGACCGCTCCTGGGTTGGATGAATCCGGCGTAGCCCTCGGGTATGGCCACGGCTATGCCGGTCGGCACAAGGGCCCTTGCCCCTGGCGCGAGCACCAGATCCTCACGGCTGGCCAGATCGCAGCCGGCATCGCCCTCATGGGCGTATCTGGGGGTTGGAACATCGCTTGCCAGCTTGGTGAACTTGACGACGAGGGACAGCTTTCCTCACACCACCTCAGGCCGCGTAGTTCGCGATCTCGGTCGGGCGCGGGACGTGGCATCGCCACGAGTGGATTACGTTCTCCGTGTCATCCACCAGCACCATGGAGGGCGTGCACAGCACGCTGTGGAACGCGGCCTCAGCCAGGCCTTCCGCGTCGTCCATGTTGAAGAGCCTGCTGAACCCGAACTGGTTCGCGACCTCTTTAGCCGCCGGACAGTTTGGACAGTCTTCTTTCACGAATACTTTCAACAACATCTCTATCCCCTCCCATGAGCGATGTCCTGTTGCGCTCTGCCAGCTCTCCGAGCTTTCCTTTGTTCCACGTCGATACCTTGGAGTAGTAGCCGACGATCCTGGTGATCCCGTAGGTGTCGACCGAGCCGCAGAGCGGGCACTCCTCCAAGAGCCCCCGGCTGGTCCTGCTGCAGGAGTTGCACACGGTGAACTCGGGGCTGAACGCCACCTGCGCCGCGTTTGTGTCCCAGAATATCTTCTCCACAAAATTCCTTACCGATGCGGCCGGCGGCTGGTGCTCGCCCAGCCACACGTGGATGATGGCGCCGGCCTTGATCAGCGGGTGGAACAGACTCTGCTTCTGCACGCGCTCCACGTAGTCGATGGGGGCGTCGGTGGCCAGGTGGATGCTGTTGGTGTAGTAGTACTGGTCGTCTTCCAGATTGCCCTTCACCACCTTGCCCGCCTGCTCGGGGAAATACTTCATGTCGAGCTTGGCGAGCCTGTAGCCGCTGGACTCGGCTGGAGACTCCTCCAGCACGATGCTTATCCCGAACTTCTCCGACAGCCTCTCGCAGACCAGGTTCATGTGGGCTATGACCTTGAGCCCGAATCTGAGCGCCTCTCCCGACTCGTGGAGCTGCATGCCCTTGTGGTGCTGCACCATCTCGTTCAGGCCCAGCAGTCCCGCGAGGTAGGTCAGGCGGTCCAGGCGAAGGTACGGCTCGCCGTCGAGCTCCATGCAGAGCAGCGAGACAGGGCCGTCCTTCCCCAGTTCCATGAGGCTGGAGATGAACTTCTGCTTCTGGACGTGTGCCCTGGCCACCAGCTCCAGCGTCTTCTCGAGCTCGCTGAACAACATCTCGTCGGAGCCGTTCGCGCGGTAGGCGATCCGCGGCAGGTTTATGGTGATGTTCTGGAGGGCGCTGAAGCGCATCTTCTCCGGCGTCAGGGCCTCGCGCAGGTCCTCCTCGCACAGCTTCAGCTTCAGCCTGCAGCACTGCGACACCGTCACCTCGTCTCCCCTGTCGAACACGAAGTAGGTTATTCCCTGAGCGCTGGCCACCTCACAGGCCAGGTCGAGGAACTCCTCCCAGCCCTCCGTCTTGAAGAAGTCATCGTTTATATGGAGCAGCGGCTTGGGGAACACGAAGGTCTTGCCCATCGCGTCGCCTTCCAAGTAGATCTCGAAGAGAGCCTTGAGGAAGAGCTGCGCCTCCTTCTCGTAGTCCTTGTAGGGCTGTCCGGTGGGGACTCCGCCCGGCCCGATCGCGGGTGCTTCCTTGAGGTGCCTGGGCACGTTCCAGTAGAGGTTGAAGTCGGTGAAGACCACCTGGCTGCCGCGCGCCCCCGCGAGCTGGTTGAACTCGAAGATGAGCATCTGCGCCAGCTGCTTGATGCGCTCGTACGGCATGCCGACCAGGAACGGCGCGAAGAACACGTTCACGGCCTCCCAGCCGATGGCGCCGGCGTAGTAAGACTGCAGCGTCGAGGCCATCTTGACCATGTGGCCGATGAGCACGTTGGCGTGCTTGGCTGGCTTCGACGTGCTGGTGATGTTGGGCAGCTTGAGCCCGTACTTCTTCACGTACTCGAGGCTGTGGCCGCCGCAGTAGGGCCTCACGATGAAGCCGAGGTCGTGGAGGTGGATCGCGCCCTCGTAGTGCATCCGTGCCACGTCATCCGAGAAGACCCGCTCGAGCGCGTACTGCTTGAGCACTGTCTCGGCGATGGTCAGGTTGATCGACTCGGGGTTGTGGGTGGTGTTGGAGTTCTCCTTGTTGGCCTGAGTGATGATGTTCTCGACATCGAACATCGGCAGGCCGAGCTTGGTGTGGCGCCCCAGCATGTGCGATAGGCCGCGCTCCATCAGCTGCAGGTCGACCAGCTCGCGGATCAGGCTGGTGGTGACCCTCGTCTGCCCCAGGGCGACCAGTTTCTTCTCGACCTCGTCGGCTATCTCACTCGCCAGCCCCGGCGAAGCCTGAGCCTCGAGTATTATCGAGTCGACGATCCTCTGCTTGTCCCAGAGGTTGATCTCCTCAGCGGACACCGTGCTTACCTGCAGCGCGATGTCAGTGGCGTCCCCGGTGGGATTATAGCTGAACTCCCCACCGTTGTTGAGGACCTGGATCCGAGGTGTCACTTCCTGCTCCTTTCCGTCCAACCCATCTTTTTGCCGCCCGCTCCGCTCAAGCCGAGCGGTCCTCCATTTGCTCGGGCATCAACTCTCCGAGCTCCTTCTGGAACTCGCTGACGTCTCCGAAGCGCTTGTAGACGGAGGCGAATCGCAGGTACGCGATCTCGTCTATCCGCCTGAGCCTTTCCATCACCATATCGCCAATCTCGGAGGCTGGCACATCCTTGTCCTGCCTCTTCTTCAGCTCGTCCTCTATCTCGTCCACGTTCCTCTCTATGACCGACTCGGGGACATTGCGCTTGGACAGAGCCTTGAAAAACCCGTTCCATATCTTCTGCCGGTCGTAGACTTCCCTGGCGCCGTCCCTCTTTATGACTACCACCTCGACCTTCTCCCGTCTTTCGAAGGTCGTGAAGCGCGACCCGCAGGAAGGGCACATGCGCCTCCTGCGTATCGATCCGCCGTCCTCGACGGCCCTGGAATCGATCACTTTGGTCTTCTTGCTCTCACAGTACGGGCAATTCATTTTCTAAACCGTTCGTTCCCCTTCAGGTGACGTACCCCGACTCCGGTGATTGCTATCGATTTCCCTCTGCCGGAGCCCGAGCCCACATCTTGTGCTGCAGGCCATTTTTGCCCACAACATAGGGTGTGTCAAGAACGTTTTTCGAAAAAAAATGTCTGTTGGATTACTACAGGGTTCCGCGCCTGGATAAAGCTGGATTGAAGGTTTAATCAGTAGTCGAGGGTCGTCGAGATCTGCGCAAAGAGCCCGCGGTCCCCCGTCCTGAGCCATTGCCGGAGAGGCTTCTGATTCGACTCCAGGTCGAGCGCTGTGCCTGGTCCGGCGGGCGCGCCACTGCCGGGTCGGGCCGAACCTTGAGCGGTACTGCAGCGAATATTTTTTCTGAGCCTTAAGGAGAGGTCAAAGAAGAAATGGCAGTAACTGGCGCTTAGTTGCCATCTCTTTCCATGAAGGGCGCGTACTCGCGGATGCGGTCGCGGGGAAGTCGCGCCACCAGCAGGAGCTCCTCACCATCGAGATCGGTCCCGATCACCGTCCCGGCGCGATGGAGAGAAGCGATCACATCGCCCCTGGCGGCCGGTATTCTCAGCCTCACGATACCGACGCTTTGCACGCCGGCAGAGATCGCGCCGGCGAGAGCCTCCGCCCCCTCCCCAGTCAGCGCGGAAGTGTGTATGGCGTCGGGATTCTTCGCGAGGAGCTCGATGCGCCCTGCCGGGTCGATCGCTTCCCACTTGTTGAAGACTGTCAGTGACGGTATGTCCGCCGCGTCCAGGTCTGCCAGGACGTCGGTTACCGCCTGCATGCGCTCGGAGATCGTCTCGGACCTGGTGGAGTCGACTACGTGCACCAGCAGGTCGGCGTCCCTGACCACCTCCAGCGTGGAACGGAATGCGGCGACCAGCTCGTGAGGGAGCTTGCGGATGAAGCCGACTGTGTCCGAGAGCACCACGGTGCCACCCGTCGGCATCTCCAGTCGCCGGGTGGTGGAGTCGAGCGTGCTGAACAACTGGTCCTCGACCAGGACGTTAGACCCGGTCAGCCTGTTCAGCAGCGACGACTTGCCGCTGTTGGTGTAGCCGACCAGGCAGACGGAAGGAAGGCCCGCGCGCGTACGCTGCTTTCGCTGAGTCGTCCTGACCGCCTCCATCTGTACCATGTCCCGCTCCAGCTTGCGCATCCTCCTGCGGATCCTGCGCCGGTCGACCTCGAGCTTGGTCTCGCCAGGGCCGCGCATCGGCCCGATGCCTCCGCTGATCCTGGAGAGCTCGACGCCACGCCCTCGTATGCGCGGGAGAAGATAGGAGAGCTGGGCGAGCTCGACCTGTGTGCGGCCTTCGGCTGTGTGCGCGTGAAGAGCGAATATCTCCAGTATCAACGCGGTCCGGTCCAGTATCCGGGCGTCGAGCATCGTGGTGAGCCTGTCCTGCTGGGTCACCGAGAGATCATTGTCGAAGATGACGAGCGTGGCGCCGCTGCGCTCGACGGAGCGCCTTACGTCATCGACCTTGCCACTGCCCATCAGTGTCGCGGGGTCGTAGTTGTTCCTGTGCTGCACGATCCGGTCCGCGATCGCAGCTCCTGCCGTGCCCGCGAGTGCGGCAAGCTCCTGCAGTGACTCGGATGTCTCTTCGTCAGAGGTTGTGGACAGACTGACCGCGACCAGCACCGCGGTCTCCGGCCCCCCTGAGGCGTATCCGGCGCTACCAGTCACTCTTGAAGACTTCCCGAAGGCGGCGGACGGCCTCTTCCACCCGGTCGTCGGGCACCGTCAGGGAAAGGCGCACGAAGCCCTCTCCGGAAGGGCCGTAGGCGTTGCCAGGCGTGAAGAAAACGCCGGCGCGGTCGAGCACGTGCTCCGAGAAGCCGGCGGAGGTGAAGCCCTCGGGCACCGGAAGCCATATGTAGATGCTCCCCCCGGGCGGCTCGACCTCCCACCCCAGTGAGGAGAGCAGCGAGACCATGAGGTCGCGGCGCCCCTGGTAGATGCCGACCATGCGGTCTATGTCATCCTGGCAGTTGTCCAGGGCCTCTACGCCCGCGAGCTGGACGGCGTTGAAGATACCCGAGTCTATGTTCGTCTTGATGGTGCCCAGCGCTTCCAGCGCCGCGTAGTTGCCACAGGCGAAGGCGACGCGCCACCCGGTCATGTTGAACGTCTTGGACAGCGAGTGGAACTCCACCGCCACGTCGGTAGCGCCCTGCACCTGAAGCACGCTGGGGGCGACGAAGCCGTCGAAGGTTATCTCGGAGTACGCGTTGTCGTGAGCGAGCAGGAGGTCGTGCCTGCGGCAGAACTCGACCGCGCGCTCGAAGAACTCCATCGGGGCGACGGCGCCGGTGGGGTTGTTGGGGTAGTTGATCCACAGCAGCTTCGCGCGCGACAGCACGTCGGGTGAGATGCCGTCCAGGTCGGGCAGGAATCCACCGTCGGCGGTGAGCGGTATGAAATGCGACTCTGCGCCGGCAAGCAGCGTGCCCATGGCGTACACAGGGTAGGAAGGCTCGGGCACCAGGGCGATATCGCCGGGGTCGAGGGCGGCAAGCGCCATGTGGGCGATGCCCTCCTTGGACCCCATCAGAGGAAGGACCTCGCAGCCGGGATCGATCTTGATGCCGAACCTGCGCTCCAGCCAGCGCGCCGCCGAGGCGCGGAACTCGGGCAGGCCGAAGTACGACGGGTACTGGTGGTTCTCCGGCTTGCGTGCCTCGATGCAGAGGCGGTCGACGATCGCGTCCGGGGTCGGCACGTCCGGGTCGCCTACGCCGAAGCTGATGACGTCCACGCCCTGGGCTTTCTTCTCCGCGATCTTGCGGTCGATCTGCGCGAAGAGGTAGGGCGGGACCCGGTCGAGCCTGCGGGAGTAACGCATCTAACCCACCGTCTTTCCGTCGAACACGTGCCGCGCGGGTCCGGTCAGCACGACCTGCCGCTCGCGCCACTCCACCTGCAGCGGTCCACCGGGCAGTGATACCGTCGCGCTCCTGCCGGCCAGGCCTTTAAGGCTCGCCGCCACCACCACCGCGCAAGTTCCGGTGCCGCAGGCCATGGTCTCCCCTACCCCTCGCTCCCACACCCGCGCCTGCATCCGGTCGGCGGCATCCACGCGGACGAACTCGACGTTGGTCTTCTGCGGGAACATCGGGTGGCATTCTATCTCGCGCCCGACGCTCTGAACCGGGTAGGCTGCCAGGTCGTCGACGAAGACGACGCAGTGCGGGTTGCCCATGGAGACGCACGTCGCCTCGACGACGGATGAGCCCAGCCTGATCTCGATGTCTATCGCTTCGGCGTCCGCCGGCCCCTGGACGGGGATGTCACCCCTGAGCCAGGATGGCTCACCCATCTCCACCGAGAACTGGCGCCCGCCTGGGCCAACGCCTACGACGCTCACCCGGCGGGGGCCGGCGGGCGTCTCGAAGGTCATCTCATCTGCTTTCGCCAGCCCACGGTCGAGGGCGAACAGGAACAGCGCCCTCAGCCCGTTGCCGCACATCTCGGCCTCGGAGCCGTCGGCGTTGAGGATCCTCATCTTGAGGTCGCACTGCTGCGAGGGCAGGGCCTCAATGACGCCGTCCGCCCCGACTCCGGTGCGCCGCTCGCATATGCGCGACGCTTCATCGGCGCCGGTGAGAGCGCCCCCGGACGTGCGATCGAGCATTATGAAATCGTTTGCTGATGCTTCGTATTTGGAAAAATCCATCTTCGCTCAATTTTCCAGATTACCAGCGAGATATTCAAGTACGGCCTCGGCCGTCTCGCCGAGGGCTTCGGCAAGGCCGGCGGACGGGTCCTCACGCGGCACGCGCACCGTGAACCACTTGATCCGGGGGTCGGCGCGGAACCAGGTGAGCTGGCGCTTGGCGTAGTTGCGAGTCCGCCTCTTAATCTCGGAGACAGCCTCGTCGAGCGTTGACTCGCCGTCGAAGTATGAGAGCAGCTGGCGATAGCCCAGCGCCTCGCCCGCGGTGGTTCCCCGCGCCAGGCCACACTTGGCGAGGTTCTCGACCTCGTCGACCAGGCCGCGCTCTATCATGGAGTCCACACGGTCGTCGATGATGCGGTAGAGGGCCTCGCGATCCATCTCCAGGCCCGCTGCCACGCCGTTGTAGGGGCTCTCGTAGTCGCTCCAGGAGTGCTGGTGCTCGGACATCAGCCTGTCCCCCTCGCGAGCAACCTCTATGGCGCGCAGGACCCTGCGGCGGTTGCTGGGCGGGATTTCGGCTGCGGCGGCCGAGTCCAGGTCGCTCAAGAGGTCGTGGAGCTCTATGTCGTCCATCTCGCCGAGCTCCTCCACCACCTCGACGCGGTAGAGATCTGTCCCGCTGGTGTTGGCGAAGTCGAGGTCGTCGACGACGGCCCGGTAGTAGAGGCCGGAGCCACCGACCAGGAGCGGCAGCTTGCCTCGCGAAGTGGTGATGTAGACCTCGTTGTCCGCCAGCTCCTTGAATCTGGCCACGGAGAAGCTCTCCGAGGGATCGGCGATGTCCAGCATGTGGAAGCGCACAGCTTTCAGCTCATCCTTGGTGGGCTTGCCGGTGCCGATGTCCAGGCCCTTGTAGATCTGCATCGCGTCCACGGAGATTATCTCCGCATCTAGTCCCGGCGCTATCTTCAGGGCGATGGCCGTCTTCCCCACCGCGGTGGGTCCGACGATAGCTGCCAGTTTGGTGCCCGGCTCGATGCGTGCGGTGATCATTGGTTCCAAGTAAGCACCTCAGTCGTGTCGCGTGACCTTGAACCTCTGCAGCCTGACCGGCTCTGAAGGCCTTATGCCCGCCTTCATCATGGCGATGCGGACCTGCTCCTCGGGGGTGTCCACGCCTTCCAGATCCGGAAGCAGCAGGCCTGCCTTGCTCCCCGAGCGCACGATGACCCCGTAGGTCACCGGGTCCAACTTGTCCATTCCATCAATGTCCTCGGGCTCCTCCAGCACGTCGACGGAGTACGTCAGTCTGGCGAGCTCGTCGGGTCCCACCGGGGGAAACCTGAAATCGCTGGTCGCGCTGGAGACCGCGTTGTCCCTGATCTCCTCTGCGATGTTGTTCGCGACCGGCTGGATCGTTCCTATGCAGCCCCTGAGCTCGCCATCTTTCTTGAGGCAGACGAACACGCCCGCCTTCCTGCCGCGCAGCTCCTGGGGCGCGTCGCTGATGTCAGCCCTGCCCTCCCCCTTCACATAAGACTCGACCGACTTGCGGGCAAGCTTGGCGTGCTCGCTTACCGGCTCGCGCGCGCTCACGGACCACCGTCCTTGATCAGCGAAAGAGTTGCATCGGCCTCACCCGGTTCCATCCTCGCCACCATGTAGCCGACGCCGAAGGGGCCCTCGTAGGACAGGACCTCGCTTGACCGCCCGTAGCCATCGACCGTCCCTGCCATAGTAATTATCGAGCGGAGCCCGCATTCCCCTGCTTCCTCTATAAGTTCCGGGTCCAGCTCGAAGAGGCGGGCGTAATCTCCGCTGGATGTGATCTCGACTATCTGCTTGTCGAACTCGGCGGCCCGGGGGCTGTAGCCCGCAGGCGCGCCAGGGGTTAAACGATGAGACATGTCTCCAGAGGCTACGAACACCGCGCGCCGCCCGACCGACGCGATCGCGTCGCGGATCGCAATGCCCATTATGTAGTGCGAGCGGAAGTCGAGGAACGACATCGACAGACAGACCAGCGGATAGGTCTTCTGCGCAAGGAAGTACAACGGGACCATGATGCCGTGGTCCAGCTCCCCGGCGGAGAGCGAGACCCTGCCCGCCCCGCCGATCGCCTCGCAGGGCACGCCCGCCACCGCGGCCTTCTCGATGACCGCCTGCGCCAGCTCGAGGTCGGGAGTGGTGTCCATCCTGACGTGCGCTGCTCCGAACATGGCGAACGAGCCGGAGAGCATGGGGGCCGTCTTGACGGTGAAGGCGTCCGCGTAGATCTGGCTGTGCGGGGACATGATGACGATCGTCTCCGGCGCGATGCGCTCCACATCGGCCGCCAGCTTCTCCATGGCGTCGTTGCTGCCGGCGACCTTCTTGACCTCCGGTCCACCCACCTCGGGGACCATTATCGGCGGGTGCGGTGTGACACAGCAGAGCTTGAGGAACTCCATCGAAACCCTCCCTTACCGCCTCGGTTCGTTACTCACTTATTAAATACGATAACGTGCGTGGCGCCCCTGCGCGCCAGTCGGTTCTGAGACTCGGTGTTATTCGTGCGCCGCCCGGTGACGTTTCAAGCGCTTCGGACTCAAGTGGCGGGCTACTTGGTTTTCACTATCTGCAGAGCCGCCTTGCGCGCCTTGTCGAACGCGGCTTTGTCGCGCGCCTCCACGTAGACTCGCACCAGCGGCTCGGTGCCGGAGGGGCGCACCAGCATCCAGCTGTCCGACGCGGTCACCACCTTCACGCCGTCGCGCAGGTCCACCTTCACGACCTCCTCATCGGCGATCTTCCGGGGCGGGCTTTCGCGGAGGGAATCCATGAGCTCTTGCTTGCGCCTCTCACCCACCTCGACGTCGATGCGCTCGTCGTAGCAGGGGCCGAACTCGCGGTAGATGTTGTCGAGCAGTTCCGAGAAAGGCTTCTTGAAGCGCGCGGCTATCTCGATGAGGATCAGGTCCGCTACCAGGCCGTCCTTCTCCGGGATGTGTCCGGCCACGCTCATGCCGCCGCTCTCCTCACTCCCGAGGATTATCATCTTCTTGCGCATCAGCTCCCCGATGTACTTGAACCCAACCGGCGTCTCAAGCACCCGGCAGCCGTTGTGCTCGGCGATGGTGTCCAGCATGTGGGTCGTGGCCAGGCTGCGCGCCACTGCGCCTCCCGTCGGCTTGTAGGTCAACAGGTACCACAGCATCAAGGTGAGCGCCTTGTTCGGCGTGAGGTAGATTCCCCTTGAGTCCACGACCCCGAAGCGGTCGGCGTCCCCGTCGAGGGCGACGCCGCAGTCGGCCTTGTTGTCGAGGACCGCCTTCTTGCATTCCTTCAGGTTGACCTCGGTCGGCTCGGGCAGCAGGCCACCAAAGTCCGGGTCGAGGTGGCAGTGCAGCGGGACCACGAACGAGTCCATGTGGGCGAGCGTACGCATGAAGATGTTCTGCCCCGCGCCGTACATCGGATCGAAGAGCACCTTGACCTTCGACCTCTCGATGACCGAGCGCTCGACCAGGCTGAGGAGCTGCTTGATGTACTCGTTGGAGACGTCCAGCTTCTTTATCGGCGCCAGCGTCCGGTCGGTGGGCGGCTCGAGATCACCGTCCTCGACTATGGTGCCGATCTCCCACTCGATGTCGTCGGTGATGTCGTTGGTTGCCGGCCCGGCGTAATCCGGAATGAACTTGATGCCGTTGTAGGACGGGGGGTTGTGGCTCGCGGTCAGCATTATAGCACCGGCGGCGCCTACCTGCTTGACAGCGAATGCGGCCTGCGGCGTGGGACAGAAGGTCTCCATCCGCAGCGCGGCTATACCATTCTTCATAAGCACATCGCAGACGTGGTCGGCGAATCCCTCGGAGGATACCCGGGTGTCAAAGGCGACCACGCACCCCTTCTGCGAGAGCCCCTTCTCGTACAGGTAGTTGCAGATCGCCTGGGTCACAAGGCGCACGTTGGCCTCGTTGAAGTCGGCCTCCACCGTCGATCGCCAGCCGTCCGTACCGAAGGAAATCGAAGTCACGTCTACCACTCCCTGGATAAAGCAAGCCGGTCGAAAAAGTATAGCACTCCTGAGTCGCTCAGGATGCGAAGTTCTTTATCTCGGTCTCGTAGGTGTCGAGTATCGCCCGGGTGTCCGCTTCGCCGTCGCCTTCGGCCACCAGGTGAAGCACCGGCTCCTCCTGGTCGGGCAGCACCAGCACCCAGCGCCGGCCGTCGTCCCAGGAGATCTTTATGCCGTCGGTCGAGTCGACGCCGTCGCCCTGGTGCGTCTCCAGCAGGTGCCTCATCACCGTCCCCTTGTTCTCCCAGGAAGTGAAGACCTCGCGCCTCATCAGCGAGTATTTGGGCATCTCGGCGACGAGGCTCGAGAGGCTCAGGCCTGCCAGCTGGAGCATCTCCAGTATCTTCGCGAATGCCATCATCGCGTCGTAGGCGGGCATGAAGTCCCGGAAGATGAACCCCCCGTCGCCGCTTCCCGCGAACACCACGCCCTTCTCGCGCGCGGCGCCCATGATGCTGGACCTGTCCACCCTGGTGCGCAGCACCTCGAACCCGCGCGAGGAAGCGACCTTCTCGATAGCCGACGGCTGGTTCACCGGCACCGCAATCCTGCCTCCCGGCTTCATCGTCCTGGTGACCAGCTCGATCACCGCGACGAGCAGGTCGCTTCCGGCCAGCATGGCGCCCTCGTTGGTGACCACCGCCAGCCGCTCGGCGCCGTTGTCGAAGAGCAGCCCGATGTCCGCTTTGAACGACACCACGACCTCGCCCAGGCTCTTGAGAGACTCCTCCCTGCGCGGCCGCGCTGTGATTAGCCTCTTCTCGTCCGTGTAGGCGTTTAGGCTGAGCACCTCGCAGTCGAGCTTGCCCAGCAGGCCCGGCATTATCAGTGAGGCGGCGCCGTATCCGTAGTCGAAAACAACCTTGAACTTGCCGGCCTTGATAGCCTCGAGGTCAAGCTTCTCGACCAGCGCGGTGGTGTACGACTCCCGCGCCCTGGCGGGGAAATAGATCTCGCCCAGCTCGTCAAGGAAGGCCCTGCGGAAGTCGTTTCGCGAGTAGATGCGCTCCATGTTTCGGCGCGCGTTGAGGTCGAGCTCGCGGCCCTGCTCGTCGAAGAAGTTTATGTCGATCCACTGGGGATCGCGCTCGCTGGTGCGGGTGTCCACGCCCCCCTGGTCGTTGTGGCTCTCCACCGTGAACCTGTTGACCGGCACCGCGCTCACCTCGAGGTCGCGACAGTGGACGCCGGCGGCGTTCATGCCCGCCATGAAGGCGCGCTTGATAATGCGGGTGGCGCGCGTTCCGTCGCGGCTGGTGACCACCTGCGCGTTCACTGGCATGGTGGAGCCGTAGGCCAACCCCAGCCGCACCGCCATCTCGGGGGTGATGTCCACGTTGATGAGCCCCGAGATGCCCCGCTTGCCGAACAGGGAGCGCATACCCCTCGACTCCCAGATGATGCTGGTGTTGACTGTCGCGCCCGAGTCCACCGTCTTGAACGGGAAGATGAGCACACCCTGGTTTATGATCGCGTTCTCCCCCACCAGGCAGTCGTCGCCGAGGACCGCGCCCTCGTCGATGCGCACGCCTGATTTCACGTCACAGTTGCGGGCGAGCACGCTTCCCCTGACGTGACACGAAGGCCCGATGTAAGTGTTGTCCATCACCACCGAGCGGTGCATGAAGTTGTCACGCTTGACGACCACATTGTTGCCGAGCACCGTGTACTCGCGGATCTTGCTGCCCGCCTCGATCTTCACGTGGTTGCCTATGAGCGCGGGGCCAGACAGCTTGACCGAATCGTCTATCTCGGCGCCATCGCCCATCCACACGTTGTTCTCCATCAGGTGGCCCGGGACGTTGATGTCGACCAGACCGTCGAGTATGTCCCGGTGAGCGGCCAGGTACTGCTCGATGTTCCCCACGTCAGTCCAGTAGCCGTCGGCGATGTAGCCGAACAGAGGGTACTTCTTCTCCAGCATCTCGGGGAACAGGTCCTTGGAGAAGTCGTAGGGACGGTCGTCCGGTATCAGGTTGAGGACCTCGGGCTCGATGATATATATCCCGGTGTTGATGGTGTCGGAGAAGACCTCTCCCCAGCCGGGCTTCTCCAGGAAGCGCTCGATCTTGCCATCGGGCGAAGTGATGACCAACCCGAACTCCAGGGGATTGGGGACTTTCTTGAGCACGATGGTGACCATTGCGCCCCGCTCCTTGTGGAACGCGGCCGCGGCGGTCAGGTCGATGTCGGTGAGCGAGTCGCCGCTCACCACGATGAAGCTGCGATCGATGAGCTTGCGCGCGTTTCGGACGCTCCCCGCCGTCCCCAGCGGGCTCTCCTCGGTGACGTAGCTCATGTCGACTCCGAAAGCGGAGCCGTCGCCGAAGTAGTTGGCTATAAGGGTGGGAAGGAACTGCAGGGTCACCACGATGTCGTTGAAGCCATGGCGCTTTAGCAGTTCGAGGATGTGCTCCATCAGGGGCTTGTTGGCGACAGCGATCATCGGCTTGGGCTGGTTGGACGTGAGAGGCCTGAGCCTGGTGCCCTGGCCACCGGCCATCAGCACTGTCTGCATGTTGACTGGCTGCGATCCGCTCATGTCGCTATTCTCCAATGCTCATGCCGGGGCGTCCGCGCCGGCTTCAGCGGAGCCCTGCGCCTTTTCTTCGGCGACCGCGGCAAGCGCCCTCTTAACATAGATGCCCGCCGAGTAGAGCGACCAGGCCATCCCTACTATGAACAGCCACAGACCCAGGAACTGTGCCCAGTGTCCGCCAGGTGAGGTCAACGGAAAGCCCGAGAACCCCGCGCGGCTGCCCGAGAAGCCGTATTGTCCGCCCCCGAAAACGGTGGGAGTGGACATGATCAGCAGGGTGAGCGCGCCGAACAGCGTCGCGGTCGCCACCTTGCCCGACCAGTGCACCGCGACCTTGTCGGGATCGATCTTTCCGATGAACGGGTAGCCCACGGCCATCAATACGTCCCTGCCCAGCACTACTATGAGGAAGAGCAGCGGGATTATTCGCATGGAGTAGAGAGTTATGATGGTGGCGCCGATGAAGAGACGGTCGGCGAGCGGGTCCACGATTATCCCGAACCTCGAGATGGTGTCGGTGCGCCGTGCTATCTGTCCGTCGGCGAAGTCCGTGAAGGCGCCGAACATGAAGACCGCCAGCGCCACCCAGCGATAGCCTGGGTGCGAGTTGGACATCACCATGAAGACTACGAACAGCGGCGTGATGGCGACCCTCATCAGTGTCACTACGTTTGCGACGTTCTCCATCCATTGTCCTTTCAGGGAGATCAGCAAGAGATGCCGGGGCCACCTGGTATGAACCGGGCGAAGCCGGGCTTACTCTGGTATCCAGTAATTCTAGCAGACTCCACGGGGCCTGTCCGAGCGCGAAGGGTGTGTCGCGGACGCCTGCGTTTCATCGCGAGAGTCGAACGGGAAGGAGTCGGTTCAAGGCTTACTTAAGTATTCACGGTAACGAGAGCTTGTGCGCGCATAGCGGTGCGCTCTTTGTATGACGTGCGCATGACGAAAGAGGCTTCGTGGACGAGGATGCGAGACTGCTCAGGACGACTTTCCTGCTTGGCGCGGTGATCGACGCGGGAGCGCTGGCGCCCATGCTGCATCCGCGGCTGGCGAAGCTGCTGTGGGGATTCGAAAAGAGCGACGGCAGGTACGGATTCGCCATGCGGATGGGCGCATCTCTGATGGCCGGCTGGACGCTGCTGTTGTTCTGGGCGGCGCGCAAGCCTTTCGAGCGAAGGGCCGTGGCACCCATGACCGTGCAGGTGATCGCCGGGCTCGCCGCGGCGGAGGCTCTGGCAGTGAAGAGTGGCGACATGGTGTTGGGAAAAGCGTTGCCCTCCTGGGTGATGCAGGCGGTCCTGACGTTGCTGTTCCTTACCGGTCATGCTAGAACGATCGTGGGGTCGGCGCGGGCGCGGATTGAATAGTCGGAAGTAGTGCCGTTTTCTATCCACGTTTCGTCTAACCCTTTGCAAGTGTGTTCTGAGGCCGTCAAGCACCGTCAGACCCGACAGGCCAGAGAACAGGTTTGGCAGTAGGCCTGGGAAGCCCGGATTCTGCGGAGGTATGCATGAAGTGCCCCTCGTGCGGCGCCTACAACCCGGAAGGTGCGGCTTTCTGTGATCTGTGCGCGCGCAGATTCGGGCCGGAACTCTCCGCGTCTGCACCCGCTGCCGTGCCGCCTCAAGCGGATGCGCTTCCTGGTGCGGCCGGGCGACGGAAGTTCTCCAGGCGGGTCTATCTGAGCCTGATAATAGTGGCCAGCGTAGTGATCATCGGCACGCTGGGATACATGTTGCTGTCCGCCGGCGGACAGCATTCAAAACCGAAGGATATCAGCGTGCTCTTTATAGGAAACAGCTATACGTCAGTCAAGAATCTTCCTCTGGCCATCTCCGAGATCAGCACATCGCTCGGCAACAAGCTTACTTATGGAATGTCAGCCCCCGGAGGCTTTACGTTGCGGCAGCACGCCACGTACCAGAACACGATCTCCGAGATACAGTCGAGGAAGTGGGATTCCGTGGTCCTCCAGGAGCAGAGTCAGATCCCCGCCATATACAGCGACACCGAAAAGGCGAGATATATCACACCCTACGCGCAACAGTTGAACTCGATGATCCATCAGGCCAATGCGTCCTCCAGGACTGTCCTGTTTGAGACCTGGGGAAGGAAGAACGGTGACAGCGAGTACTTCATGCGGATTCCAGCAGTAGGTACCTACAGCGGCGATCAGGCGTTGATCAGCGCAACTTACGAACAACTGGCCGCGGCTCTGCCAGCCACTCTCGCTCCGGTCGGCATGGCCTGGTCCAGCGTTCGCCAGTCGCACCCCGGGATAGAACTCTATCAAGCCGACGGAAGCCACCCGTCGGATGAGGGTAATTATCTTTCGGCGTGTGTTTTCTACGACGTCCTCTTCAACGCTCCCGTGACGGGTGCAAGTCCGCTGACCATTGACCCGTCTCAGGCAAAGGTCTTGCAGGAAACTGCGGACCAGACGGTGTTCCCGGCATCGAAGGTGAGTAAATAGGCGGCGTAAGTCGGGACGGACATTTGAACCGGCGACCCCCGGTCCCCCACTCGCGTCCCTGCGTGATCGCGCATTTCCCAGTCTCATACAGAAAACGCCAACTATCCGCTTGGTTAAATCACAAATCAACCTTTGACTAGTTGTGCCTAGTTGCAGGGTTGCGCGTCGAGAGGCGGGAATGAGACGGGAATGGATTCTAATGGTTTGGTGGGGAATGACAGGCACGAAGGGCACGACCTTGGGGCATGCTTCACGAGTGGCAAGAACCGGCAGGGTGGACATCAGTGGACAAACGGACGGCGCAGATCACTTTGGTTTGAATTCGCATGATAGACTGCCGTTATCACAGGTGGATGCGGGGTACTGAACTGGGGAGGTAAAACATGAAGAAGTTGTTGGTGGTCCTGGTGTCTCTTTCGATGGTGGTTGGGATTCTTGGTATCGCGGGGTGCGGCACGACCACACCCACTGTCTATACCATAAATGACATGGGTTCCGGCAAGCTGACACCCACGCAGGAAGCGAACCTGAGAACCATAGATAATGCTATAAGTACGTACAATGCGGAAACAAATAAATATCCCACCAATATCAGTCAACTCGTCCCCAATTACATGAAGCAGATTCCGATAGACGAAAAGAAGGGTGTCTATTTTCTGAAGACGGTTAACGGTAAACCCGTTGCGGCGGTCAAGTTCTGAGAATGGTCACTGGCGAAATCCAGCCGGTTCTAAACCTGATAAACCCCTCGTCACCACGGCGAGGGGTTTTCACTTCTCCTGATTGCCCGCGAGCCACTTGGCGCCGTCTTGAAACGTAGCTGGACACAAGAGGACGTCGCGGGTCAAGTCCATTTGAATCGCGACAACTCAGTTTGAAGACGGGACCCGCGTCAGGATGGAGTATGCCATTGGCGAGTGGGATTGAACGTGCTGTCAGGAATGCGGATGTGCTACTTCCTATTCTTCATTATGTCGATCATCTGCTGGACCTGGGGGTCGTTGACCGTGAATCGCCCGGTGGTCTTATCCCAGTATTGCTCCAGGGTCGGGATGAGGCCGAGGATCTCCGTGGTCAATCTATTCTGCTCTTGAACGCTGACATTCGGATACTGGTCCCAGAGTTTCTGTGCCTTCTCGCCAGCGATCTTCGACTGTGCGGTGATCTTCGCCCACGCCTTATCAGACGCCGCCTTGCTGCTGCAACCAGCAACCATGAGGCCGACGATCAAAATGCACGCGATGATTGTGAAAGCCCGCATGGAACACTCCCCACGCCACGTTCCCACCCCACGATGCCGCCGAGATTATATCACGGTGCGATGACGGGACCTCCGTGCTGCTCCGGTTTCGCCCTGCCCTCGATATCGAGGCTCTCAGGCGACGGCAAGAGAGCCTCCAGAATCGCCGCGTCTGCCAGCTTCGAGCATCCATATTCGCCCAACTCCCGCACCTCACAATGTAGGATTTGAACGTCTCTCGCGACAATCGGATGTGACAGACGCGGGACGGCCAACGGATACCGCTTGAATCCGAGAGATGGTGATATCGCATAAATGGCTTGATACTACGGAAGGGTGATGGTCGGGACGGCCGGATTTGAACCGGCGACCCCTGGTCCCCCAGACCAGTGCGCTAACCTGACTGCGCCACGTCCCGACGGGTCACGGATGTAATTGTAGCAAAACCCGTAATCGCGGTCAGTAGAAACAAAAACGCACCACCGCGATAAGCGCCAGTGGTGCGTTAGAGTTTTGCTCTGCTACTTCTTCTTTGAGATCGAGTCCTTCAGTGCTTTGCCCGGCCTGAACGCCGGAGCCTTGCTCGCTGCGATCTTGATGGTAGCCTTCGTCTGCGGGTTTATCCCCGTGCGCGCCTTCCTCTTGCGCACTTCGAACGTCCCGAAGCCGACGAGCGAGACCTTATCTCCCTTCTTCAACGCGTTGGTGATGCCGTCCAGCGCCGCATCCACCGCCAGCGCCGCATCCTTCTTGGAGATCTTTACCTTCGCCGATACCTCATCCGCAAGCTCTTTCTTCGTCAAGAACTTCACCCCCCTTCTACGAGCCCCTATTTACGCAATTTTTCCACCATCCAAGCGGTTCTACCTTTGAAAAAGTGAAAAAAAGGCTGAATAACGCGATTATTTTACCGGGATGTCCGAATTCTGCCTGAAACGGGGGCTTTTTGTCTACCGCCTGCGATCTTTTCCGGCAGTCTTGAAGTGGACCCTGACAGGCGTTCCCCAGAACCCGTACTCCTCGCGCAGCTGTCTCTCCAGGAACTTGCGGTAATCGGCCTTCACCAGTCCCGCGTCGTTGACAAAGATAATCACGGTGGGTGGAGCGGTGCCGGCCTGCGTCGCGTAGTACATCTTCAGCTGCCGCGAACCCTTCCTGGGCGGGGCCACCTTGTCCTTGACGCGGGCAAAGAAATCGTTGAGCGCAGGCGTTGGTATCCTGCTCTGCCACTCCGAATAGACGGTGTCCACCAGCGGCAGCACCTTGTCCAGGCCCCGCCCGGTCAGCGCCGAGACCCGCAGCAGCGGCAGGTGCGTCGCCCAGCGGAACTTATAGGCCAGCGAATCCATGACCTCTTTTCCCTTGTGTCTCTCCTCTATCAGGTCCCACTTGTTGATGAGGATTATGCAGGCGCGGCCCCTCGATGCGATCTTGCTCGCGATCTTCTGGTCGTGGTCGCTGGGCCCCTCGCCCGCGTCGATGACCAGCAGAACGACGTCGGCGTCCTCGATGGCCCTGAAGGTGCGCACGGACGAGTAGTACTCGACGTCGTCCATCCCGCCGCGGTTCTTCCTGATGCCCGCGGTGTCCAGGATGCGGTAGTCCTTGTCGTCGCGCTCGACGATGGTGTCGATGGTGTCGCGGGTGGTGTGCGGCTCCTCGTGCACCAGCGCCCGCTCCTCTTCGGAGAGCCTGTTCAGTATCGAGGATTTGCCGACGTTTGGCCTGCCGACTATCGCCACGGATATCTCCGGTTTCTCCTCGGACGGGACGAACGGAGGCAGCAGCTCCACGACCTCGTCCAGCAGGTCTCCGATGCCCAGGCCGTGCTGGGCCGAGATTGTTATGGGGTCGCCGAGGCCCAGGGCATAGAAGACTCCGGCCTCGCTTTCGGCGACCTGGTTGTCCACTTTGTTGACGACCAGCAGGACGTGGCGCTTGAGCCTCTTCAGTTTCCTTGCCAGCCACTCGTCGTCGTCGGTGACGCCCGTCTTGACGTCTACCACCATGACGATGACGTCGGCCTCTTCGGCGGCGAAGAATGCCTGCCTCTCTACGTCGCTCGCCAGGAATCCCTCCTCGATGCCCACGCCGCCGGTATCCGCCACGATGAAGTCCCTGTCGCGCCACCTGGCCGGGACGTACTTCCTGTCGCGGGTCACGCCCGGCATGGCATCGACGATGGCGACCATTCGCGAGGCCATCCGGTTGAGGAGCGTGGACTTGCCGACGTTCGGCCGACCCAGTATGGCGACCACCGGGAGCGTCTTCTTTCTCATCTCTTACCGCCCTCCCCGACCGCGCCTCCCAGCGCCTCCAGCAGAGCTTCGCCGGACGTCAGGACAGGTCGCATCCGCACTCCTGTGCGCTCCGACACCTGCGCCAGCGTCGTTCCATCTATGAACCGCTCCTCGTCATCGAGCATCACGTCCGGGACCAGAGCGATCTCGATGTCGCCGGCTCCCGCGAGCGCGCGCTCGACGTCACTTCCCGGCAGCAGGCCGCAGACATTCACCCGGGAGCCGAACAGGCTGTTCTCGCAGACCAGCAGCTTCGCGCCTTTTGCCTCTACCCCCAGCGGACCCAGGGCCCAGGCTCCTGCGGGAGTCGTGACCAGCGCAACGCTTTGCCTCCTTCCCGGCCCGAAAGAACTCGACGACACCGCCTCGGCAAACTCATCCCTGAAGAACCTGGCCAGACCTATGCCATTCTCCGTTTGCTCGAAGGCGCCGTAGTACTCAGCCTCCGGTGGCTCCCGGGCAGCCATGAAGAAGAACTCGTCGGCGGCGTACGGCCCGCATCCCTCGAAGCGATCGGTCCAGGCGGAGAGCTGCTCGATGACGCGCGCGGACGACTCCGCGTCGAACCCGAACTTGTCGGGAAGCGTCTTCCTTCCTCCGGTGCTCAGGCCAACTGGCACCAGCCCGACGGACGCGACACCCCTGTAGTGCCTGCTCAGGTCGGCCAGCGTGGCGTCCAGCTTCTCCTCGTCGTTCACTCCCTTAAGCAGTACTATCTGCAGGTGCACTTCTATGCCGGCCCGCAGAAGCTCCTTGAGGACCTTGAGTGCGCTGTCGGCCTCGGGATTTCCGAACATCCTGGTTCGTATGCTGTGGTCGGTCGAGTGCAGGCTGACGTAGAGCGGCGACAGGCGCTGGTGGATGATGCGCTTCACATCCGCCCGCGTCATGTTGGTTAGCGTTATGAAGTTGCCGCCGAGGAAGCTGAGGCGGTAGTCGTCGTCCTTGACGTACACCGACTTACGCAGCCCCTCGGGGAGCTGGTCGACGAAGCAGAACATGCAGTTGTTCCGACACCTCCGCACCCCGTCGAACACCTGCTTTGACAGCTCGATCCCCGGCGCCTCGGCGTCCAGGTGGAGCTCGACCGAGCTCCGCTTGCCCATACCCGCCCGCTCGACCTCCAGGCTGTGATCTCCGCCGTCCGCCAGTGCCAGGTACAGGTCTATCGCGTCATGCGGCCGCATGCCGTCGACGCTGAATATTGTGTCGCCGGGTCGCAGTCCCGCTCGCTCCGCCGGGGAGGAGGACTCGACGCTCTCGACCGGCGCCGGGA
>PMJJ01000077.1 GCA_003157385.1 Actinomycetota bacterium | reverse complement strand
TTGACTTGGGCTTCTTACAGGTGAACCCATTTGTTGCGTTTGTCGTGCTACTGGTTGCTCATCGAGGCCGGCGCCCCGCGGACCGTCGCACCCGGGACGTACTGCTGCGCCTGCTTCAGCATCGCCTGCATATCCTCCTCGGTGAAGGGGCGAAGGGACGAGAAGCGCGGGTCCAGCGTGTCCCTGGGGCTGAAGTGCTGGAGGATGAACCTTTTTTCGCCCTGCAGCTGCTGCGCGATGCGGGCCACCTCCGAGGGTCCGTGCATCAGCGGCACCACGGTGGTGCGGAACTCGTGCTCGATCCCCGAGGAGCGCAGGATGTCGATGCTCCGGCGCACCAGGTCGACCAGGTCGGGCTTGTCCGTCCCCGAGGCTATCCGGTAAGGCCCCGCCTCAAGCGGCGCCTTGATGTCCATGGAGACGTAATCGATGTCCCCCTCGGCTAGCACCGACTCCAGGACGCCCGGCAGGCTTCCGTTGGTGTCGAGCTTGACCTTCACCCCGCGGGCGCGGAAGTCGGCGCACAGGCCGGGCAGGCCCTCGTGCAGGCAAGGCTCGCCGCCGGTGATGCACACGCCGTCGACCCAGCCGGAGCGGTCCCGCAGGTAATCCGAGATGACAGAGAACGGGACGGTCTCGAGCCTCTCGGGGTGGAGCACCAGCTCGGCGTTCTGGCAGAACGGGCATCTGAAGTTACAGCGAGGGAGGAAGACCGTGGAGGCAAGCATCCCCTCCCAATCAAGCATGGTATTGGGGATGAATCCCTTTATCTCCAGCAAGGGGCCCCCGCAATCAAGCGATGTCCAGCTTCTTCTTGATATCCTCGGCCGAAGTCACGCCGATCATGGTGCTGGATTGCTCGCCGTCCTTGAAGACTATCATCGTCGGTATCGCCGTCACGCCGAAGCGCTGGGCGAGCCCCTGGTTCTCATCGACGTTGCAGCGGCCGATGACGGCTTTGTCCCCGACATCCGTCGCCACACCCTCGATCACTGGATGCATCATGCGGCAGGGACCGCACCACGGAGCCCAGAAGTCGACGAGGGCGGGCTTGCCCGCCTTTGCGATCTCCGAGTCAAAGTTCTGTTCGTTCACCTCAAGCACTTCTGCCATCGTTCCCCCTTCGATCCGCCCCTTCACAGGCTCGTTGAGCCGCTGAGTATTCTATACCATCTTGACCGCGTGCTCGGGGCACGCTTTCTCACATTCGCCGCACTGTTTGCAGCGCTCCAGGTCGACCAGCGGGCAGTCGCGGGCCAGCCCCGGCTCCTCTTCCGATGGCGGCTGGACCTCGAACGCCTTCTGCTTGCAGACCGCCGCGGCCTTGCACTCGCTCTCGCGCTTGCACTTGCTCCGGTCCACCCATGGAATCTTCAATAACAACTTGTTCTCTCCTGCCCCGGCGCGCGCCTCCGCCTCCGGTTGGTCTGACGGGCTTGTAAAACGCACCACAGGCGCCTGACCCCGGTGGTGCGTTTGACGGGACGCTGTCGCTCCAACGCTACTTCATGAGCCCGATGGACACGGTGCCGCCCCCGCCGTTGTGCCAGTACATCGAGCGCTCGGCGATGATCGGGAGGTTGGAGTACACGCGCGCGGAGGTGTCCACTCCGGGGACGTCCGCGTTCACGTGGATGCTGACCCTGCTGTTGGCCGCCAGCACGAAACCGTTCCTGGGAACCGGCCCCGTGCCGGTCATGTAGTCGACGCCGATGTTGGCCGGCTTCGCGTTGGGGTTCTGCACCAGGATCCACTCGTCGAAGCCCCAGTCGGTCGAGCCCTCGGCGAGGAAGCACTGCTGCCTGGGCTGCGGCACCCCGATCTCGTTGTGTCCCGCTTTTCCCGTCCCGTTGTTCCAGTACATGGAGCGCTCCACGACGATGCCGGTGTCGGCGACCGCCTGCACCGACACGTCCTTACCCGGCAGTTGGTCGTTGACGCGGACGGTCACCCTGGTCCCGGCGGGGATGCTCATCGCCGGCTGCACCACCGGTCCGACCGGGGTCATGTAGGTCAGTGTCACATTCGCGGTCGCATCAGTCGGGTTCTCCAGCAGAACGTACTCGGTGTAGCCCCAGTCGGTGGAGCCCTCCGCCAGATACCACTTCTGCGCGGGCAGCGTGGTGCCGATGGAGTCGTGCCCGCCCCGTCGCCCGTCCCAGTACATCGACCGCTCGGCGATCACCCTCCTGTCCGCGACCACCTCGAACGACATGTCGTCGGCGGCCAGGTCATCCGCGACGTTTATGCTGAAGCGCGAATTGCCGTCGAGCGTGAACGGCGCCTTGCCGACCGGCCCCGACTTGGTCATGTAGGTGACCGACACCGTAGTCGCTGCCGAGTTCGGGTTCTGGATCAGGAGAAACGTCTCGAAGCCGTAGTCGGTCGAGCCTTCGGCGAGGTACCATGTGTAGGACGGGGACTGGATACCGATGGAATCGGTGCCCTCGAGCTTGTTGCCCCAGTACATGGACCGCTCGCAGACGATGTCGACATCGGCGGTGACCTTGGCCGAGACGTCCTTGCCCGACACGATGTCGTTGACCCTGATCGTCATCCGGCTGTTCGGCGCCACGGTCGAGGGGTACGGGCCCAGAGGTCCGTCCGGAGACATCAGGGCTAGCGACACGTTGGCCGCCACGGAGTTGGGATTCTGCACCAGGATGTATTCCTCGAAGCCGTAGTTGGTCGACCCCTCGGCAAGATACCAGGTCTGGTTGTTGGCGTTGTCCACCGAGAAGCCACCGCTGATAGAGCCGGAGCGAAGGGTCGAGTTCTCGGCTACCACGTCCCACAACCCCGGTTGCGCGCCCACGAGCGAGACTGCGCAGCTGATCTTGTTGCCGCCTGAGGAGACCAGGCCCGAGGAGACCAGGCCCGCCTCGTTCTCGCGCTCGAGCACCAGCTTGACGCCGGAGGAGAACCCCGAGCCGCTCACGACGACGCTCGCCGAGGCGCCCGTTTTGGCGAAAGCCGGGCTTATCGCCGCCGGCGAGGGCGTGGCACTGGATGGCTTTGCGGCCCTCACCGCCGCGTTGGCGTCGAGCAACCCCCATCCGAACTGCGGGTCCCATCCGGGCGCGCCGAGGTCGTGGCAGGTGGAGGTGACCGCTCCCCTGGCGTCGGCCGCCGACCAGGACGGGTTCCTCGCCCTCACCAGCGCCGTGACGCCGCTGACGTGGGGCGTGGCCATGGAGGTCCCGCTGAGTCCCACCACCGCGAAGCCGCTGTTGGGCTCACCGAGCCGCTTGTACGTGACCTGGTAGATCGGTCCGCCGCTGTCGCCGCCGGGTGCCACGATATCCAGCGCAGCGCCGTAGTTGGAGTAGGAGGACCTCACCGCGCTCTTGTTGGTGGCCCCGACCGCGACGCAGCTCGGGTAAGCCGCCGGATACTCCACGGCGCTCGAGTTCGAGTTGCCGGCCGCAGCCACCACCACCACGTTCTTGCCGAACGCGTAGTCGCAGGCGTCCTTGATCGCCGCGCTGGGATCGGGACCTCCCAGGCTCATGTTGATGACCTCGACCCCGCGGTCCGCGGCGAAGGTGATGCCCTCGATGAGCTGGGCGTCGTCGCCGTAGCCGTTGTGGTCGAGGACCTTCACCGGCATTATGGTCGTCTGGAAAGCTATCCCGGCGCAGTCCGTCGCGTTGTTCGTCTCCTGCGCGATGGTCCCGCAGACGTGCGTGCCGTGCCCGTGGTCGTCGTCGGCGTAGGGGTCGTTGTTTATGAAGTCATAGCCCTGGACGAAGTTCGCGCCCAGGTCGGGCGCCTCGGTGATGCCGTCGTGCGCCCTGTAAGCCACGCCGGTGTCCAGGATCGCCACGACCACCGAGGGTGAACCTTTGGTCACGTTCCAGGCGTCCGGCATGTCGATGCCCCCGGCGTTCGGCAGGTTCTTCATGTTCCACTGGGCGTTGCCGTGGTCCGCATACCAGGGATCGTCGGGGTCGAAGCTCGCCCGCCTGATGTAGTCGGGCTCGGCGTACTCCACGAGCGGAGAGGCGCGCAGACGTTCGACGGCAGTCGGCACGCCCTCGTCGCCGACGCTCACCTGCATAACGCCCGTTCCGCTGAGCTCCTTCATCGCGCCGCCGGAGCGGCTCGCCAGAGAGTGGACGTCGCCGGCAGGCGCTCCATGCTTGAACTTGACTAGCACCTGGCCGGGCACGTATTTCGAGCCCGGGCGCACAGGCTCGCCCTTGCCGCCGCCTGTCGCGGTCTCGGCCGGCTGCCCCATGTCGCGGCTGCTTATGCTGCCGGCTGTCGCGCCTGAAAGCACAGTGAGCATGAGCGCGAAAGACATTGCCAGTGAAAGCCCTGCAATTGTTGTTCGCTTCAACCTGTTTCTCCAGGGTTGCCGGATATGCCTACCCGAGGGTCGCACAAGTCATCATACGCGGCAGCATTTTTCCCGGTCAATCGCGGACATCAATGCGCCGGGGCGTCGCGACCACCGATGCCAGGTGGAAACCCGGGCGCTCCGGCGGCCAGGTGGCTCGATTTACACGGTCTCGGGCATTGTGTTATACCTGCGTCGGTACTGAGCGGACGAGAGCGGGAGGCGACATGGCACTTTTTGCGAGCGAAGAGTGGGCTGATTCTCTCATGTCTTCGGTCAACGCCGACAAGGAGATGCCCAAGGCTGGAAAGGGCTTCGACGCCACCATCCAGTTCCTGATCGAGGGCGCGGGCAAGCGGGGCGACCTGCCGTTCTGGACCCACATGAAGAACGGCAAAGTCCTGGAAGTGCACGCCAATGAGCAGAAGGCGTGCGATTACACCGTCGCCGGCGACTACGCGGTCTGGAAGGATATCGTCGAGGGACGCCAGGACCCGCTGCAGGCGATCATGATCAAGAAGCTCACCTTCGAGGGCAACATGCAGACGATCATGAAGTACATCAAGGCCGTCAACCTGCTGATGGCGAACGTCCAGCGGGTTCCGACGGAGTTCGACTGAGGGAGCCGGCTCAACCCTTCTTGCGGCTCGAGGAGACTTTCCGGAGTATCTTCACCTGCTCGGGGATCGAGCTCGCCACGAACCTCGGCCACGTCGCAAGCGGCCGCTTGTAGCCCGGCGCCTCGTTCATGACGATCGATGACTTGGAGCAGGCCACCGCGCACAACCCGCAGCCGATGCACCGCTCGGGGATGTGGACGACTCTCTTCGTGTCCCCTTCGCCCACCACCGCGATCGCCTTCACCGGACAGACTTTTTCGCACTTCTCGCAGGCGACGCACGTCTCCTTTGTGAAACGCGGCATGAAGTGGGGCGGCGCGATGCTCCCCGGCATGTTGAACTGGGTGACGGCCCTCAGCGCCCCGCAGCAGCAGCCGCAGCAGGAGCACGACCCGTTTAGCCGGCTGTTGTTCCCGACGTTGAACATCCAGGTGACCATCCCCTGCGACTCCGCCTCGGCCTTGGTCTCGAGGACGTCCTTCTTGCTCGCCTGCCGTGCCTTGCCGTTGCTGACCAGCCACCTGGAGATGTCCCCGAACGCGGTGCAGACGTCGAGCTTCTTTCCGCAGCTCTCGCCGACGAGCTGCTTGGAGAGCTTGCACTGGCAGACCGCGATGGCGTAGCTGTCGAAGCCGTCGAGGATGTTCTCGAGCCTGTCGGACGGCAGCGCCATGGGGATCGCGTCGATCACCTCTCCCACCGGGATGTAGCGGACGGGATGGTGCCTGGCCGGCAGGTAATCCGTTATGTAGCCGGTGTTGAAGAGCTCCTCGTACAACTCGGCGAACCGGCGGTGCCAGTCGGTCACGCTGTCGATGTTCGGCCGCATCATGACAGCCTCGAACGTCCCCGGGACGACCGGCATCAGGCTGAAGCGCTCGTGCCGTCCGCTGCCCACGGCGAGCAGGACGAACAGATCGTGCGCGAGGTGGTGGAGGGCTGCCTCGATCTCGGGCAGAGGCCTGCCCGACGCCCTGGCGAGTCCCGCCGCCGTCCGCGCGCGCATCGGCCTCATGTGCTGGACGATATCGGCTTCGTCCTCGGTGTACATGTGGCGCACCAGTTCGATGAGCGCGTCCGACATGGGCGGCCCCATCAGAAACGGGCTCGAGTAGGTCCGTGCCAGGGCCATGTGAGCCTTCGAGACTCCGGGCTCCTCGCCGATTGCGGCCATCTGTTCTCGTCCTTTCGCGCCGGGTGACGGTAAAGTTGGAGCCCACGGTCGGAGTCGAACCGACGGCCTACTGCTTAGGAGGCAGTTGCTCTGTCCACTGAGCTACGTGGGCTTACCAGTTGTCATGATACCAAGGATGCTTTGAAACTTCAGTAGTGGCGAGCACTGGGAAGGGCTGGTAGCCGGCCTTGCGGAATGCCGACACCAAGTCGCCTGCCCTGGCATTCGCGTTCTGTAGATCCTGCGGGTAGAAGTGGCCAAAAGTGTCAAGCGAGCGCTGTGTTTAGCTGCCTCATGAACGGGTGGCAAACGGGCGTCCGTCCCGTTTTACGGGTGGAACGGCGGTCGAGGAACGTCAAACAAGGGAACTCCCGGGCATTCCAGTACCGTGATACCTGCAGTCTCGGTTCCGGTATAAGGCTTCGCAACTCGGCTGATGCAATAGGAAGGAAACCTCAGGCCGGTTATGCGTACGATAATTTGGCTTATCAAGCGCTTGATCCGTATTTGCGCGTTGCCCGCCCGCGTTCTGCCAGCCTCGCCCGGCCCAGCTGGCAGGGTCTCTAGTCCCCATACCCCCCGATGGTGTCTGTGCCCGCACCACGGTTGTTCCAGTACATGGAGCGC
>PMJJ01000126.1 GCA_003157385.1 Actinomycetota bacterium | reverse complement strand
GGTGACCGCCGCGGCCGCGGGTCCCGGGTTCTGTATGGTGAGGTAGGGCTCGAAACCGGGTCGGCAGGTCCCCTCGGCGAAGTACCAGGTCGTGGGGTTAACCGACAGCTGCTTCCTGTAGACCTGCTGGCCGGTGGTGGCCGGCGACACCAGGTTGGTGGAGGCCGAATCGAATGTGACGTAGCGTCCGTCCGCAGAGATGGTGGAAAGCCAGGAGACTTCGCTGCCGGTGTTGCCCTGCGCCCCGGCTGCGTTTGACGAGGCCAGGTCGACGTGCCCGGTTGCGAGGTCCTTGCGGAAGACCTGCTGGCCGCTCGTTGCCGGCGACACCAGGTTGGTCGCTATTGAGTGAAATGATACGAACCGGCCGTCGTCGCTCTGAGCTGAAGAAGAGCTGCCACCATTGCCCTCCACCCCGGTCGAACTTGTGGAGACGAGCACGACCTGCCCCGTGGACATGTCCTTGCGGAAGACCTGCTGGCTGGTCGTTGCCGGAGTCACCAGGTTGGTGGCGGTCGAAATGAAGATCACGTAGCGCCCCTCCGGGGTCAGGTTTGGATATACGCTTGTGTTGTTTCCCTGCACGCCGGCCGCACTCGCGGACACGAGCATGACCTGGCCGGTGGAAAGGTTCTTGCGGAATATTTGGGGCCCGGTCGTTGCCGGAGACACCAGGTTGGTGGCCACGGAGGTGAAAGCGACGTACTGGCCGTCATCGCTCATAGCCGGAAAAAGGCTGGCATTGTTGCCCTGCGTCCCGGACGAAGTCGCGGATGCGAGTACGACCTGGCCGGTTGAAAGGTCCTTGCGGAAGACTTGCTGGTTGGTGGTGGCCGGCGATACCAGGTTGCTGGCCCCGGAGGAGAAGGCGACGTATCGCCCGTCCGGGCTTATGGCCGAATAGAGACTGGAGTTGTTCCCCACCACCCCGGACGAAGTCGAGGAAACGACCAGGACCTGGCCGGTGACGAGGTCCTTGCGGAAGATCTGCTGGCCGCTCGTTGCCGGAGACATCAGGTTGGTTGCCCCGGAGACAAAGGTGACGTATCGCCCGTCGTAGCTCAGGTCGGGATAAGCGCTGACGGCGTTCCCCTGCACTCCGGACGAACTTGTTGACACGACCACGGTCTGGCCGGTGGAAAGGTCTTTACGGAATAGCTGGGTACCGGTCGTTGCCGGAGACATAAGGTTGGTGGCCATGGAGGTGAAGGCGACGTACCGGCCGTCCGGGCTTATCGCCGAAAAGCTGCTGTTGCCGTTCCCCTGTGCCCCGGTCAGGCTGCTCGAGCACAGCGTGATATCCCCTGGAGTCGCGGCCATCGCGCCGCCCACCATTGCGAACACCAGTACCAGCAGAACAGTCAGTGCCAGGCCCAGATAGAGTAAGTGCTTCCACGGATAACCAAAACGAGATTTCGAGGCTGCTGATTTCATTGCATTTTCCCCTTTGTGCTTCGATCGAGCCGCGCCCTTCACCCTTCGAGATCGGGCTTCGGGTTCCTATCCTATCAGCGGAAAACGCGGCCGGGCAAGAATTCGGATTCGAGTCCCCGGACCGCCATCGGAGATCAGCGGACGCGCGCGAATGCTATCGCGCCGTGAGCCGGCCGCTCCTGGAACCGACGCCGGCCGGTGGCGCGAGCTGGCAGGGGCAGGTTTCTGCTCTCGACGAGCTCGAGCCCTCTCCGCGACAGGAACTCCTCGATCTGATCGGCGTCGATCCAGAATATGTGCGGCTCACCTCGCATCCGCAGGAATGTCTCGTGACGGCGGCGCGTCCGCGCTTCCCGGTCGCCGCTTGCCTCCAGCAGGAGGTAGGTAAAGACGACGGTCGACCCCGAGCCGTAGTTGCCGGCGATGAGAGCGAGTGTCTCATCCACCGCTTCGGGAGTCAGGTAGGACATCACTCCCTCCCAGATGAAGAGCGTCGCTGCGCCACCGTCGTATCCGCTCTCCAGAAGCCTGGTCTCTGTTTTCTCCTGCTCGAAATCGACGGGAACGTAGACGACATTGTCGGGAAGCGGGCCGATCGCCTTCTTCAGCCTGGCGAGCTTTATCCGTTGCGTATCGGGGTGGTCCACCTCGAAGACCTTGACCGGGCCGTCCGGTCCGATGAGCCTGTACGCCCTGGTGTCGAAGCCTGCGCCCAGCAATACGAGCTGCTCGATTCCCGCCGCCCTCGTGAGGGACACGCAATCGTCTATGAGGACCGTGCGATCTACGACCGAGCGGTACGATATCGACAAGGCGCTGTTCCCGATCACCAGCCCGGCTATCCTGCGCCTGTGCCGTCTCCTGGCGACCCAGGCGAACCAGGAGTCGAGGAGCTCCGCCGCCAGCGGGTCGCTGAACGCGGCCTCGCCCTCGGGCCTTGCCGATTCGAGCGCGCGGTAGAAGGTCACCCCCTGCGCCGTCCAACTGGCTTTGCCTTCTTTCACGGTTCACTCCTGAATTCACATCTTTGACCAGGAAGATGTGTGCCACCTGGCCTGACCTTCTCGATCACGGCTTTATGATCAGGCCCTGCCCGGTCGGCATCGAAAGGATCGCTACCCCGACGTCGCTTGCGAAGCGGTCCATCGCCTTCTTCTGTGGCGCATAACCCTTGTAGGCATAGTCATCCAGAAGCACGACGCCACCTGGAACCAGCTTCGGCCAGAAGAACCGGGCGGCCTGCACCTCAGGCTCCGCGCAATTCATGTCCAGCGAGAGGTAACTGACCGACGGAATCTCCACGTCATCCAGGGTAGACGGTACGCTCCCCCGGATGAGCGTGACGTTCTTGAAGTCGGCGAAATTCCGCCTTGCCTGCGCGTAGCAATCGGAATACATAGACTCAGATTCATCCTTCCTGCCCAGCGCGACCTCTTCATCAGTCAACAGGGTTTCATCAAGGCCACACCAGGTGTCAAACAGGTAGAAGTGGACGTTTCGATCGTTCCAGTCGAGGTACTCCATGATGGCCGAGGCTTGAAAGCCGTAGTTGACACCACACTCCACAAGAGAACCCTGCAGTCTGATCGCGTGGGCGGCCGTCCAGAGGCAGACATGCAGTCGCCATTCGATATCGTAAAGTATCTTGTTGTCGTTTTCGACGGCATGAAGTGCTCGTTGATAGGCCGCGATGAAAGCGGGGTCCGCCGTGAAGTCGTGATTGTGGATCGAGACTATTCCATCGCGTTCGTAGACATCGTCCCGGTCGGATGGAAGCGGTTGTGGTTCGACCGCCTCTTTCTTTGAAGTCGTACCGTTGTCCAGCCGGTGGTTGTCCTTCACCGGACGAGGCCTCTTGAACGCGTCAAAGCGACGCACTGGGAATACCTCCATCTCACGACCGCATCAGGACGGCGTCTCGCTCGTGTCCTCAGCTTTCCCCGTGCCTGGCAGTTTCCGTTTCCAGCGACCTGGCTAAGGCAGTTGCCCATATTGTGAAACAAGCACCTCTGATACTAACCGAGTGGGCTCACCAAGGCCTATCGAAGCAGTTCGTCCCAGTTGTCTATCAACACGCCCACCTGCTCCGCGAACCTCTATCAAAGTCAATCAGTATAGCCCAGGGTGACCTTGTTCCGGCCGTGCTCCTTGCTCTGGTACATCAGCTCGTCGGCTCGTTTGACCAGTGATTCGATGGAGTCGTGCGGAAGGCCCAGCGTCGCTCCAACACATATTGTAGTAACCAGGGTGTCACCGCCCAGCACCACCGGAGAGTTCTCCACCAGGCGGCGCAGTTTCTCGGCAACCGCCAGAAGCGCCGGCCCGTCCGTGTTCTCCACTATGGCGGTGAACTCATCGCCTCCCCAGCGGCTCACGACGTCGAAGGACCTCACCCCGGCTTGAGCTGTCTGCGCCACCACCCTCAGCATCCAGTCACCGGCATCGTGTCCGTAGGTGTCATTGATGTGCTTGAAGAAATCGATGTCGAAATAGAGCAGGCCGAACGGCCAACTATAGCGGGAAAGCTGGTCCAGTCTGGCCTGCAGGTGCATCTCGGCGTGTCTGCGGTTGCCCAGCCCGGTGAGCTCATCCAGCAGTGACAGCTTCTCCAGTTCCTTGACACGTTCCAGGGCGGCAAGCTCCCGCGAGTTCTCGTTGAATATCTCCACGGCACCAGTTATCACTCCGTTTGCATCCTTGACAGTCTTGGTGCGAGAGAGGACCGGCACGCGGTGACCTTCGCGGTGCAGCAGGTAGACCTCCATCTCGCAAGGCTCATCCGCGCGCATCGCCCGGGCCGCCGGGCACGAGCCATCCCCACACATTGCCCTTCCCTCTGAGTCCACATGTACCAGGAGGTTGTCGTTGCAACGCCTTCCCAGTACTTCAGCGGCCGTGTAACCGGAGATGCGCTCGGCACCGTGGTTCCAGTAGACGATGGTTCGTTCCAGGTCCAGCACGCAGATCCCATTGCGAGAATTGTCCGCTATCTCCTTGTAATTGATATTCTCCATATGCCTCCTCAAGCACCGGTATTGTATCAGTCACGCCCTCCGGTGCGTTTGACCGGCGCCGTCCGCGCGCTCGCCAACCGACCCCTCCATCTCTGCCCGAGGTCGTGGCGCAGGATTCCGCCTCTGGTGCCCTAATACGACGATTAAGCTTAACAGGGGGAGTCCCTTCTCGACTCGACCGATGCAACAAGTAAGGTCAAGACGTTTCTGCGAGGCAGAGGCACCTCGCCAAGGACTAGAAGCGGACGGCGCTAACGAAGGCCTGCGAGTTACTCGAGACTGAGGCGAGTGAAGCCTAGCAGACGGGGCGGAACCGGTGCACCGTAGGCCCGAACGGCGAAGCGATGTAGGTGACCTCGACCGGCATGCCTATCTCGACCTCCTCGAACGCCGCCTCGAGAAGGGTGAACACCCGGCCCTCACAACCGTCAAGCTCCACCGCCGCCACCACGTCGGGGCTCTTGAAGTACATCGCGTGGTGCTGCTGCGAAAACGCGTATACGGTGCCGGTGCCGGGCAGCTCGACCCACTCGAGCTCGTCCCCCAGGCACTCCGGGCAGACGGTGCGCGGCGGGAAGAACGTGTTGGCACACGCCGGGCAGCGAGTGGTCATGAAGCGCTCGTCGGAGAGCTCCGCGAAAAACCTCTCGGCGGCAGGTTCCTCGATCTCGGACAGGTAGCCGGCCATCTAACTCTTCTCCATTATCATGACGACGCTCCCGTTGACCATGCCGTGCTCCGCCTGGACCAGGCCGCGGCCGGCACCCGGCACCTGCCTCTCGCCCGCTTCTCCGCGGAGCTGCGTCACCACCTCGAAGATCTCCAGCAACGCCGTGGCGAAGGCCGGGTGGCCCAGGCTCAGGCGCCCCCCGCTGGTGTTGATGGGCACATCACCGGCGATGCGCGTCCGCCCGGACTCCACCGCCGCTGGAGCCTCGCCGCGCCCGAAGAAGCCGAGCTCCTCGTAACACATCAGCTCCGCCCCGGCGAACGCACCGTAGACCTCCGCGACGTCTACGTCGGCGGGCCCCACCGCAGCCGTGGTGAAGGCCTCCGTCGCCGAACGCCGCACGCACGGGAAGTGGCTCATATCGCCTATCGACGGCATGAAGTGGCTGTCGTCGTGAGCCTCGCCGTAGCCGGTCAGGACCGGCACCGCGTCCCGCACCTGCCTGGCCCTNNGGCGAGGCCAGCACCTCTTTGACCGTGAGGGGTTTCCGGTAGAACGCCCGGGGGTTCTTCGAGGCGTTGTCCCTCAGCGCCACCGGGAGCGAAGCCACCTGCTCGGCGGTGACTCCGGTCTCGAGCATCCAGCGCTGCTGGCACATCGCGTAGTACTGCAGCGGCGACAGCACCCCGAAGCGCGAGTCGTAAGAGCCGTAGACCGCGTTGGCCATCCTTACCACGTGCTGCCAGTCGGCGTGTTCGGCACGGAACCGGCCGGGTGTCAGCTCCCAGTGGGCCGAGTACACCAACCCGGCGTCGATGCGGCCCGCCGCTATCTCCAGGGCGACGTGGCGCAGAGCCGTCAAGGCCGAGGTCCCCCCGCAGTCGAACTCGCCGGTGGAGCGAACAGGCATCCGCAGGTACTCGGCAATCCTCTGGCACTCGAACTTGTGATGGTCCACCATGTAACCGGTGGGGGTGCCGAAAAGTGCCTGGATCTCGGCCTTCTCCAGCAGCGAGTCCTTGATAGCCTCCACTATCGCCTGCACCGCCAGGTCAGCCGGATAGGCGTGGTCGTAGACCCCGATATCCGTCATGCCGATGCCCGCGATAGCAACGCTTCTCATGAGGCTACACCATCACACTTTCATCTTGCCGATGGCGTCACGGATCTCCTCGACCGAGGCCCCGTCCTCGATGGTGGACAGGTCGCCGAGGTCCTCGCCCAGCCAGAGCCGCTTCATGACGCGCCTCATGATCTTGCCGCTCCTTGTTTTGGGAAGCAGGCGGACGAACTCGATGTCCCTGATGACCACTATCGGCCCCATTACGTCGCGCACGTGCTTGATGAGTTCTTTCTTGAGCTCCTCGGAGGGCTCCACATCGGTGTGCAGCACCACAAAGGCGCAGGCCACTTCGCCCCGCAGCTCATCCGGCACCCCTGAGACCCCGCACTCCGTCACGTCCTTGTGGGAGATGAGCGCGCTCTCGATCTCGATGGTGCCGATGCGGTGCGCGGCTATCTTGATGACCTCGTCGGCCCTCCCGATAAACCAGATGTAGCCGTCCTCGTCGCGGTAGGCTCCGTCACCCGAGCAGTACATACCCTTGAGGGTGTCGACGTATTCCCAGTAGTCCGTCCGGTACCTGTCGACTTCGCCCCACAGCGTCGGGGTCAGCCCCGGGAACGGCTTCTTGATCACGAACATGCCCTTCTCGCCGGGCCCGCAGACCTTGCCCGTGTTCGCGTCCACGATGTCCACCAGCACACCGGGGACGGCCAGCGTCGAAGAGCCGGGCTTGATGGGGTACATGCCGAGCCCGTAGGGGTTGCCGATGACGGGGCCGGACGTCTCGGTCTGCCACATGTGGTCGATGACCGGGATGGCGTCGGCGAAGACCTCCTGCTGGAGCCACTCCCAGGCGGCCGGGTTGAGCACCTCGCCCGCGCAGAAGACCCGTTCGACCGAGCTCAGGTCGTGCCCCCGGACCTTGTCGATGCCCATCTTCATGAGGGCCCGCACACCCGTCGGCGACATCCACAGCGCGCTGACCTTGTTGCGCTCGATCACGTCCCAGATCATGTCGTCCCGGGGGTAGTCAGGGGTGCCCTCGTAGAGCACGGTGGTGCAGCCGGAGATGAGCGGCCCGTAGACGTTGTANNGGCTTGGCGGTCGTCCCCGAGGTGGGCAGGAGGAACAGCGGCTCGTTGGACTCCATTATCTCCACGTCGCCGCTCATGTTCTCACCGAGCGCGAGGAACTCCTCCCAGGTGATGTCCCTGCCCGGCTCCATCGGGCGCCCGTCGGCGGCCTTCCGCAGGACCGCGACCTTCTTCACCAGCCCCGCGGGAACGACCTCGAGCGCGTCGTCGATGATCTTCTTCAGTTCCACTGTGGAACCCCTGCGGTGGTTGACGTCCTGGGTGAGCACGTACTCGGCTCCGGAGAGCTTGATCCTGTCTGCGACCGCCTGGAAGGAGAACCCCGCGAAGACGACCACGTGGATCGCTCCGATGCGGGCGCATGCCAGCATGGCCACCACGGACTCGACTCCCATCGGCATGTAGATGACCACCCTGTCGCCTTTTCCGACACCGAGGCCCCGGAGGGCCGCGGCGTACTTCTTGACCAGGTCGAGCAGGTGGGCGTAGGTGACGACCGTGACCTCGCCGGTCTCCGCTATCTCGGAGACGATCGCGGCGCGGCCGGCGCGCCCCTTGAGGACGTTGTAGTCCACGGCGCTGTAACACGCGTTCGTCTTACCACCCACGAACCACCGGAAAGTCGGGTAGTCGTCCTCGAAGGCCTTCTTCCACGGCTCGAACCAGAAGATCTCGTCCATGGAATCGAGCGCGGCCTGCTCCCAGAACTTCTCGAAGTCGTCATAGCCGGCTTGCAGGAAGCCGCGGACGTGGGGCGGGATCAGCTCGATCTTTCCGGCGCCCATTTCAGTACTCATGAAAAGAACCTCCCCTTTGGACCTTGCGGTCGGCGTGAGCCTGGAGTCGCGCTGTGATGAAACAATACAGATGTCTCACGATGAAATCCACAGTCCTCTGTCGATACCCAAGTCAAATACCTCAAGGGCGCTGCGAAGTCTACAGACCATTTCGACCTGAATAGTGAGCGATAATGGGTCTTATCGTGCACATGAGGGGTCAAGGTTCCGCATTCGGCTCAGCCCGCCGCAGAAGAGCCGCGCGTGGAATCCCACTGTCAAGATCAGAAACAGCACCTTGTCATGATGACAATGGGTGGTTTCTGATCATGACAGGCGTTAACAGGGAAGAAGTCATGTTGCCAGGGGATGTCCACACAGGATTCCGATTGCCGTGGTCTTTGGAAGCGGCGGGCGCTGCACACGCTCTGATATGCACACATAAGCCATATTGATAGCCACAGAATAAGCATATACTGTACTGGTATATGTATGTACTAATAGGATGCATCATGGGAGGGCTTAGCATGTCAAGAACTACAGTAGATATCAATGACAAGCTTCTCGAGGAAGCAAAGCGGGCTACCGGCGAGACGACCAAGAAAG
>PMJJ01000023.1 GCA_003157385.1 Actinomycetota bacterium | reverse complement strand
GCCGTCATCGCCGACCTCGCTGAAGTTGGAGGCGACCACCAGCACGTTCCGCACGCCCTTTGCCGCCGCCTGCTCGAGCACGGATGCGACGCCGCGGGCGGGGATGGTCAGGATGACCAGGTCGATCTCCGAGTCGATCTCGGCGAGGGTGGCGTAGGATGGCCTGCCCAGCACCTCGCTCTCGTTGGGGTTCACCATGAAGAGCTTGCCGCGGTAGCCTCCGCCGATGACGGACATCGGCATCACGAAACCCCATTTTCCCAGCGAGTTCGAGGCGCCGACGACGGCGATCGTGCGGGGGTTGAAGAGTCTGCCCCAGTCCCTGTCGAAGCTCCCGATCTCCATGCCTCACCCCGTCCCAATCAGCCCTTCGTGCAACACAAAGGGTCTAACTCCTTTTGTTGCGTAATTCTGTCGTGGCGGCTCCAGGCCAGATCGATCAGGGCTTCGAGCCGGGTCTGCAGCCCAGCGCGCCCGGTCTGCTCGTCGATCGAGACCGAGAGGATAGGGGTATCGAAGTCCTGCGCCAGGCGGGTGAAGACCATCTTCGCGATTATCTCCGGCAGGCAGGTGAACGGGAAGAAGTGCAGGATCGCGTCGAAGCCGCGCCGCGCGTAATCGGCCGCGGCTGCGACGTTTATCTGGCCGTGGCCACCAATCTCGTGACCCAGGTAAGGAAGGGCCACCCGCCCGATCTCGGCGTCGTCGCGCCCCGACACTGGATTCCGTCCCCTGGGCGTGAAGAGGTCGGACATGTATATCGAGCGCTCGATCACCGCGCCGTTCCTGGCGAGCCACCGCTCGATGTCGCAGTTGAAGTAAGGTTCCAGGCTCATCATTATCTCGCCCGTGATGCCAACGCGGATGTGCGGGCGCTCCTCATCGACGGGCACCCGGTCGAACCTCTCGGCGATCGCCTTGCCGGCTTCCTCGATCTGGGGCCTGGTGCGCGCACACGCGAGGATTTCCCGGCATTCCGCGATTGCGGCGTCGACCGCTCCCACCTCGGCCTCCAGCGCCCTGATCGCCAGCGCGCGCTTTCCTATCTCGTCGTAGGCCCAGCCCTTCCGCACGGCCAGGGACATCTCCCTGACCAGCCCGGGAAAGTGGACCGAGCTGCCGCGCAGCACGACCCTGAGGTTCCGGTAGAAGTCGCCCAGGGAGTCGCGGGGCGAGTCGAAGACCACTATCTGGAACCGGTAGCCTTCCCTCTCCAGGATCCTGCGCTGTATCTCCGCGAAGTAGTTGAACCGGCAGGCGCCGTATCCCGCGACCGTTACCAGAGTGTCAGCGCCCGCCTCCAGCGATTCGATAGCGCTGCCGAGCAGCACCTTCATGGGAAAGCACACGAACTCGGGCGCGATAGCGACGCCCCTCTCGACGGTGCGCTCGGTGTACTCCGGCGTCTCCACGAACCCCAGCCCGAGCCTGTCGCAGAGGTCCTGCGCCATGTACTGCATGCTGCCCACCCGGGGGACCGAGATGTTCATCTCTTCGCCACCCCGCGCCGCACCTCGTCTTCGGAGGTGCCCTGGTTCGAGCGCCTGACCATGTCCAGGAACGCCTCGATCCTGGTGATGAGTCCGCCTTCGCCGGAGTGCTCGTCCAGGATGATCGACATCAGGGGCACCGAGTCCTCGCGGTTCATCTGGTCCTCTATCAGCGCCCCGATCATCGAGCCGGGACCGCAGGCGAAGGACGAGACGTAGATCACGCCCGCCACCGAGCGGGTCCTGCTCCAGTGGAGGACCGCGCCGACCATCCTGCTCTCGAAGTCCCACCTGATCTTGCGGGGCAGCGTCTTCAGCTGGCGGCGGACGTCGCGTCTCGAGACCTCGTCAACGGTCCTGATGCGGGCGCCCATCTGGCCGATCCGGCCCAGCATCCCCAGCGAGGCGCGCGAGTCGTACACGTTGTAGAGGTGGCCGGCCACGCCGACGGTGAAGCTCCGCGGGTCATCAGCCACCACCACCTCCCCGTCCCGGCGCGGGGCTTGCGGAGTGAGGTCGCTGAAACCTTGCGGTTGAGCTTCGACTTCACGCAGCCCGCGGAGAAGCGACTTCACCGCGTCGTCGGCGCAATGGTCGCTCGCGCCTGTGTCCCTTGCCAGCTGGTACCACTCGCGCGCCCAGCGGCCGCGCCTGTCGGCGAGGTCCATCACCGGCGCCATCACCGGCGGGAGCGCAGGGTCGAAAGAGCGCGCCATGTCGGGGAGACCGAGGTACTTGGGGCAGGCTTTCATGCCGTCGTACTGGCTGACGACGCGGGGCACCAGCACCGCGTCGGTGTTCTCTTTCAGCTGCAGGAGGTGCCCGGCAAAGACCTTCACCGGCAGGCAGGTCTCGTTGTCGGAGAGCACCGCGCCGTGGACGACCGTGTCGCTGGTGGTCGCCTCTGTCACCACCGGCTCGATCCCCACAGCCTCGAGGAAGGACGTCCAGCACTCACCGTAGTGGTGGTACAGAAGCGCCCTGGGCACCCCTACTCTCATCAAGTCGGGCTCCTTCGGTCGGCCGGCGGAACGGACTTCCCAATATTAACACTCGCCGGTCGTACTGACTTCTGCTTGGCGCCAGCTCTCCCTTCGCGCGCGCCGCCCTTGGACTTTTCCGGGGCTCGTTGTAGATTACACAGTGGTAACCGGGACAACGAGGAGAGACATGGCTGACTTCCAGGGCAAAGTGGTTGCGATTACCGGCGGAGCGAGCGGGCTCGGGGCGGCGACGGCGCGCGCGTTCGCGAGCCGGGGCGCGCGGCTGGCGCTTTGCGACATCGACGGTGAAGGCCTGCGCAGGATAAAGGGCGAGCTGGAGGCGCAGGGGAGCGAGGTCTATACCGAGGTGGTGGACGTCGCCCAGTCCTGGCAGGTGGAGGAGTTCCGCGACAACGCGTTCAAGAACATGGGCAGGGTGGACGTGCTGGTCAACAACGCCGGGGTGGCGTGCGCGGGCCGGCTCGAGGACATGGCGCTCGAGGACTGGCAGTGGATCATGGGCATCAACCTCTGGGGAGTCATCCACGGAACGCACTTCTTCTACGAGCGGATGCTGCGGCAGGGGAGCGGGCATATCGTGAACATATCGTCCGCGGCAGGGATGGCCCCGCTGCCGATGCTGGCATCGTACTGCGGGACCAAGAGCGCGGTGCTCGCGATGACCCGCGTGTGGCGCGCCGAGGCCGCCGAGCATAACATCGGCTTCACCGCGGTCTGCCCCGGCTTCATGACCACCAACATCTCCAAGTCGGTGCGGACGTGCTCCGGCACGCGCCGCAGGACGCCCGAGGAGTTCACCGAGAGGGTGGACAAGTTCTTCCGCCGCGGCAACTACGATCCGGCGATCACCGCGGAGCTGCTCGTAAAGGCTGTGCAGCGGGACAAGGGCATAGTGCGCGGCGGCTTCGAGACCAAGTTCGCCGACACCGCAAACCGGCTGAGCCGCACCTTCGCCGACTACATCCTGAGGATCTCGGTCCGCCTCAACAACCGCTGGGCCTGACCCACTATTTTGAGTGGTGGCTCTTGACAGACATGGTAAGCTACCTCGAAGTCCGACAGGAGGCGACGCAATGGCGGAGCTCGAGGCGCGGATAAAAGAATTCGTACGGGACCAGGGCGTGGAAGTGGTCGGCATAGCCGGTCCGGGGCGCCTCGATGGACCACCCTCTCTCGACCCCACCTACTGCATGAAAGGCGCGAAATCGATCGTCTCGATGGCCATCCCGATGGACACATCGGCCATCTACGACTTTCTGTCCAAGCGTTCGCCCACGCCCCACAACGTGGACCAGTCGCACGGCAACCAGCGCATGCACCGCGTCTCGCAAGAGCTGGCGGGCTTCATCGCCGGCCAGGGTTACAGGGCGGTGGTCGTTCCGCCAAACAACACTTACCGCCGCTCGCCCGACGTCTTCTCGACACACCCCAGTTTCTCTCACCGCTTCGGCGCCATCGCCAGCGGCGTCGGCGCCCAGGGTTGGTCGGGCAACGTCATGACGCGGGAGTACGGCGCGTCGGTGTACCTGGGCACTGTCCTTACCGACGCGCTGCTCCGGAGCGACGAGGCGTTGCCTCCCAGGCACTTCGTCGACTTCAACTGCGCCTCGTGCAAGGTGTGTGCGCGGACCTGCGTCGCAGGCATGTTCGAGTCGGAGGGTGAGGAGTACGTGCTGCTCAACGACGAGCTCCACCCGCGCGCCAGGCGACGCAACATCGACCTCTGCAACGCCTCGTGCTTCGGGCTGCACGCCCTTTCCCAGGACAGGGAGTGGACCACCTGGGGTCCTTATTGGATAAGCGAATGGGTCGGCCGTCGCCCCGGGGCGGGCAGGATCGACGTGCGGCACAAGCTCATGCGCTACGGCGGCGCCACGGGCGACTCGGCTACTCGGTTCGAGCTCATAAGGCGCACCGGCAAGACGCTCTTCCCCCCCGAGCTAATGGATGCCCTGCCGCTGCCGGACGAGCTCCCCGAAGATCAGGCCGAGCGCAACAGGATCTTGAGAGAGCACGCCGCCCTGGTCGGCGTCACAGGCTTTGCCGACCCCAACGTCCTGACCTGCGGCCAGTGCGCCCTCGTCTGCGGCCCGACCGTAGCCGAGACCAGGCGGCGGTTCGACGCGCTCGCCGACGGCGGACTGGTCGTCCGAGGGGCAAAGCCTGGAGAGATGGTCCGCGCCTCGACCTACTCCGAGGCCCTGGAGCTCCGCGCGGCGAGGCCGCGACTAAAGAGGTCCGACCTGGTGAAGGATCAGCTCGCCTCGATGGTTCTCTGGCACCGGCGTTACTTCGGCTTCGAGCCGCGGTCCATCGCCGGTGGCATCTCATACCAGATGAAGCTCAAGAAAGCTTTGCGGCGGAGCAAGGCCTAAGTGGTGCGTTTTCTTGCCCGGGGCGGGTAAAGGAGCATCACGGTCGACGGGCGAAACACCATGTGATGGGAGCGCGGTTGCCCTTCGGAGGATTCAGTAATAGAATCCCGTTCGAAGGTTCGAGTGGCAGAATCTTGGGGAGGATATGCGGCAACAGTTCTCTACAGTTATGAGTTCTCATATCCCTGTCCGCACGGACGGTATCTTCCATGTTTTCTCCACGCGATCGTGATCTTGAGAGGGTCGGATCAGACCTTTGAAATCACCGGCCCTGGCCGCCAAGACACACTGGGGGAGGAGCAATGAATTGCCCTGTCTGTGGGACCGATAATGCCGATGGCGCATTCTTCTGCAGGAACTGCACCGCTCCGATGGGCGGATACCAGGACGAGATGAGCGCCCTGCCGGGCCCGGACATACCCGTGCCACCTCAGGCCGCGCCCGCACCGCCGCCACAGCCGGCGCCGGGCCAGCCCCCCGAGTACGGGGCGGCCCCGGGCGCAGCGTATCCCGCTCAGCCGCCGCAGTACGGCGCGCCGGCGGGCCCACCCGGTGGATATCCGCCTCAGCCTCCCGAGTATGCCGCGCCTCCGCCCCGGCAGGGGGGCGGCGCTCCCGGGCTTCCTCAGCCTCCTGAGTTCGGCGTCCCGCCGGGACAGGCTTACGGCCTGCCACCCGGCGCGCAGCAGGCCCCTGATTTCGGAGTGCCGCCCGGGCAGGCGGACGGCCTGCCGCCCGGAGCTCACGTGATGCAGCCGCAGCAGCTCCCGCCGGGTGCCCACGCGGCGGTGTCGGAAGCACACGCCTTCAGGCCGATGCCGGTGTCGAACCAGAGGGCATCGACCATGGACGAGTTCAAGGAGACATGGGGACCGCTGCTGGCGGTGTCAGCCGGCGGGTTTGTCCTGCTGCGGATCCTCGCCGAGATAATCGTCCGGTTCTACCCGGGCAAAGACCTGCTCGAGGCCGACGGCGTTGTAAAGATCACGGGCATGCCCCAGCCGTTCGGTATAGTGCTGGGCGTGGTCGGCGTCATCGCCATCGCGGTGGCTGTCGGCTGGCTGGCCGGCAAGCTCTATCCCACGCGCGCCCTCATGGCGGGCGCGCTGGCGGGTCTTTCCGTCGTGGTGCTCGAGGTGGTCTTCTCGCTGATCAAACTGGGCGCGGTTGCGCGCATCACCTCGCTCAATGGCTCGAGCAGGTTCAACTGGCCGTACTCGTTTATGCTGTTGATCCTCTTCGTCCTCGCCGGAGCCGCCGCCGGCTACGGGTCGGGCGGTTTTGGGATGGAGAGGACAGAGACCGCCAACCTCAAGAGGGCGGTGATGATCGTTGGCGGAGTGGCCGTCGGGACAGTACTGCTCATCGGTGTCTTCGGCCTGGGCATCAGGATCACCAAACACTACGGCACCGACGACATGAAGAGGGCATACGCGGGTTCTGATTGGGGCGCGAGCTTCTTCGCGGTGGTGCCGGGCAAAGAGAGGCCGGTCAACGTCGCATACGACGAGTTCGACCCCACTTCGCTGTCGGACCTGTCGACGGTCAACGTGGGCTATCACTGGGCCGGGACGTGGGACGGCAAGGCGACCACGGTCGCGGAGATCTCCGGAAGTCTGAAGACCGACTCGCAGCTGAGGAAGGTCGCCGCGGCCTGCCCGGGCTCACCCTACATATCGCCCGGAGACGGCGACACCTACCACGCGCTCGTCTGGATGGACGCCGGTTACAACAAGGTGTACGCGATGTCGTTCACGCTCTATCCGAGCCCCAAGAGCACCGGTGTCACCGCGAAGCGGCTGGACGTGTGGGTCAACCCGCCGGAGCCGGCGTCGCAATACAGGTAAGGCACCGGGGAGCAGCCGGCAAGACGTTCCCGGCGGACCAAGGGAGGCAACTGAGATGTTCAACTGCGGATGGTGCGGAGCGGAGGTGCCGCCCGGGTTCGAATACTGCCCCAATTGCGGGCAGCTCTACACCGCGACGCACACGTGCTCGAAGTGCGGTGCACAGGTCCCCATCAACATCAGGCTCTGCTCGCAATGCGGAGCCTTCCTCGAGGGCGCGGCGGTCGAGGCAACGGCCGCGGGCATCATCCCGCCCGCGAGCGAGTTGCAGCAGCAGGCCGTGCAGGCTTCGCCTGTCGGGTACTACATGCAGCCGCCCGCTTCCGCGCTGGGCGCCCGCAAGAAGAAAGAGGTCTGGATGAAGGGCCAGCCCCTTGATCCCTGGTACATCGCCGCCATCTCCATGGCCGCCGCCTCGGCCATCTTCTACTGGGTGCCCAGGCTGGGCATCGTGCTGGCCGCCGCCGGCCTGATCGTCGCGTGCGTGGGTTACTTCAGGTTCTGGCGGATGCCCGGCGAGCACTCCGGCATCTGGCTGAACATAGCCGCCACTGTGATACTGATCGCCGCGCTCATCTTCTCCATCAAGTGGAGCGGGCGCATCGAGCATACCGCGATCCACGGGCTGCTCTACTTCCGGCATCATTGTTGACGCAACAGGCAGGTCACGCGGCCGGGCGTTCGAACACATCCACCAGAGAGCTTTTGCACCTCTCCGCTCCGAGCACCCTCCGGCGCCCTTCGAGACCAGGACGGGCGCTATCCGATCTCTTCGATCGCCAGCGGGTACTTTGAGGTCAGCTCGCAACCGTCTTTCTTGATTATGATCGGGTTTTCGTAACGGAACCCGATGTCATCCTCCTGTGCCGCGTACTGCATCGCCAGGATCACCATCTCGTTTTCCTGGTACTCGTGATCGGGGTCGGTCCAGTAGGGAATAGGCACATCCATGCTCGCGCCTACCCGCCACTCGTCCCCGAAGAGCCCGATGCCGTGCTCCACCCCGGGGAGGATGAAGTCCGAGCAGCCGCGGTCTTCCGCGAAGTCTCCCAGCGCCGTTATCAACCCGCCGGGCGTGGCGCCGACCTTGTAGCTGTCCGCCACGAACTGTACGCAGGCCACGAAATTGTCCGCGTGCCAGCGCTGCCTCTCCGTCGCGGGAGCGAGCAGGTAGTTGTGCGAATGGTCTCCGAGCGCCAGCTTGAACATCCCGTGCAGGTCGAACATCAGCGCCTCGCCCGCGGCGAACTCCTTGGTGGTGGGAGGAGTGCAGGCTCCGAGCCCCGTGCGCCAACCGCTCGAGATCTCGTTCAAGCCCGCGAAGTTCCACTCCGAAACGCTGCCTGCACGGCGCATCGCAAGGGCCGCGATGCCGGCGAGCTCGGTCTCGGTCATTCCCTTCCAACCGCCACCCTCGACCGCGGCGCGTGCCGCTTTCTGGCCTTCATCGACGATGCGTCCGGCCTCACGGAAGCGATTCATCGTGCCTTCGTCCTTGATGAGCGACGCGCCGTCGACTATGTCGTGCGAGTTGATGAACTCGAAGTCAGGCAGGGCTTCGGCGAAGCGCACGTACTCGTAGTGGGTCAGGTAGCCCTCGGCGGTATAGGTGGACATGCCAGTCTCGTAGCCTATCCTGCCATTCTTGATGCCCAGCTCTTCGTCGATGAAGTACTGGATGGCGTCGATCTGCTCCGCTCCGCCCGCGCCGAAGTAGCCGCGGACGTGGTCCTCGTCCATCCACGTCTCGCTCAACAGGCGGGTCGCGTCGATCACGAACGTGAATACGGTCGGCAGCCCCTCGGTCGGGATAACCAGGTAGCTGCGCCAGGGGACGAAAGCGTCGACAATAAAGCTCATGGTGCGGATGCGCGAGCCCAGGTAGAGGTCGATATCGCGCGCCTTCATCTCGGCCTGGATGACCTCGATGCGCTTCTTGACGTCGACGGCGTATTTCTGATCGCTCTCATTGGCCATCGGTATCATCTCCAGTTAGTAGTCGGTCGGGATGGTCGCGAGGACCTTGTTCATGCGGTCTACCCTCGGCGCGAGCCTCATCGCCTTGGCCATGTTGCCGCGGAGGGTGAGCTTGCGGGAAGTAAGCGCCCTGACCGCGCCCAGCTCACCGCGCGAGATCTTCGCGAACGTGTCGTATTCGGCGATGATCTTGAACTCGGCGGCGGGCGGCTCGCCCTCTCCGACCTCGAACTGGCTCACTTTTCCATCCTCGAAAGCGATGAACAGGTACTTCTCTTTTCCGTCCGGCGTGTTCTGGTAGATGTTGGACATCGAGCTCGTGACGTGGTGCATGTTCTCCGGGGTCAGTTCTTTTTCCAGGCGCTTCTTGGCCTCTTCACTCCACTCAGGTCCCAGGTAGGCCATATTTGCCATCGGGCCTCTCCTTTCCTCGACTTAGATTCCAGGGGTCAGGCCTTTTTCTTAGTTAAACACATTGCAGTCAGCCTCTCTCAAAAGGCAAAAACCGATATCCATCATATGCCGCTTCCAACGCCAGGATTCTACCACGGGCAGCGCCTGTTCGACGCGGTTGACCGGACTCTGTCGTTATCTTGTCGCCGGGCCTCTCCATGTCGCCTCCAAGTCTCGTGGATTCCCGTTCTCCGAGCACGGTTGCCCTTGTTTTCGACCATCGAATTGCGCCTGCAGCGTTCACAAGCTCAAGGCAGGAGCATTCGCGAATGCCCTGCCCAGGCGGTGCATACGTACTGTCCAGCAGAGCAATCCTGCTCCATGGAATGGAAGAGGCGCGCACGGTCACCAACAGCGGCGCCACGGAAACGGCCCGCGGCTCAGGCGAACTCCCGAACTGTCTCGTCCAGGCCGGACGGGTTCCCCACGCGCTTCACCAGCGGCGCCCTGCCCGCCAGCACCGGCTGCCGCTCCTCGTAGGTCTCGGACTCCTTGCGGTAGAGGATGCCGGTGGGGATGCGGTCGCCGAACTCGCGCGAGCGCGCAAACGCGGCATCGAAGTCGGCAGGGTCGTAGCCATCCTGGAGTGGATAGCAGCGCTGCTTGTACCACTCGTAGGTGTTGAGCTTGTTGAAGGACACGCAGGGCTGGAAGATGTCGACGAGCGAGAACCCTCTGTACTGGAAGGCGGCCTTGATGAGCTCGGTGAGCTGGTCGGTGTCTGCAGCGTAGCCGCGCGCCACGAAGCCGCAGCCCATCGCGATCGCCGCCGACACCGGGTTGAAGTCCTGCTCGGTCACGCCGGCTGGAGTGACCGGCGTCCTCATCCCCGGCAGGCTGGTAGGCGACGGCTGGCCTTTGGTCAGGCCGTAGACCTGGTTGTCGTGGACGAACAGCTTGACGTTGACGTTGCGCCGGATCGCAGCCAGGAAGTGGTTGCCCCCCTCGCCGTAACAGTCGCCGTCCCCGGCGAACGCCGCGACGTGCATGTCGTGGTTGGCCAGCCGGATCGCCGTCGCAACCGGCAGGGTGCGCCCGTGCAGCCCGTTGAACGTGTTGCACCTGGTGTAGTGAGGGAACTTGCCAGCCTGGCCGATCCCCGAGACGATGGTGAACTGCCAGGGCTCCCACCCCAGGCCCACCACGGCCTTGTTGAACGCGGTCAGGATGGCGAAGTTACCGCACCCCGGGCACCACGCCGGTCTTTGTCCTTTGTACTCCGCTAAGGTGGCCATTGATCTCCTCCAGCAATCCCTCGAGGGTGAAAGGCCTGCCGTCGTATTTGTGGATGGAGCGCTCGAACTTGAAGCCGGTCTCCATCCGCATCAGCGAGGCGAACCTGCCGCTCGCGTTGTTCTCGATGCATATCGCCATCCGGGCGTTCTCCAGGATGCCCATGAACTTTGCCCGGCCGGCTTCCGGGAACGGGCACAGCTCACTGAAGTGCATCATGCCGATGCGGCTGTTTGCCGCGAGATTGTCCACCGCCTCGCGCATAACGCCGTAGTTGGAGCCCCAGCCGACCAGCACCACCTCGGGGTCCTCCGCGCCATACAGCTCCGGCGGCTCGATCTCGATCTTCACGTGCGCCAGCTTCTTGAAGTAGCGCTTGTCGACCATGCGCACCCGCGTCTCGGCGTCCTCGACGATGTGCCCCTCCTCGTCGTGCTCGTCGGAGTCGGTGACCACGACGTGGGGCCCCTCACCCGGCACCGCGAGCGGGGAGACGCCGCTGTCGGTGAAGGCGTGCCGCTTGTACTCGGCCAGCCCGGCGAAGGCCTCGCCGCGCAGCCGGTAGTCGCTGTACTTGAAGTGGTCGAGATCGATGCCGTCAAGGGACCAGGCCGAGTCCGCCAGGTGCTGGTCGCTCAAGATGATGACCGGGACCTGATACTTCTCGGTGATATCGAACGCCTTGTTCACCAGCTTGAACGCCTGCTCGGGAGTGCCCGGGGCGAAGACCACCCGGGGGAACTCGCCGTGGCCGGCGAACAGGCCGAACAGCAGGTCGGACTGCTCGGTCCTCGTGGGAAAGCCCGTGGCGGGACCGGGGCGCTGGGCCAGGACGATGACCACCGGTGTCTCGGTCATACCGGCCAGCGAAAGCCCTTCCACCATCAGCGCAAAGCCCCCGCCAGAGGTGCCGGTCATGGCGCGGACGCCCGCGAAAGAGGCGCCGAGCGCCATGTTGATAGCCGATGTCTCATCCTCGGCCTGCTCGACCACTATGCCGTGCCGCTCCGCGTGGCCGGCCATGAAGACCAGGATGCCGGTGGAGGGCGTCATGGGGTAGGCGGAGTAGAACTTGCATCCCGAAGCGATGGCGCTGAACGCGATGGCCTCGTTGCCCTCGATGGTCATCCTGGCCGCCGCTTTCCCGGCAGGCCTGAACGCGCACTCGGGGCAGTTGTCCTTCCCGTAGTCGTAGCCGGCGCGTGCGACCGCGACGTTGCTGTCGAGCGTTTCCTTGTGCTTGAGAGTGCTTGCTAGCACATCCTCGAGCAGCTCGACCTTCATGCCCAGCATCCCCAGGACCGCGCCGCACGCGGCGGTGTTGGCCATGATCTTGCTGCCGCCCTGTTCCAGAGCGATGCGGCGGAAAGGAACGTCGATGTACTCTTTGCCTCTGTAGGTCTCCTTCAGGTCCTCCGAGTCGTATATCGCGAAGCCTGATTCTGTGAGCTCGTCCGAGTGTCTCCGGATCGTCTCCGCGTCCAGGGCGACCAGGATGTCGACCGGCTCCCTGGGGCACCACACCTGTGAGTCGGCGAACCGGATCTGGTAGAAGTTGTGCCCGCCTCGCACGCGCGACTCGTAGTCCTGATATGAGAACAGGTCGTAGCCGTACCTGGAGAACACCTTGGAGAGCGTGAAGCCGATCGTCTGGATACCCTGGCCGGCTGCGCCGCCGATCTTGATCGTGTAGTCCATGGCCGTCCCAGCTCCTTTTTGTCACGTGCGGCGCAACGCATCATACGCTTGTCTATCTTCGGGGGATGCACCCGGGTTCCTGCGGGTGCGCCGGCACCGCCCTGCGTCGTTGAGGCACCCGCCGACCGGGGCCACTTTTCACGGGCCGCCCCAATAGATAAACTCTTTGTCGCGGGAAACATGGGAGGCTAAATGGGAAGCTTCATCACCGAGACAAGCGTGCGCAACGTGCTGCTGGAGCGGCTCGCCGACGGCGAGAAGCTCGATGCCGTAGCGCGTGGCATAGACATGTTGGGACGGCCCCACTACGTCGGCAGGACCGACCGGCGCGGGATCGTCTTGAGGCTCTCGAAATCGTTCGAGCCCAGGGACGAGGAGAGCATCCCCCTCAAGAAGCTCGACAAGAAGCTGACCAGGATGGCGCTGGGCAAGGGCCTCTGGCTGTCTCCTCCCGGCGAGCTCCATTTCACCACCGACAAGGAGAAGGCGCTGTTCGCCGCCGAGAAGGAGGCCCTCGAGGAGCACCTCGATGAAGGCGAGGAGATCATGACGCTGGGGATGGCGAGGGACCCCGACATCTCCAGGACCCTTTTCTACTTCCTGGCGTTCACCGACAGGCGCCTGCTGATGGCCAGGCTCAGGGGCGACCGCGTGATCGCTGACGTGGAAAGCATCCCGCTGGCGGCGCTGGAGTTCTACGAGCTGCGCAACGGCGACGACGTGGTGCCGATCGACATTCCGGCGATGTCGAGCCAGGAGCAGAAGCTGTATCTGAAGTACAAGGGAGGCAGGGAGCGCAAGTTCCTCCTCACCGACATGTTCGGACACCGCCGCGAGGACGCCCCCGACTGAGTGCCGACGGCTCCTTGATCAGGATGGCCTGGACCGCACGATGGGCGAGGAGGCACGTTGGCCGACAGGACCGAGGAGCTCAAAGAGCGCGTCGCCGGCCTGGACGATGCTCACGACGACTGGCTCAGGCGGATGCAGTGTGCGTTCGGGCGGATGCTGGTTCGCTCGTGCCGGTTCTCCGCGGTCCGCTGGTTCGTCGCCGGCCCCTTCGCGCGGCTCTCGTCGTACTTCATCGTCGAGAAGGGCATGTGCGGCGTACAGTGCGGCATCAAGAAGGACGCGGTCGGCATCGCGACCGAATGGCTGCGGATCCCCACCTTAATGCGCATGCCTTACCGCATCGCGCAGGCCACCGATGAGAAGGTCGTGGTCGAGTGGGACGAATGCGCGGTGGGCTTCGAGGAGCCCTTCTGCCTTCCCGCCTGCCGGGCGGCTTGCGAGATCGACGTCGCCACCGTGCGGCGCCTCGGTGGCAGGTTGTCTGTCACGGAGAACCTGCTCGAGGGGGCGCCCCGCTGCGTCTTCGAGATAACGAAGCTAGCGTAGCGCCGGCATCCCGCCGGTAGGCGTTAACTCGCAGGCGTGGTCGCAATACCAAATGGTTGGGGGTAGGGTGAGCCTTTTGCTCGCTGGTCCTCGCGTCTTTGATATCAGTAGACTTCCCATACTCCCCGAGACGCTGCGAATCGCTCGCAAAAGGCTCACGCTGCCCCCATAAGGACATATTCCCCTATATAAAACAAAATCAAAGATGACTGCTGACCAGTAGGAATGATTCCCGGCGTGTAATCGATGATTGTTGTCCCCGTCTTCCTCCAACGGTTCAAGCCCACGCGCAGGCATCGTCAGGCGGTTCCGTGTGCAGGCGTGGTTAAACAGGTGAGATATCTATCGCGTGTCCGAGAAAATCGTGCCGCTTCTCAGAAACTCACTGTCGCCGCCCCGGCCGTGCCGCTCCCCGGGCGGAAAAAATATCGATTTACGACCCTAGTAGCGGTAAGAACCCCCGCCTCCGGAGTCGTCCCTCCTCGGCCTTGCCTCGTTGACCTTGATAGGCCGGCCGTCGAGGTCCTTGCTGTCCAGCCCGGCGATCGCTGCTTTCGCCTCGTCGTCGGTCGGCATCTCAACGAAACCGAAGCCCCTCGACCGGTTGGTGTTCCTGTCGATTACCACCTCGGCGGAGTTGACCGCCCCGAACTGCTCGAACGCGGCGCGAAGCCCGTCGTTGTCCGTGCTGTAGCTAAGGTTGCCCACGTATATCTTCACTTGTCACCTCCCTCGCTCTTATAAAAAACCCGAGGCATCGGACCCTCGGGAAAAGTATCCATTTCAGTACCTGTCACGAAACCCCTCACGCGAACAATCACACATTATAGCAGGATGCATTCGGTCGCGCGAGATGCAAGAGCAGGCAGGGCTTGCGCCCGGTCAACAGTAGTACAAACATGGACGAGGAGATCGAGGTCGAGGGGTGGTAATGATGCCGCAAGGACCCGAAGAGATGCGCCAGGCGATCGTCAGGAATCTGCCGGAAAAGACGGGCAGGGGACTCGAGGAGTGGGTCAGGATGGTGAAGGCGGCGGTGCCGGAGGGCGGCATGAACGAGAAGGTCGCCTGGCTGCGGTCCGAGCACGACCTGGGGATGGGCACGGCCAGGGTCATCGCGAGCGCCGCGGAGGGGGAGAAGGGCTACTTCAGCGAGCTGCCCGGGAAGCTGCTGTCCGACCAGTACGCCGGGGCAAAGGCGGGCCTGATGCCCGTATACCGGAAGCTGGCCCAGGCCGCAAAGGAGCTGGGGAGGGACGTGTCGCTGGACCCCCGCAAGACCTACGTGTCGGTGAGCAGGGACAAGCAGTTCGCCGTCATCCAGGCGTCGACCGCGGGCAGGGTCGACCTGGGGCTCGCGCTTGCGGACGCCAGGCCCGGAGAGAGGCTGCTCGCCGCCGGCTCGTTCGGCCCGGAGGGGATCACCTGCAGGGTCGCGCTCTCCTCAGCGGACGAGGTCGACGTCGAGGTGATTGGCTGGCTGCGCGCGGCATACGAGGCGACGAAGGAGTGACTTCCTGATATTGGCGCCCTGGCGGTCAACGCCGGACGGTCACAGAGTGCGGCCTAGAAGACCTCCTCGATCTCCTTGTAGTGCAGGAGCTCGGTGTACCCCATGCCAGCGAACGCCGACGCGGACGACTGCCCGCGCTGCTCCCACGCCATGATAACCTTCAGGCCGACCACACCGGCGAAGACCCAGGCGTAGGCGCTGACGTTGGTCTGCCCGTCTATGAGGATGGCGCCGTAACCCTTGTCGAGGATGTCCAGCATCCTGTCTCTCACCTCGTCGGCGACGTCCTTCTCGCCATATTCGTCCACGCCCGGCTCGACCATCGGCGCGAGCGGCTGCGGGGAGATGTCGAAGCCCAGCTGCCTCCAGGCGGCGGCCCGCTCGGCCTGGTCCTCGAGGGTGAAGTTTGCGAGCTTGATGATGTGCCTGAAGACCCTGGCGCCATCCTTGGAAACCATCACCAGGTAATCGCCCTCGAGCCCGTAGTTGTCGGGCTTGCCCTTGCCCGGGTAGACGATCTCCGCGTCGCCGATGGCCGGCTCGATGTCGGTGAGGGCTTCACCGGGGATCCTGCGCTCCTCCACGGCGTCGCAGATCTCGTCCGGCCAGTTGTCCGGCGCGACCTCGGTCCAGTGGCCGAGGAGAGAGCCCACGATCACTCCGTGCCTCTCGCGCACGTGCGCGGTCACGTCGTTGCCGACGGGCCTGCGCGCAAGCTCGTCCTTCTTCGCCGCCCAGGCCTGGGGATTGTCCACCAGGATCTCTTCGTCGCTGCCGTAGTCGTAGGCGACGATGACGTAGTTGCCCAGGTCGGGGTCCATCTTCACGTCGATGATGTCGACCATCTGGTTCTCGTCGACGATCTGTTCGGCCAGGCGTTCGGCGTCTTCCTTGAACATCGCATCGGCCATGTCCCTGCTCCTCCAAAGGTGAAGACGGGAGACGGTCTGTCCGCCGCCCGTATTACTCCAATACGTTCAAGGAAGGTAAAAACCTGCGTGCCTGGAGGGATTGCCGCACGTGCAGGTAAGAATTGAGCAAGGCGTTTGCCATGGTGTTTCAAGGACGGGAGAGATGGGAAAGTTCGCGGCCAACCTCCGCGGGCGCGGTGGTATAAAAGAAGCACTGCCCGCGCACGTGCGACCCATGCTCGCGCAGCTCTCGGAGCTGCCGCGCGAGGACGACTCTTACGCGTTCGAGTACAAGTGGGACGGGATACGCGCGGTGTTCTTCTGCGACGGAAAGAAGCACCGCGTGGAGACGCGCAACCTGCACGACGTGACGCACGACTATCCGGAGCTGCTGCCGCTGGCGGAGGTGTTCCGGGGCTCGAACGTCGTGCTCGACGGCGAGATTGTCGCGCTGAACGAGAAAGGCCGGCCGAGCTTCGGGCTGCTGCAACACCGCCTGGGCCTGACCGAGCGTAACGCGGCCGCGCGCAAGGACATCTACCCGGTCACTTACATGATCTTTGATGTGGTCCACCTGGAGGGGAAGTCTCTGGAGGGCCTCGCCTACGACCAGAGGCGCCCGATCCTGGAGTCGCTCTCACTGGCGGCCGGCAGCTGGAGGACGCCCCCGTCGGTGAGGGGGGATGGCGCCGCGATGCTCGAGGCGGCGCGCGACAACCACCTGGAGGGCGTGGTGGCCAAGCGGCTCGACAGCCCTTACCGCGAGGGCAAGCGGACAGGGGAATGGCTGAAGATAAAGCTGGTGCGCGGCCAGGAGTTCGTGATCGGCGGCTTCGCACCGCTGTCGACAGGCGCCCGGGGCGTCGGCGCGCTGCTGGTCGGCTACTACCACGAGGCCGAGGGTGGCGCCGGCGAGCTGGTCTACGTCGGCAAGGTCGGCTCGGGTTACACGGACAAAGACCGCCGCGAACTCCAGGAGCTGCTGGAGGCTGCCGAGACCGGCGTGAATCCCTTCGCCGGGGCGGTGAAGGCGCACGGGGCGCACTTCGTGAAGCCCGAGCTGGTGGCGGAGATAGAGTTCCGCGGCTGGACCAACACGGGGCACCTCAGGCAGCCGGCCTTCAAGGGGCTGCAAACCGACAAGTCCCCTACGGAGGTCGTGAAGGAAGAGGTCAGCTTCGTCTACGGAGGGAAGGGAGGCGGCTGAGATGCCGAGGGCGATATGGAGCGGGTCGATCAGCTTCGGCCTGGTCAACATACCGGTGAAGCTTTACAGCGCGGTCAGGGACAGGGAGGTCCACTTCCACATGCTGCATGAGGAGGACGGACAGCGGATCAAGCAGCAGCTGGTCTGTCCCGCGGAGGACAAGGTCGTCAGCCGGGAGGACCTGGTGAAAGGCTACGAGGTCTCGGCGGACCGGTACGTCGTGGTGACCGACGACGAGCTGGAGGCGCTCGAGCCGAAGGCGACCCGCATGATAGAGATGCTGGACTTCGTGAAGATCTCCGAGATCGACCCGGTCTTCTTCCAGCACCCCTATTACCTGGTGCCGGACGAGCAGTCGGGCAAGGCCTACGGGCTGCTGCTGGCGGCGATGAGGGACTCGGAGCGCATCGGCGTCGGCAAGCTGGTTATGAGGGGCAAGGAATACCTGGTCGCGATAAGGCCGTACGATACCATGATCGTCCTGGAGACGATGCACTTCGCCGAGGAGGTCGTGTCGGCCTCGGACATCGAGGAGATGCCCGAGCAGCCCGAGGCCACGGAGCGCGAGCTGAAGCTGGCGGGGCAGATAATCGACGCGCTCGCGGACTCTTTCGACCCCGAGAGGTATCAAGACGACTACCGCGATGCGGTCAGGGCGCTCATCGACAGCAAGGTCGAGGGCAGGGAGTACATCATGCCGCCGCCGGTCGAGGAGGAGGAGGGCAAGGTCATAGACCTGATGGCCGCGCTGGAGAAGAGCCTGGCGCGAGCCCGCGAGCAGAAGGGCGGCGCTTCCAGACCCGCGAAGAAGGAGAAAGCCGCGGCCGGCGCGGGCGGACGGGGCAGGAAGCGGAAGGCGTCTTAGCGCCGAAAAAAACGCAAGTTAAGGGGTCTTACCCCAAAACTTGCATATTTTGCGCGAGGAGTGAGGCGTGGCAAAGACAGTGACGGCTTCGGTCGGGGGGCACCGGGTGGAGCTCTCCAACCTGGACAAGGTGCTCTGGCCTGAGACCGGCTTCACCAAGGCCCAGATGATCGACTACTACACGCGCGTGGCGCCCGCGATGCTGCCGCACCTCAAGCGGCGCCCGCTGACGCTGAAGCGGTACCCGGACGGGGTCGAGGCCGGCCACTTCTACGAGAAGGAGTGTCCCGCCTATCACCCGGATTGGGTCCAGACGGCCACCATGCTCAGCAGGAACGTGCGCCAGAAGGTGAACTTCTGCATGGTGGACGGCGTAGCGACACTGGTCTGGCTGGCCAACCTGGCCACCATCGAGTTCCACACTCTACTCTCGCTGGGAACCGATTTCGACAGGCCCACGTTCGTCGCCTTCGACCTCGACCCGGGCGAGCCGGCGGACGTCCTCGACGCGGCCTGGGCGGCCGAGCGTCTGCGCGACACGCTCGCGGACGAGGGTCTCGAGTCGTTCGCCAAGGTGTCCGGCAGCAAGGGAGTCCACGTCTACGTGCCGCTCAATACGGCGACGACGTTCGAGGAGACCAAGGCTTTCGCGAAGGCCACGGCTCAGCAGCTGGAGTCCCTGTACCCCGGGCGAATAGTCTCCAACATGCGCAAGGACCTGCGCGGCGGGAAGATCTTCGTCGACTGGAGCCAGAATGACCCGCACAAGACCACCGTCTGTGCCTACTCGCTACGGGCGAAGGCCCGGCCGGCCGTATCGGCGCCGGTTGAATGGGAGGAGCTTGCCGCGGCGCGCAAGCGGAGGCAGCCGGGCGACCTCGTCTTCGAGGCCTGGGAGGTACTGCAGCGGGTTGAGGACTTCGGCGACATCTTCGCGCCGGTCCTGAAGTTGAAGCAGCGCCTGCCGAAGTAGGGCGCGAGGGTGCGCTCAGGCCGCGCGGACCTTCTTCCTCAAGGCCTTTGCCAGGCCGCGGTAGGTCGCCGTATTGAGGACGTCGCCCTTCTCCAGCCAGCCTCTTCGCGCCTGGTTGATCCCGTAGCGCATGAAGCCCAGCTCCCTGGCGCTGTGCGCGTCGGTGGCCACCACCACCTTCACACCGTGCTCACGCGCGGAACGGCAGTTGGCGTCGTCCAGGTCCAGCCTCTTGGGATTGGAGTTCAACTCCAGGGCGGTGCCGGTGCGCGCGGCGGCGGTGATGACGTCGTCCATGTTCACGTTGTAGGGCGGCCGCTCGTTCAGCTTGCGGCCGGTGGGGTGGCCGAGGATGTCGACGAACGGGTTCTCCAGCGCCCGGATGATGCGGCGTGTCATCCTGGGCCGCGGCATGTCGGTGTCGTAGTGCACCGAGGCCACCACCACGTCCGCCCGGGCCAGCACGTCGCCGGCTATGTCGAGGCTGCCGTCCTTGAGGATGTCCACCTCCACGCCCTTGAGCACGTGTATTCCCTCCACGCTTTCAGCCACGCGCTCCACCGCCTCCCAGTGCTCGAGCAGCCCGCGCTCGTCGAGGCCCCCGACCATGGTCACCCGCTGGGTGTGGTTGGTGATGGCGATGTAAAGGTATCCGCGCTTCTTTGCTTCGGCGACCATCGTCTCCAGCGTGTCGCGCCCGTCGGTGGTGTCGGTGTGNNGTTCTCGCGCAGCTCGGGCGGGATCCAGGGCAAACCGATGGCCGCGTAGACGTCCTCCTCGGTCAGCCCCGCGATGCGCTCGTCCTCGCGGTAGACGCCGTACTCGTTGAGCTTCATCCCTTTGCGCAGCGCCATGCTGCGTACCGCCACCGCGTGGGCCTGCGAGCCGGTGAAGTACTGCAGGGCGGCGCCGAACGACTCCGCCGGCACGATGCGGATGTCGACCTGGCTGTCCCTGCCCATCACCACCGACGTCTTGGTGGGACCGTGCGCGATGACCCTTACCACGTCCGGGTGCGACACGAACCGTTGGCTCGCCAGCTCGGGGTCGTCGCAGATGACCAGCAGGTCGAGGTCGCCGACGGTCTCCCGGAGCCTCCTGAACGAGCCGGCGGCCTCGATTGCTCGCAGGCCGCCAAGCGCCTGCATGTACTCGGTCACGGAGGTCGAGAGGCGCTCCGCTTCGGACCACAGTACCCTGTTGCCCATGCCCTTGACCGCGTAGATGCCCTCGAGGATGTTGTCCTCGGTCCTGGGGCCGAAGCCCTTGAGTTTCCTGATGTCGCCCGAGCGCGCCGCCTCCCCCAGGCTGTCCAGGTCCTTGACCCCCAGCTCCAGGAAGAGGGTGTGCGCCTTGCGCGGCCCGATGCCAGCGACCTTCATGACGTCCATCAGGCCGATGGGGATCTTCGACTCCAGCTCCTGGCGCATCGGCAGGTCGCCCGTCTCGAGGATGGTCTGGATCTTGCCCGCGAGGTCCTTGCCGATGCCGGAGAGCTCGGTCAGGTCCCGGTCGCCCTCGGCCGCCACCGCCTCGATGGAAGTGGAGAGGTCGCGGACGACGCGGGCGGCGTTGTGGTAGGCACGGACTCGGAAGAAGTTCTCGCCGCTGATCTCGAGAAGGTCGCCGACCTCGTCGAAGATGTCGGCGATGCGGGCGTTTCCGACGGCCAATTCCCACCTCTCCCCAACGGCGCCAGCGTCGAGAGACGCGGCGCGATGACGCGGCTTGCTACTTGCCGGTCTTCTTCCCGCCGGACGTCGCCGTTCCTTTCAGAAGGTAAGGGGTTCCCTCGAAGAGGCCGGTGAGGTTGGTGAGCTCATATCCCCGCTTGCGTATCTCGGGGATTATCCGGCGCAGGACGTCGTAGGTGTTGTGGCCTCCCCAGTGGCAGAGGATGATGGCCCCGTTGGTCAGCCCGGCCAGTGTGCCGTTGACCTGCGCATCCACCTGCGGGTTGGCGGTGGAGTCGCGGGTGTCGATCGTCCAGTTAACGACCCAGTATCCCTCTCGTCCCGCCCAGTCCAGGGCCGGCTTGTCGTAGGCGCCCCCGCTGTAGCGGACGTAGGGAAAGACGACGTGGGTGACGTTGGTGATTATGCGCTGGCACCCCCAGAGCTCGTTCATCACGAAGTCCTCGCTCTTGCCGCGCATGACGTAGTGGGACATCGTATGGCTGCACACCTCACCGCCGGCGTCGGCCATCGCTTTCACGAATTGCGGATGCGACTCGGCGACCCCGCGGCCCCCGATCACGAACGCGGTGAACGGGACGTGCTCGTCCTTGAACAGCTTCATGATTCGCATGTCCGGGTTCCAGCCGTCGTCGATGGTTATCGCCACGCGCTTGAGGTCCTTGTTGCCGCGCGAGACCACCGCCGGCTCCACCGCCGGCAGCACTCCCCGCAGGCTTCCCTGCTTGTAAGTGATGAGGCGGTTGTCGATGACCATGCCGTCTTCTGTCAGCCCCAGCCCGGACCTGATCGTCCTGCCGACGCTGGCGAAAGTGTTGACGGTAGCCGGGACTTGTTTCTGGGAGCCGCACCCTGCGGCGAGCGCTACGAGAAGGGCGGCGCACGCGAGGGCTGCTGCCAGGGCCCTCCGCGGGCCTCCAGTGATATGCACAAACTTCATGAAACCAATATAGCACTACGGGACCGGAATGCGAGTGGCCGGGACCCTCAGCACGCGTCGATTATGGTATGCTTTGAGGGTGCGGTGCGTTCATCGGATCGAGGGAAGGAGGCCTCCGTTGAAGCGCATGCCGACATCGAGGATGCTTCTCTCCCTGATGCTCGCGGCGGCGCTGCTGACGGGCTTCTGCGCGCTCTCAGAGGCCGCGGCGACGGCCCCCTACATCTGGATCACCTCCCAGCCCGTGGCTGCCACGGTCAACCTCAAGTGCGTCTCGGCCACCCCCTCCGGCGAGGTCTGGGCGGTCGGCAGCGGGCCCGGGAATCAGGGCGAGGTGCTGCGCTTCGACGGGCAGGAGTGGACCACTTCGCTCGACGCCCCAACGACGAAGCTCTACGGGATCTGCGCTCTCGACGCCGTGCACGTATGGGCGGTGGGAGGCGACGCCATCAAGTTCTTCGATGGAACCACCTGGCACGACCAGACGCCGCCGGGGGCAGGCGTTCTGCTTTCGGTCTGCGCTCTCGACGCCACGCACGTGTGGGCGGCCGGCGAAGGTGAGAAGGTCTACTTCTTCGACGGAGCCGCCTGGACTCCGGCGACTCTGGGCACCGGCGCCAAGGCCCTATACTCGGTGTTCGCGCTGGACTACGCGCACGCCTGGGCAGCTGGACAGGACGGCACTATCTTCGCCTGGGACGGGCACGCCTGGACCGACCAGTCCGTGGGCGGGACGTTCAAGTTCAGGTCCGTCTACGGGCTCGACTACAACTGCGTGTGGGCGGTCGGCGAGGGCGGCCTGGTCCGCTACTGGAACGGGACGGCCTGGACCGACGACGCGGTGCCCGGTGTGACCGCGAACTTCAGCGGCGCGTTCGCGCTCGACGTGAACCACGTCTATCTCAGCGCCGACGGTGGGCACGGGTTCCTGTGGGACGGCGCCGCCTGGCAGATGATGCAGGTCTCGGCGGACGCGGTCTACGATTCCGTTGCGGCGACGGACACCGACCACGTCTACCTGTGCGGAGAAGGCGGGACCTTCGCCTACGGCTACTCGACGCTGGAGGCGCAGGCCACTACGTACTACTTCGCCGAGGGCACCTGCCGCCCGACGTTCGACCCCTACATCTGCATCCAGAACCCCAGCGATTCCGTGGCCGCGGACGTCAAGGTGACCTACATGCTGGGCAGCGGCGCCACCAGGGTGCAGAGCTTCACCGTCCCGGCCGGCTCGCGGTACACCGTGGCGGTGAAGGGCTTCCTGGGGCAGGGGAACGACGCGGCGCATGACTTCTCGGCGGTGGTCACCAGCACCAACGACGTGCCGATCATCGCCGAGAGACCGATGTACTTCAGCTACACGTCGTCCGCCGGCGTGGCGATCACCGGAGGCAGCGACGTCATGGGCGCCCTGCAACCGCGGCCGACCTTCTACTTCGCGGAGGGCACCTGCAGGCCGACGTTCGACTCGTACTTCTGCATCCAGAACCCGGGCGCCGTCGCGGCCGCGGTCAGGATCGAGTACATGCTGGGCAGCGGCGCCACCAGGACGCAGGACGTGAGCGTCCCGGCGCACGCCCGCAAGACCGTCGCCGCCAAGGACCTGCTGGGGTCGGGCAACGACGCCGCGCACGATTTCTCCGCGAGGGTGCGGACCACCAACGGGACTTCGATAGTGGCCGAGCGGCCGATGTACTTCTCTTACACTAACGCGCAAGGCGTGCAGGTGACCGGCGGGCACGACGTGGTCGGCGCGCCCACTCCGGCAAAGACCTTCTACTTCGCCGAGGGCACCTGCCGAAGCAGCTTCGACCCCTATCTCTGCATCCAGAACCCCGGCCCGGCGACGGCGCAGTGCATGATCACTTTCATGCTGGGGAACGGCCACGTGGTGCAGAACAGGGTGGACGTGCCGGCCGGCTCGCGCCGGACCGTAGTCGTCAAGCAGGTACTGGGGACCGGCGACGACAGCGCCCACGATTTCTCCGCCAGGGTCGAGACCATCAACGGGACCAGGGTCGTCGCTGAGCGCCCGATGTACTTCGACTACGTCGGCTCGGCGAAGGTGCCGATAACCGGTGGCCACGACGTGATCGGGGCGCTATATCCGACCGGCGTCTTCTACTTTGCCGAGGGCACCTGCCGGCCGGACTTCGACCCTTACGTCTGCGTGCAGAACCCGGGCAAGTCGGACGTGGAGGTCGTGCTGACGTACATGCTGGGAGACGGCCGCGAGGTCAAGCAGGCGGTGACGGTGCCACGCGACTCGCGCTATACGGTGAACGTCAAGGACAAGCTGGGGACGGCCAACGACTCCGCGCATGACTTTTCGGCGCAAGTCGCGAGCAGCCCAGGCGAGATCGACGAGATCATCGTCGAGCGTCCTATATACTTCAACTACAGGAACGCCTCGGGCGTCTATCTCACCGGCGGGCACGACGTGGTCGGCTACTCGCCCTGAGCCGGCGGCACGAGGCCTTCGGAAGATCAACGGACCTCACGACATCGGGAAGAGCTGACGTGGAAACATTTGATAGGGTCTCGGGCGAATACGGCGCAAGATCGCTGGTGCAGCGCAAAGCCGGCAGGAAGCTGATGGACCTGCTGGCGCTGGCGGGTGACGAGTCGATCCTGGACGTCGGTTGCGGCCCGGGGCACCTGACGCGCGCGCTGGCCGATGCCACCAGCGGACGGGTCGTGGGTACCGACATCTCGGGTGGGATGGTCGCGCAGGCCTGCGAGTCGTATGAGGGCCTGGAGTTCAGGCGCGTGCCGGCCGAGGACCTCGACTACATCGGCGAGTTCGACGTGGTCTACTGCAACTCGACCCTGCAGTGGTTCACCAACGCGAGGGCCGCCCGTGAGGCCTTTCACAGGGCTCTGGTGCCCGGCGGGAAACTGGGCCTCGCCTGCCCCTCGACGCCCGAGTTCGCCCCCTGGTTCAACGACATCGTGCGTGTGGTCAGCGGCCGCCCGGAGATAGCGCCGACGTTCGCTCACTGGAAGACGCCCTGGTTCCACCTGCCGGACCGCGACGCCTACCAGGCGTTCTTCGAGGAGATCGGGTTTGCCACCGCCTACATCGAGCTGGACCACGAGGTCTCGCGTCACACGGTCGAGGAGGCGTTCGGGATCTTTTCGACCGGGGCGGCGCAGGGCTTCATCGGCCCCGCGTACTACGACGTCGAGCTCAGTGAGGAATATTTAGCGGCGTTTAGACGGGCGACCCGCGAGGAGATGGAGCGCCGGGCGAAAGAGGGCATCGTCGAGGTCGACTTCCACCGGCTCTACTACGTCGGGCTCACCTGACGGGGACAGGTACTTTCCACTTTTTTTCTACTCCGGACAGGTGTCATCGAATTCGATCGGCGAGCCAGTCGTGTGAGTGGAAAATAAGTGGAAAGTACCTGTCCCCACTTTCTACCGGACGCTGCCGCCGTCGATGCCGTAGTAGTCGAAGTACATCGGGCGTTCGGCGACGATGCCGGCGCCGGAGCTCGACTGCAGCAGCGTGGAGAGCTGGTAACCTGGGCCCGCGTGGTCGTTGACCTTGATGGTGAGCCGGGTGCCGGCGGGCACGTCGACGGTCTTGTCGGCCAGCGCCCCCTTCTCCTGCGTCAGGTACGAGACCTTGACGGAGGCTGCGCGCGTGCCCGGGTTCCAGAGGCAGAGCCACTCGTCGAAGCCAGGCCCGGTGTAGCCTTCAGCGAAGAACCAGCGGGTGGCCTCCGCCGGCGCGCCGACGAGGCAGTGCCCCCCGTCCCAGCCGTTCCCGTAGGAAAAGTACATAGGCCTCTCGGCCAGGAAAGGTGAAGCCGAGGTCAGCCCGACGCTCACATCCTTGCCCGCCCCGACCTCGCCGGGGACGTAGACCGTGCGGCGATGGCCGGGCTCGACCGCGTACGACCTCTCGACAGGCGCGCCCTGGCCGGCCGCGAAATCGTATGTCGCGTCCACTTCGATGCGCGCCGAGCCGGGGTTCTGCAGCGTGAGATACTCCTCGAAGCCTGGACGGGTGGTCCCCTCTGCGAAGAGGAAGCGCCTCAAAGGGCCTGTCGCGCCCACAACGCAGTGGCCGCCGTCCCAGGCGTGCCTGCCCTTGCCGCTGTAGATGAAGTACATCGGCCGCTCGGCCACCACCGGCGATGACGAGTCGAGCTCGAGCGAGCACTGGTAGCCCGCGCCGAGCAGGTCGTTCACCTTGAAGGTCGAGCGCGAGCGGGCCGGCACCGACAGCCCGCTCTTCACCAGCAGCCCGCGCTCTTCGGTCTGGAAGCGGAATGTGAGCGCCGCGGCCGCGCCGCCCGGGTTGAGCACGCAGACGTAATCGTCGAAGCCGTCGCCGGTGTAGCCCTCCGCGAAGTACCAGGCCTTGCCCGCGCTGGCAGCCCCGGACGTCACGTGCCCGCCGGTCATGCCCTTGTAGTTGAAGTACATCGGTCGCTCGACGGCCACCGGGACGTCGGAGGTCACTCGCGCCGAGACCTCGCGCCCGGCGCCCACCACGGAGTTGACGTTGACGGTGCCGCGCGACGTGCCCGGCACGGTAACGTCCTGCACCTTCTCGCTGCCGTCGCTGAAGATGTAAGTGACGGTGACGTGCGCGACGCCGGTGCCCGGATTGCCGATGCAGAGGTATTCGGTGAAGCCGTCGCCGGTGTAGCCCTCAGCGAAGTAGAAGCTGCTAGCAGGCGCCGCCGCGATCGCGCCCGGCGGACTCGCCGACGCCCTCGCGTTGCCGTAGAAGTCGCGGTCCACGGTGTTGTCCAGCTCGCCCACCGGGGAGGTCGGCGGGGAGGGCCTGTCACCGCCGGCAAACGCGGGTGGTGCGTAGACCGCCGCCGAGAACACGTTGCCGCCTGGGCGCGGCGCGAAGTCGTCAGCGGCCGGGTCGACCAGCTGCGGCTGGGCCCCGTTGATGTTGTTGTCCGCGCGGAGCTGCGCCGCGTTGCAGGTCGCGTTTGACGGCTGCCCGCCTTCTCCGTCGCCCCCCGCGCCGAGCGGCAGGTCCGCCGGGCCGTTCCATATCATGTTCCCGCGCACGCGCAGGTCCGCGTCCACCACCGATGGCGACGGGATGTTTGTGCCCGCGGTGGGCGTCCGCGGTCCCTCCACCGAGAAGTGCGACCACTGGCTGGCGAACCCCGGCGGGTTGTAGAGCACGTTATCGTAGACGTAGACGTTGCGGTCCGGAATCGGCTGCTGGTAGGCGTCGCCCTGCACGTTGGGCCCCCATCCGCCCTGCGAGCGAAGCGAGGTGCAGCGGGCGGTGTCGCCGTCGCAACCGCGCGTCCCGTGGGCGATCTCGATCGCGTGGCTGCGGCTGCCGACCCGGTAGAAGGTGTTGTACGCCAGCAGCACGTTGTAGCCGCCGCTCACCCCCACGGCGGCCCCGGCGGTGTCGTGCACGATGTTGTTCACGAACTTGATGTCGTAGGCGTCGTAGTGGATCCAGGGCGCCACCATGAATTCGAAGCCGGTGCCGTCCCCCGCGCTGAAGCCGCCGTTGTCAGCGCCGTAGAGCTCGTTGGCCTCGGCGGTTATATACGCGGTCCCGCCCTTGAAGTACATGCACCAGTCGCCCGCGTCGTGGATGCGGTTGCCGACCACGTGCCCGTACTGCACCGCCATGAAGTCGACCGGGACGTTCCACGAGCTCGAGATGTCGGAGTCCTCGACGTAGTAGCGCTGGCACTGGTTGACCTTGAGCGTCTCCTGCGCGGCCCTGTGCCCGCCGTCCATGCGTACGTCGCGCACCAGGAAGTCGTAGCAGCGCTCGTTGTGCAGGCACTCCGCGCCGGGGTTGGGCACGATCGCGAAGTCGATCAGGTACATGAACGTGCAGTCGCAGATGTTGAGCCCGGAGGCGAGAACGGCGCTGCCCGGCCCGTCCGCGCTCTGCATGATGACCGGGAACTGCCTGGTGCCGTGCCTGCCCTCCTGCCAGCCCGGGATGGAATCGGCCCCGTAGGTGCCCGCCGCCAGCATGATCCGGTAGCCGGTGCCGGTGAGCTGTGCGCCCGACGGCACGCGGTTCCACGCCTCGATGATCGTGCGCAGGGCCTGCGAGCGGGACGCGCCCGACGCCGAGTCGTTGCCCCTGGCGGGATCGACCCAGATATCACGCACAGTGGGGGAGCCGATGTCGTAGTAGCGCGGCGCCGTCGTCTGAGCCGCCGCCGTGCCGGCGCAGGCCGCCGTCATCACGGGTGCGAGGATCGAGACTGCGAGCGCCAGCAGAATGCATACGGAAAAGCCGGCCCGCGTGCTGCGATTGGACACGGCGATCACTTCCTTCCATCTACTTATCTAATCGTAGAGATGGTGGGCTGGCTTTAGGGGACAGGTACTTTCCACTTTTTTTCTACTCCGGACAGGTGTCATCGAATTCAATCGGCAAGCCAGTCGTGTGAGTAGAAAAATAGTGGAAAGTACCTGTCCCCGTAGTAGTATCAGCCCATGGAAAGCTCGCTCGAGCCACACATAGTCTCGTGCGCGACGGTGGCGGAGGAATTGAGGCGCCTCGGCGTCGAGGAGAGCCGCCTCACCGTCTTGGAGTTCGGCCTGCACGTCTACCCAGAAGAGCTCAAGAAGCGCCTGCAGCAGGCGATTGACGAGGTCCCGGGAGATTGCGACATCCTGCTCGGATACGGGCTATGCTCGTATGCGACGGTGGGCCTGCACTCCGACTCGCACCGGTTGGTCGTCCCGCTCATCGACGACTGCATCGCCCTCTTCCTCGGCTCGCGCGAGGAGCACCGGCGCCTGCAGGCACAGGAGCCCGGGACATACTTCCTCACCAAGGGATGGGTCGAAGCCCAGGAGGGGGCGCTGGTGGAGTACGCGAGGATCCGCGACCGCTACGGCGAGGAGCGGGCCCTCAAGGTCGCGCGCGTCATGTTCGGCAACTACACACGCATCGCGCTGATCGACACCGGCAACTACAGGCTGGAGGACTACCGCGAGTTCGCCCGTGCCATGGCCTCCTTCCTCGGCCTGCGGTTCGAGGAGATCGGTGGCTCCAACAGGATGCTGCTCGCGATGCTGGACGGAGACTGGCACGACGAGTTCCTGGTCGTAGAGGCCGGGGAGAAGATAAGCCTGGACCCGTTCAAGTGAGTGGGCCTGCCCGCCGCGCCGCCCCTTCCGCGCGGCCGCGGTTTTGATAGACTGAAGCAAGCAACCGGCCGAAAGGATGCGAGCGATGTCCGCAAGCATGACCTGTCTGGAGCGGGTGAACGCCGCGCTGGAGCTGCGCGAGCCCGACCGCGTGCCGACCTTCGACGTCATGGAGGAGTACGCCAACATCTACGACATCCTCGACAAGAGACCCATCCCGCTGGGCTTTCTCTTCTCCAACAAGTACACAGCGATGACCATCGACAGGCTGGCGCCGGTGATCAACATGACGCACGTGATGGACCGCGAGATGGACAAGTTCTCCCACGACCGCACCGCCGCCTCGGTCAAGCTCGGCTACGACGCGACATGGGTCATGCACGTGCCGATCTGGCGCTTCGAGAGCTCCAAAACCGCGACGGACATCTACGGTCGCGCCTACGACGTCGTCTTCGACAAAGAGGGCAACATGGGGACGCCGATGTTCCGCGAAGGCCTCATCACCAGCCCGGCCGACTGGTACGCCTGGGACAAGCGGGCCATCCTGAAGTGGCCCGAGCGCACCAACCGCGCGTTCAAGGCGATCATCGACGACATGGGCGACCAGATATTCGTGATGGCGGGGTTCCTCTTCGGGCTGTTCGAGAACACCTGGCAGCCGATGGGCTTCGAGAGGTTCTCTGTGGCGCTTCGCCGCGACAAGGATTTCATCAAGCGCGTCATCAAGTTCTACGAAGACCATTTCTGCATGATGCTGGAGGCGTGGGCGGACGCAGGCGTCCCCGGCGCGGTCTACACCGACGACCAGGCTTTCCGTTCCGGCCCCATGATCAACCCGCGGCTGATGAAGGAGCTCTATGGCGACTCGTTCTGCCGTATCACCGAGACCGCCCACAAGCTGGGGATGAAGATAATCGTCCACTCCTGCGGGCGCGTGTATGACCTGCTGGAGTGGTGGGCGGACTGCGGCTTCGACGGCGTGCACGCGCTGGAGCCGACCGCCGGCGTCGAGCTCGCGAAGGTCAAGGAGATGGTGGGCGACAGGATGTGCCTGATCGGCAACATCGACATCACCCACATACTGGTCGACGCGAGCCGGGAAGAGGTGTTCGAGGCGGTCCGCACAGCAATCGCGGCCGCGGGCAAGGGCGGGGGCTACATGATCGCCCCGACCAACAGCCACCCCGACATCTCGCTGGAGCGCCTCGGCTGGATGCTGGAGGCGACGGAAAAATACGGTCACTATCCGCTCGATATCAAGGCAGACGCGTAGTTCGCAGCGCCGGCGTCTCGCCGGCAATGGCAGCAAGAGGACGCAGGCAAGGAGGAGCCGATGGGCGAGCAGCTGGAGGCACTGAACAAGGCGATGGTCGAGCTGGACCTCGACGCGATCGCTCCGCTGGTCGAGAAGGCGCTGGAGGAGGGCGAGGCGCCTGTCGACGTGCTGGGCGCGATGTGCCAGGGCATGTCCGGCGTGGGTGCGCTGTTTGAGAAAGGCGAGTACTACCTCGCCGACCTGGTCCTTGCCGGAGAGGGCATGAAGGAAGGCCTCGCGGTGCTGGAGCCGCGGCTCGAGGCCGGAGCGCTGGGCGGCAAGGGCACCGTGGTGCTGTGCACCGTTAAGGGCGACATCCACGACATCGGCAAGAACCTGGTGGCGACGATGCTGTCCTCATCAGGCTTCGAGGTGGTCGACCTGGGCGTGGACGTCCCCGAGGCGCGGATAGTCGAGGCGGTGCGCGCCAACGGCGCGAAGGCGGTCGGTCTGTCGGTGCTGCTGACCTCGATGGTCCAGTCGATCGCCGACGTGGTGAAGGCCCTCGAAGTCGCCGGGCTGCGCGACCAGGTCAAGATAGCCATCGGCGGAGCGTGCACCACCGACGCGCTTGCCGAGAAGATGGGCGTGGACGCAATCGGCCGCGACGCCGTCGAGGCCGTCAGGATATTCGAGGGCTTCTGCGGGTAGCGCCTGCGTACCGCCGGTAATGAAAGTAAAAACGCACCACCGGTGCCTGACCC
>PMJJ01000102.1:99879-125278 GCA_003157385.1 Actinomycetota bacterium | reverse complement strand
ACAGGTAACTTGACGCACCGAGAGTGTCGGGGCGCCGCGCCTGCAAGGCGCGCGACCGAGTCGTACTCGGTGAGTACGAGGAGAGAGCGGAACGAAGCAGGAGTGGATGGAGCGGCGCTCGAATGCCAAGGTATCTGTGGGACGGAGCACTAAGCAACGGAGGGTGAGATGAGCAGGGTAGCTGTCGTCGGTGTCGGGAACACCCCCTTCAAGGCAAGGCATATCGACAAGACTTTCCAGCGCCTGGCCTACGAGTCTGTGAAGTCGGCGCTCCAGGACGCGGGCGCGGGGCGCGACGACGTGGACAGCGTCGTCTACGCCATCTACAACGATTTCTTCGAACGCTGCGCGATGCCCGACCTCCACATACACTACCTGCTCGGCTTCGCCCGCAAGCCCGCGCTGCGCGTGACGACCGGCGGGGCCACCGGCGGCTACGCCATGCGCGCCGCCTACGCGGAAGTGGCCAGCGGCCTCCACGACGTGGTGATGGTGGTGGGCGTGGAGAAGGTCGCCGACGTCGCCAACGTGATGGAGATGATCAAGTCGATCACTTACGCCGCCGACCCGTTCTTCGAGGCTTCCCTGGGCGCGTCGCCCGCGGGCTCCTACGGCGGCGCGATACTCTGGCACATGGAGAACTACGGTACCACCGAGGAGGACATGGCGCGCGTGGTGGTCAAGAACAAGGGCAACGCGCGCAACAACCCTGACGCGCACTCGCCGATGGACATCACTGTCGCCGACGTGCTATCGAGCCCGATGGTCATCTATCCGCTCAAGATCCTCGACCACTGCCTCAACAGCGAGGGCGCCGCCACGGTGATCCTGGCGAGCGAGGAGGCGGTCGGCAGGTTCGCCGGCAAGCCGGTGTGGATGACCGGCGTGGGAGCCAGCAACGAGTCGGGCAGGCAGGCCGAGCGAGACGACGTGGGAGACTCTCTCTTCCCGGCGGTGAAGGCGTCGGTCGATCGCGCCTACGCGATGGCCGGGGTCAGCGACCCGGCCGGTTCGATCGACGTGGCCGAGGTCTACGACTCGTTCAGCGGAGTGGAGATCTGCCTCTACGAGGAGTTCGGGTTCTGCGGGCGAGGCGAGGGCGCGCGCTTCCTGGCCGACGGACGTGCTTCGGCGGGCGGCTCCAACCCGGTGAACCCGTCGGGCGGGCTGATCGGCGGAGAGCACGCGATCGGCGCCACCGGGGTCTACCAGGTGGTCGAGGTGGTCAGACAGATAAGGGGCGAGGCCGGCGCCAGGCAGGTGGCCGGGGTGAAGCGCGGGCTCGCCCAGAGTATGGGGGGCGCGCGCGGCGCGTACTCCGTGAGCATCGTGCTGGAGGGATGAGCAATGAGCGACGACCCGCGTTTCAAACCGCTCAAGGAGCAGGACGGCTTTGCGATCATCCCGGACCGCTGGAAGATCGACTACTTCGCCTCGGCGGGCGAGCTGTCGCGGTTCTTCCTCGAGCTCAAGGAGAACGCGAAGATAATGGGCACCCGCTGCCCGTCGTGCGGCTCGTTGTACTGCTGGCCCCGCTCTTGGTGCCACGAATGTTACGTCGACTGCGAGTGGGAGGAGATGAGCCCCAGGGGCGGGGTGGTGGTCTTCAGCCGCATCGAGATCAACCTCAACGACCTGCAGCAGATGCAGCCTCCGTTCATCCAGGGCAGCGTACTGCTGGAAGGGGCCCGCTATCCGATAGTCAGTTTTTTCAGGGACGTGGCCTTCGAAGACATGCACAAGGGCCTGCCCGTGAAGGCGGTGTTCCTGCCCGCGGAGGAGCGCACCGGCCGGATCCGGGATTTCTATTTTGTGCCCGAGTGAGAATGTGATAGATATATGTGAGCCCCGCGGCCGCCTGACCGCGCGGCGGTGGTACAGGAAAGGGAGGTAGGGATGGATTTCAGAATCACCGAGGAGCAGGAACTATTCAAGAAATCAGTGATCGAATTCGCGCAGAAGGAGATCATGCCGGGTGCCGCGGAGCGCGACGAGGAAGCCAGGTTCGACCGCGACGTCTGGGACAAGGCCGCTGAGTTCGGCCTGATGGGGCTGCCTTACCCCGAGGAGTACGGCGGAAGCGGCGCCAGCGTGTTCGAGACCGGCCTGGCCGGCGAGGCGCTGGGCTACGGCGGCCTCGACGCCGGGTTCTGCCTCTCCTGGGGCGCGCACGTAGTCATCGGCGGCATCCCCATATGGCAGCTGGGCACCGAGGAGCAGAAGAAGAAGTACCTGCCGAAGATCGCGTCCGGCGAGTGGATCACCGGGCTGGGCCTGACCGAGCCCGAGGCGGGAAGCGACGCCGCGGGACTGCTCACCACCGCCGAGAAGAAGGACGGCTACTACGTCCTCAACGGCACCAAGACGTTCATCACCAACGGGCCCATCGGCGAGGTGTTCGTGGTGCTCGCCAAGACCGACAAGGAGAAGGGCGCGGCCGGCATCACCGGCTTCATCGTGGAGAAGAGCTTCCCGGGCTTCTCGGTGGGCAAGGAGATCCACAAGACCGGCAACCGCTCGTCGCCGACCTCCGAGCTCGTCTTCGACAACTGTGAGGTCCCGGCCGAGAACATGCTGGGCGAGGAGAACCAGGGCTTCATGGGCGTGGCTCTCGCCACCCTGGAGTGGGAGCGCTCGGTAATGCTCGCCGCCGCCATCGGCGGGCAGGAGGTCCAGCTCGAGCAGTGCATCAAGTATGCCAAGGAGCGCAAGCAGTTCGGCAGGCCGATCGCGAGTTTCCAGGCGGTGCAGTTCATGCTGGCCGACATGAAGATGTGGCTGGAGACCTCCAGGTGGATCCTCTACAAGGTCGCCTGGAACAAGGACCAGGGGATAATGGACCCGCTGATGGCGTCGGTCTCCAAGCTGTTCATCACCGAGGTGGCGCTGAAGGCCGCCCGCAACGCGATACAGATCCACGGTGGCTACGGCTACACCAAGGAGTACGCGGTGGAGCGCGCCTATCGCGACGCGCAGCTCGGCGTGCTCGGCGGGGGCACCAGCGAGATCCAGCGCTGGATCATCGGCAGGCTGCTGGTAGGAAGGTAGAAACGGGCGCCGGCGTCGCGCCGGCCGCCTCAATTGATAGAATGCAACACAAGGGGCCTTACCCCTTGTGTTGCATTTTGGCGACGGATCTGATGATAACTTGTGATTGTGTTTGCCCACAGAGGGCTTCGCGGGGGGACAGTTGGACAAGATAGAGAGGCTCATCAACCTCACCGCCTGCCTGCTCGAGACGAAGCGGCCGCTGGACTTCGCCGAGCTCTCCGACACGGTCTACCGTGGCCTGTCGCGCAGCCAGAACTCGCTCAAACGCATGTTCGAGCGCGACAAGGACGAGCTCCGCGAAATGGGCATCGAGGTGGAGACGGTCGAGAGCGAGTGGGGCGACGAGACCGGCTACATGATCCCGCGCGACAGGTACTACATGCCGCACATCGACCTCGAGCCCGACGAGAAGGTCGCCCTCACCATGGTGTCAAGGCTCTTCCTTGGCTCCGGCACGCCATTCAGCGTCCCCGCCCAGCTCGCTCTGCTCAAGCTCGCCTTCGAGCGGCAGGCCGCCGGCGAGGAGGTCCCCCACGTCCACTGGGTCGAGACGCCCAGGGACTCCGAGCTCCTGGGCGACATCCTCGACGCGCTGGTGCGGCGCAAGCTGCTCGCGTTCAGCTACCGGTCCCTGGGTTCGGACGAGGCCGTGGCGCGCGAGGTCGAACCCTACGGGCTCTTCAACAAGTCGGGCGCCTGGTACTTCGTGGGCCAGTGCCACCTGCGCGACGAGGTCAGGTGCTTCAAGCTGGAGCGGATCACATCAGACGTCGAGGTAAACCCCAAAAACCCCAAGACCCCCGACTTCGAGGTGCCCGCAGGGTTCGACATCCACGACGAGATCGACTGGGAGAGGCCCGCCGGCGGCAAGGCCGACGTCAAGGCCAAGGTGGTCTTCAAGCCGAGGCTCTCGTTCGCCGCCGCGACCGGCCCCGCCAGACTCCTGGCGGAGAAGCGGCGCGCCGACGGCAGGCTCGAGGCGACCTACGAGGTCGCCGATCCCGAGCAGTTCGTGGAGTGGGCCCTCGGCTTCGGGACCGACGCCGTCATAACATCGCCCGCGGCCCTCAAGGAGATGGCGAAGGACAGGCTGCGCGGGATCCTGGAGGGGCTGGGGGGATCATGAGCGGCAAGGTGTCCGAGCGCTTGAACCGGCTGCTGGTGATGGTGCCCTACCTTGCGCGCGCCGACGGCGCTGACGTGAAGGTGCTGTGCCGCGAGTTCGGGCTCACCGAGCCCGAGCTGATGCAGGACCTCGACACCCTGAGGATGTGCGGCGTGCCCGACTACACGCCGGCCGATCTGATGGACTACTGGATCGAGGGAGGCCGCGTCCACGTGATGATGGCCGACTACTTCGCCAGGCCTCTCAACATGACGCGCCCCGAGGTGCTGTCGCTGTTCGTCGCCGGAAGCGCGCTTCTGCGGTCCGGCGTCTTCGCCGAGAACGGGGCTCTCGACTCGGCGCTCTCCAAGATCGAGCGCATGCTGTCCGAGGAGACCAAGGAAGAGCTCGAGAAGGTCATCTCGCACATCGAGGTCGAGATGCGTGCGTATGAGGGGAACATGCGGGAGATCATCGACGAAGGCCTGGAGAAAGGCATGAACCTGGAGCTCGACTACTGGACGTTCTCGCGCGACGAGATGACCAGCCGCGAGGTCGAGCCCCTGTCGCTGGTCTGCTCGCAGGGCTACTGGTACCTGCTGGGCTGGTGCCACCTCTCCGATGACTACCGGCTATTCCGGCTGGACCGCATCGCCAGGGTGCGGCTCACCGACAACCCCTGCCAGGAGCGCGTGCGCGAATCGTTCGACGTCCCCCGGGTCGTCGGCGAGTACAAGCCCGGACGCAAGGCGCACCAGGTGCGGCTGACCTTCGAGGGCAAGCAGGGCAGGCGCATAGTGGAGCAGTGGCCCGCGGCGCAGGTCACGGAGAAGGGCGACGGCACCATCTCGGTGGAGCTGCGGACGCGCAACCTTGCCTGGCTCGCGACCTACCTTTTGAGGTTTGGCGGGCAGGTAAAGATCGAAGGGCCGAAGGAGCTCAGGAAGATGGTGGCGAAGAATGCGGACGAGCTGCTCGAGGCTTACTCCTGAGGCAAGGAGCGGAGGGCCGCCGCCATGGCGATAAAGATACTGTCGGACATACACGGTGAGTACGGCGCGATGAGGTCGCAGCTGTGGCCGGACGACATCGCGATCCTGCTGGGCGACTACCTCAACCTGATCGACTTCCGGACACTCGGGGGCATCCTCTCCGAGGTATACTCGCGCGATGAGATCCGCAAGGTCCTGGCGCTGATGGCCACGGGGGACAAGGAGCACGCGCGCGTGCAGATACGGGACGCGATCGGCGGCACCCCGGACAAGTCCGAGCAGGTCCGCGCGAAGATCGCGGACAGCTACACCGAGTTCTTCGCCAGTATCCCCTGCAAGTGCTACATGCTCTACGGCAACACCGACGGGCCCGAGATCATGCGGCGGATGGAGGCGGATGTGGACGCGGAGCTGGTGGAGTGCGGCGTGGTGAAGGTCGACGGCCAGCGCTTCGGCATGGTGTCCGGCGCCCCGCAGGGGCCCTGGAACGCGGGCCTGCCCGGTGAGATGGACACCGAGCGCTACGACGAGATGGTGGCGTCTCTGGGCCCGGTGGACGTGCTGTGCACCCATTACCCGCCGGCGATCCCCGACCTGACCTGGGACACTATCGCGGAGCGCGACGAGGTGGGAAGCCCGGCGTTGGTGTCGTACATCGACGAGAACGGCCCGGCTTACCACTACTTCGGCCACGTCCACCACCCGCGCGAGTCCTGCACCGTGCGCGGCTCGACCAAGGTCATCAACGCCGGCTTCTTCCGCGCGAGCAAGTCCGCCGTGGTCCACCCGGCCGACTGCCCGGCAAAGTAGGGGACAAGTCGTACCAGGTACTTTTCGTCCCGTAGCGCCGGCGTCCCGCTGCTCTGCACGGGTGGCCGCTTTTCAAGATGCGGGTTTGGTATCAGTTTCCTGATATAGGGCTTCACGGGCGTCCCGCCGGCTTTGCGCGGATGGCCGGCATCTAACAGTGAAGGATTTGTGCCAGCTAGGCCAGTTGTTCGGCTTCGCGCCCAGAACTTGCGTTTCTGATCGAGGTGTCAACGCCGGCTTCGCGCCGCGTTTGTGCTATTCGGTGACCTTGTAGACGACGTCGTGCTGATGGGCGTGGCCCTCGACGCCGATCCCCACGGACTCCCCCGGCCCGGCCTTCTCGACGGACGCGTGCTCGATCTGCATCGAGTCGACGTTCTGCGTCCAGTCGGAGGTGTGACCCTTGACGTGGATGGTGTCCCCGACCTCGAGGTCGCCGGTCAACTCGATCGCCGCGACGCCGATCTTGTTGAAGTAGTGAGCAATCTTGCCGATCTCTTTCTCTGGCATCGTCCCCACCCTCCTTCGACTCTCTTTGCCACTCTACAACAGATTATCACACCCGAAACCGATGGTCCCGGAAACGCATAAAAGTGCCTGTCCCCTTTATGCGCGGATGGCTGACATTTTATAGCGTGGGCTTTTACCTCCTGGGCCTGATACGAGGCTTCGCGGGTGCATCGAGCGGTCAGATCTGGCCTTTTATGTCGACGGCGTACTTGCTCTTCAGCTGTCCGGTGAGGTAGACCTTGCCCGCGCCGTCGATGAACAGCCCCTCGAACTGAGGCTGTGTCTTCATGAACTCCATCGCGCGCGCCGGACCCATGACGATGATCTTCGAGAGTATGTCGGCGTCCATGCCGCTCGACCCTACCACGGTGGTGCTGATGGCGTTCGGCGGGTTGTAACCGGTGGCGGGGTCGAAGATGTGGAAGTATCGCTTGCCGTCCTTGATGAAGAACCGCTCGTAGTCGCCGGAGGTCGACACGAAGCCGTCCTTGAGGTCGAGCTGCCCGATGATCTCGCCTGAGCTGCCGCGAGGGTCCTTGATGCCGACCACCCAGTCCTTGCCGTCGACCCTCGCGCCCACCGCGCCGATGGCCCCGCCGAAGTTGATCAGCGCGTGCTGCACGCCGCGCTCCTTGAGCAGCTTCGACATCTCGCCCACGCCGTAGCCCTTGGCCACGCCGCCCAGGTCGATCTCCATGCCCTTGTCGGCGAGCATGACGGTCTTGGCGGCGGGGTCGAGCTGGATCTTCCGGTAGTCGACCAGCGACTTCGCCTTCGCGATCTCGTCCGCAGTGGGGATCCTGTAGTTCTGGTCGTAGAACCCCCAGAGCCGGACCAGCGGAGCGACGGTGATGTCGAAGGCGCCGCCGGTGAGGCGCGAGTATTTCACGGACTCGTCGATGACGCGGTAGGTGTCGTCTGACACCTTGACGGGGGCCACGCCGGCCTGCGCATCGATCTTCTGCACGTCACTCTGCGCCTTGAACCTGGAGGTCTCGCTCTCGATCTTCCTGGCGAGCGCGATGGCGGCGGCCACGTCCTCCTTCGCCTGGGCCGTGCTCCTGCCCTGGATAGTAAGGTCCAAAGTGGTGTCCATGGCGAAGACGGTCGGCGAGTGATAGGTCCCCTTGGGCTCGCTGTAGCCTCCCTCTCTGGAGGCGAGCCAGACGACCAGCACCACGGTGCCGAGCGCCAGCAGCCCGATGAGGACGAGATTCATTGCTTTCTTCGTGCGTTTCATTCTTTCGGTTCTCGTTTCTGATCGAGGACGGGTACCGCCGGGCGGCATCTCCATGCGCCTCGCCCGGTCGGGACAGGAAGATTATACAGTCTGTCCCGCCGGCACGCGCTGAGAAGCCTCAAGCGGCATACCGCGTGCAACGCCGCGCCCGTTCGCGCCGTCCAAGGGTCGAGCGTTGAATCCGAAGAAGAATAACCCGTGACACGACACAGGCGCGCGGGGGCCCTTCGCCCCTCAGATAACAGACGAACGATAAGGCTGTCGAGGTTCCTGGCGGTGCTGCTCCTGCTTGCCCTCGCGGCCGGGGCGGTCTCGTCGTGCGGCAAGACCAGCGCGCGGACCCGGGAGAAGGTCTACCCGGTGGCCGGGATCGTCCTTCAAGCCCCGGGCCGCTTCGACGTCCTGCCGCAGGACGGGGACTCCTGGCTCCCGGGTGCGCCCGGATCATGCGTCCTCTACGGCGACACCATCAGGAACGGGACCGGCGGAGGGCTCATTCTGGCGCTCTCCAAAGGCGGGACCCTGCGGGCGGGGGAGGCCACCGAGATCGAAGTCGCGCCGCTCGAGGGCGGAGCCCTCTCTTTTAATGTCAACCGCGGGGAAGCCTGGTTGGAACTCGACGCCGGGACCGCCGCCTCGCTGACGACCCCTGTCGCCGCGGTCACCGTGCCGGCTTCATCGAAAGATGAGATGTGCGCCGCCGGAGTGAAAGCTGTGCCCGCCGGTCCCACTACCGTCACGGTGGTTGCGGGAACAGCGAAGGTCTCCGCGGCTGAGACCAGCGTGACCTTGGGCAAGGGCGGCCAGACCGTCTGCGAGCAGGGCAAGCAACCCACGAAGCCGGCGAGCGTCGAGGCCGAAGCACCCGCCGGCGGGTTCTCGTTCCTGGTCGGCCTGCAGTCAGCCCCGTACTTCAGTACCCAGGGGACCAGGGACAATGCCGAGGACGATGCCCGCTCCAAGCTAGCGATCAACCCCGATGACGCCTGGTCGTGCGTCAACCTGGGCAGGGCGCTCGCGGACGCCGGCAACGGTCCGGACGCGCGCGCCTCCTTCGAGAAGGCGCTGGCCATCCAGCCCGGGTTCTCGCAAGCCCTGGCCGGAATCGGCAACACAGCGATCACCGCGGGGAACTGGACCGAGGCCACCAAGTACTACGACCTGGCGCGGCAGGCGGACAAGAGCTCGCTCGAGGCGATGCTGGGCTCGGCCGTGAGCGCGCTGGGGGCCGGCGCGACCGACGACGCGGAGAAGTGGTACAAAGCAACGCTCGCCAGCGACACGCAGAACCAGGCCGCGCTGACCGGGCTGGGCATCCTCTCGTTGTTGAAAGGGGATCAGGACGCGGCGGCCGACAACATCAGCCAGGCGCTGCAGATACAGCCCTCCTGGACCCCCGCGCTGGAGGTCTCCTCGTACCTGAGCGCGATGCGCGGCAACCTCGACCGCTCGCTCGCCAGCCTCGAGAGCGCGGCCGAGTCGAGCCCGGACGACAACCGGGTGACGTCCGCGGTGGCTGACAGGCGCCTGTGCAAGGGCGCCGGCACCGACGCCGCCAGCGCGTTCAAGGCCCTGTCCGGCAGCAAGGACAGCGGCTTGATGGCGAGCGGGTTCGCGGGAATGGGGGCGGTCGCGCAGGCGTCCGGCGACGAGAAGAGCGCCATCACGGACTGGGCCAAGGCGCAGGACCTGGTGGCCGACATACCCGCAGTGCTCGAGAACCTGGGGCAGGCGCAGCTGATGAGCGGCGACGCCGACGCGGCGGCCACGACGCTGGCCAGGGCGGTGACCATTGACCCCAACGACTGGCGCGCACACCAGTTGCTGGCCCGGGTGAGGCTGGCCCAGAACTCGAACGCGGACGCCGTGGTCGAGGCGGGGAGCGCGGTCGCTCTCGCTGGCGACGTGTGGTCCGCTCACCTGGTGATGGGCCTCGCGCTGCAGGCCGGAGGGTCGGCGACGAACGGCGCGGCTGAAATATCAAGAGCGCTTTCCATGGAGCCCAAGAGCAACGTGCCCGCCGCCGACCACGCCATGCTGGCAGAGGCACTCGGGCGCCAGGGCAAGACGAGTGAGGCGATGGCCGAGTACCGCAAGGCGCAGTCGATCGATCCCACCAACGGCACCTACCACAGGCTCGCCGCCGAGATGCTGCTCGCCGCGAACAACAACAAGGAGGCGCTCTCCGAGCTGCGCAAAGCCGCCGAGCTCTCTCCCGCGGACATGACCGCCAGGGTCGAGCTGGCTGCGGCGCTATACACCGGTGGCCGGAAGGCCGAGGCGATCACGACACTCGAAGCCGCGGTCAAGAAGGACCCCAACGACCCCGCACCGCGGGTCGAGCTGGGCGGCTACCTGCTCGCCGACGGGGACGTGGAAGGCGCGCTCTTCCAGCTGGAGGCGGCCAAGGACGCTGCCGGCATCAGGCCCGACCTGCTGGCGTCGGCCCTGGTGCTTTCGGGCAACGCCAGCGACAAGCGGGAAGACTTCGCGGCCGCGGTAGCCGACTACGCCCGGGCGATCTCCACCGACCCCAGCCGCGGCGACGCCTGGTTCTACCTTGCCGGAGACCTCGAGCGGACCGGCAAGCCCGCCGACGCCAAGGCCGCCTACGCCAACGCGGTGACTCTCTGCAAGGACAAGGCCGACTGGAAGAAGTTCTACGATCAGGCATCTGCCAGGCTGCCGCAGCTCTAGCAATAATTCAAGAAAGTGGTCTCACCCCATTCTTGAGTATTTCAGGGGATGAAAAGAATTCCCACGCAGGCGGCCACGAACAGCGCCGTCAGCACCGCTTCTCCCACATGGATCTTCAAGGGATACAATCGCGTCCGCCGCATGCCTCCCGCGTAGGCTCGCGCGTCCATGGCGACAGCGAGCTCGTCGGCGTCGTGGAACACCTTCACGAAAAGAGGGACCAGGACGGGCAGCACGCTCTTCACCCTCCGCCACAGGTTAGCCGACTCCAGGTCCGCGCCCCGCGCCATCTGCGCCCTGACCAGCTTATGGCTCTGGTCGAGTATTCCCGGGATGAACATCAGCGTGATGCTGAGCACGGTGGTGATGTGGGCGACAGGCACGCGCAGGCGCGCCAGCGGCCTGAGCATGGACTCCAGCCCGTCGGCGAGCTTCAGCGGCGCGGTGGTCATCGCCAGCGCGGAGAGCAAGATAACCAGGATCACCACCCTGCCTGAGAACAGGAGCCCGTTGGCAAGGCCGGTGTCGGTGATGCTCAGGAAACCCCAGTGCCAGAGCACCTCGCCGGGCGTCAAGAACAGCTGCAGCAGGAACGTGATGAACACGATGACCCACACCGCTCGCAGCGCCTTGAGCAGTCGCAGCAGCGGCAGCCTGCAGACCGCCAGCAGCGCCAGCAGGAAGCCCGCGAACGCCAGCAGCGGCCAGCCGCCGTAGATGAATATGAAGACCGTGGCGATCACCACCGTGCCGAACTTCAGCCTGGGGTCCACCCGGTGCAGTAGTGTGGGTGTGGGGATGTACTGGCCGATGGTGATCTCAGTCGCCGGCACCGTCCGCCTCCTTCCGCTTCGCCATCGCGCCCGCCAGCGAGCTGGGGTCGGCCGGGTCGTCGACCGCAATGCCGGCCTGCATCAGCTCGCGCGCCAGGGCGCCCCACTGCGGGAGCTGCATACCCAGGGAGGCGAGGTCGGCGTCGCCGGCGAGCAATTCGTCGGAGGTCATGACGTTCTCCAGCCGGCCTTCCGATATCAGCCCGAACCTGGTGGCCAGCGACCACGCGTAGGAGAGGTCGTGGGTCACGATGACGATCGAGGCGCCGCGCTCGTCGTGATAGCGCATCAGCGCTTCGGCAAGCCCGGTGCGTCCCTCGTAGTCCAGTCCGATGAACGGCTCGTCGAGGACCAGCACCTCTGGCTCCAGGGCAAGCACGCCCGCCAGCGCGGCGCGCCTCTGCTCGCCGCCGGAGAGTGAGAACGGTGACCGGCTCGCCAGGTCGTCCAGCGAGAGGCCGACCAGGGCCGCCGCGTCCCGCACCCTGCGGGCGAGCTCTTCACCCCGCAGGCCGTGGTTGCGCGGCCCGAACGCGATGTCTTTCTCGACGGTGTCGGCAAAGAGCTGGTCCTCCGGGTTCTGGAAGAGGAGGCCGGCGCTGCGCCTGAACTGGAGCAGAGAAGACCGGCCCTGGATGCGACGGTCCCCGTAGTAGAGCGCCCCGGAAGCGGGGCTGAGCAGCCCGGTGCAGACCTGGGCGAGGGTGGACTTGCCGGAGCCGTTGGCGCCGGCCAGGCAGAGGACGTCGCCCGGCTCGATCGACATGCTGACGCCCGAGATCGCGGGAGCCTCCTCGCGCCCGCCGAGCGGATAGGAGAACGAGACGTCCTCGAGCCTCAGGCGTAGAGCCACGACAGCAGCTCCTTTACCGTCAGCACGTCGCCGCTCACGGCGTGGCCCAGCTTCTCCAGCTCGAATGCGACCACCGTCACCGCGAGCGGGTCCAGGCCCATCGAGCGAACCTTCTCAGGGTCGCCCAGCGTCTGGCGCGGTGTCCCCTGCGCCGCGACGCGGCCTCGCTCGAGCACCACCACGGAGTCGGCCAGCGTCGCCTCCTCAAGGAAGTGGGTGACGTGAACGATGCCCATGCCGCCCGCCCGCAGCTTCTCGAACAGCTCCAGGATGCGGAGGCGCGCGGCGTGGTCCAGCATCGAGGTCGACTCGTCGCTCACCAGGAAGTGAGGCTTCATCGCGACTGCCCCGGCGATCGCCACCAGCTGCTTCTGGCCCTGGGAGAGCCGTAGCGGCTGACGGCTCGACAGCTCCGTTATCCCGACCATGTCCAGCGCCTCATCCACCCTGGCGCGTATCTCGGCCTGGGGCAGCCCCAGGTTCTCAGGCCCGAACGCCACTTCCTCCTCGACGGTAGAGCCCACGAGCTGGGTGTCGGGGTTCTGGAAGACCATGGCGACCCGCCTGTAGACGTCGAGGGCGTTGGCGGCCTCGGCGGTGTCCAGGCCGCAGGCGCTCACCCTGCCGGCGCCGGGCAGGAGCAGGCCGTTGAGGCAGCGCGCCAGCGTCGACTTCCCCGATCCGTTGCGCCCCAGCAGAGCGCAGGTCTTTCCGGGCTCGAGGAGGAGGTCGACCCCCTGCAGCGCGGGAACCTCGGAGCCCGGATAGGTATAAGAAAGTCCTTGGACCTCGATTGTGACGTCTGCGTCCGCGGCACCCATGGTCTACCTCGCCTGCAGAGGCAGGCCCTCGAGCGACTGGTTCACGCGGCGAGCGGCGAACCCGATGAACAGCCCCGTGGGCACCGCGATCAGTATCAGGTACGGCATGTAATAGAAGAGTGCCAGGTGGCGGACCAGCAGGTAGGCAGCCAGAAGCTGCACCACGTTGTGTGTGACCGCCCCCGCCACGCTCACGCCGACCACGCTGAACGTCCCGTCGAAGAGGACGTAGAGGAAGATCATCACCAGCGTGCTCACCAGCCCGCCGCTGAAGGATAGGAAAAGACCGACGACGCTGCCGCGCAGGAGACCGCCTATCACCGAGCGGAGCACGGTGACCTCGAGGGCCATCCAGGGCCCGAACATGTACAGCGCGATGACGGTGGCGATGTTGGCGAGGCCGAGCTTGGCGCCGGGGACCGGCAGCAGTGGGGGGAAGGTACTCTCGATTATGGACAGGACCAGGCCTATCGAGACCAGGAGCGCGAGGTTGGTGACCCGGCGGGTGCCAGTCAACTTCTACTCCGTCACGCTGTCGACTTTGCCGCCGCCGCCGCGCTTTCCGGTCACCCTGATCACGACCCTGTTGGGGAGGCACACGATGCTCTTGCCCGGCGAGTCGATCCAGCCGACGCCGATACAGATCTTGTCACGGCAGTCGCTCCTGACCATCCGGACCCGCCCGTCGGCGACGTTGAACGTGCTCGGTCCCTGGACGCCCTTGACCGTGAAGTCGCGGCTCGCCTGACCCGCGCCGAGCGCAACGCGCATGACTTCCCTGCCGTTGACCTCGATGATGGCCAGCGATCCTTTCTCCGAGGCGTTCGCCTGAGCCACCAGCACCATCGACGCCGCGGCGGCGACGACCATCAGGACCACCAGCACTATATCGCCGGGTCTCAACCCGCCTCGTGAGCGTAAAGGTCTCTTCGACAGTGGAAAGTCACCCCTCTCCAACCGCGCGGTTGGCTTCTACAGGCGATTATTCTATCATCAAGAAGGTGCTCACAATGACACCGATCATTCTTGGGGGCGTAGCGGATGGCCGACATAAGCAGGGCTGGAGTCAAAGACCACGGGGTGGTCACCAAGCTTCTCATCGACATAGCGAGGCTGGAAGACTGGCACCCGGAGGTGGACCGCGACCACTGGGACGGGATCATCGCCCAGCTCCTGGATTCGGACCGCTGGCTGTTCCTGCTCGCCCACGAGGAGGACGAGCCCGTCGGCCTGGCGGTGGCCAACTGGTCGATCACGCTCAAAGGCGCCCGCGACCAGGGGCGCATGATGGCGCTCATCGTGGAGGAGGGCTCCCGCAGGCGTGGCGTGGGAACCAGGCTTATGGAGGAGACGCTCGGCGCGGCGCGCCGGCGCGGCTGCCACGCGTTCGAGGCCTCGGCCGAGACGGCCGACGAGTCGGTCGCGGCATTCTACCGGCGTTTCGGCGCCTATCAGGAGAAGACCCTGTTCGAGTGGCCGTGCGCGGAGACCGAATGATGGTGGGTTGCTGAGGAGAGGAGCGGCAGGCGGGGCCCGGCGTCCCGACTAGACCGGGCGCTCCTTGGAGCGGCTGTCCGCCAGGTTGACCGCCATCAGCTCGATGGTGTCCTTGTCCCGGGGGTACTCGATGATCTCGGTCTTGATGGAGTTGTCGTCCTCCTCGCCGTCCACGCCGTAGCGCTCGAGGCACCCCACGATCTTCCCCTTGACCCTGATCGAGGCGCAGGTGGCCCCGTCGAAGTTGGTGTTGGGGAACAGGACGGCGAAGGTCGCACCATCCAGTCGCGCGGCCTCGTCGGCGCCGCGGATGTTGCCCCTTACCCTGTTGCCCACGTCCTTGATGCACTTGATGCGGGCCTTCTTCTTCAGTGGCGTGATCACACCGTCGTCGACGGTGAAGCTGGTCAGGGAGAACTTGGAGCCGTAACGGTCGAACTCGCTGATGTACTTCTCGATGAGCTTGGAGAGGTACTTGGCGTTGTAGAGGTTGGTGATGTCGTCGACGTAGTCGTGGTGCTCGAGCTTGATGAACAGGTATTTGAGCCTGACGTTCAGCTCGCCGGCCACCACCGCCACCACGGCGAAGACCACGATGTGCAGCACGAAGAGTTCGCTCGCAGTTCCGGACCCGATGCTGTTGGAGAACCCGAAGGCGAAGATCGCGTAGAATCCCGTCGCCACCAGGAACGAGACGGCGGCGCCCTTGCGGCCGTAATGGAGCCCCCCGAAGAGGACGACCACGATCATGCAGAGGCCGACGATATCCGCGACGCGGTTGGTGCTCGAGACGGTGGCGAAGATGCTCCCCGCCACCGCGCACGCCCCCACGACCAGCGTGAGTATCTCAAACCTAGAATACTTCAACTGCTCCTCCCTCTCGCCATGAGGACTGCGCTAAGGGTTGTGACTGGCTCGGGGACAAGAGACGTCTCCCGTGCTCGAGTTATAGTAGTTCCTGTAATCACCGGACGTCGTGCCGAGATCTCCCGATGGACACGTCCAGCTGAAGCTGTCCTTGATCTGACCGTCGGTGACGAGGTCGTCGAGGTTGGCGGGGTACGACCCGTGAGCCACCTCGTATACCCTGAGGCCGTCGAAGAGCGTGCGGAGGTTGGCCTTGCAGGCCGCCTGCTGGGCCCTGTCCTCCGAGATCAACATCGTCAGCACGACGATGGTCACCAGGATCCCCAGGATGGCGCAGGTGATTGCAAGCTCGACGAGGGTAAACCCTTTCTCGTCGTGAGGTCCTTTGCGAGAAAATCTCATGTGAGAACCGCTCCGTTCAGACCGCAACTGAACTACTGCCGGGAACAGGTCGCTGGCTCCTGATGTCCGCCAGCCTACTTTGTTATCATTCTAACGGCACAAGCGCGATGAAGTCCAAGGCAACCTGCGAATTAAATATATCATAGACGGATATGACGCAATACTGCGCGGGAGGTCCGCAATTGGGTGGCTGGTCGACGGTAGGGAGCATGCAGGTGAGGGCCGTGGTGACGTCCAGGTTCCGGCTGGACGGCGGCTCGATGTTCGGGGTCGTGCCCAGGGTTCTCTGGGAGAAGAAGGCCCCGCCCGACGACAGGAACAGGATAGCGCTCAGCGTGAACACGCTGCTGGTGCGCGCCGCCGATAAGCTCATACTCATCGAGCCCGGGATGGGATCGAAGTACGATCAGCGGCAGAGGGACATCTACGCACTGGAGCCGGTCGACGCCGACGCCTGCCTGTCGCAAGCGGGGGTCGCGCCCGGCCAGGTCGACATCGTCATCCCCACGCACCTGCACCTCGACCACGCCGGCGGCTCGACCGCCACCGGAGCCGAGGGCGAAGTGCTCGAGTGCTTTCCAAATGCCTGGTACGTCGTCCAGGAGGCGGAGTGGGAGGCTGCGGTGGACCCCGGCCCGCTGGAGAAAGGGTCTTACAACGCCGCGGACTTCCTCCCGCTCGTCGACACCGGGCGCCTGCTGCTGGTGGAAGGGACCACGGAGGTCGCCCCGGGTGTACGGGTCGAGCTGACGGGCGGTCACACCCGCGGGCATCAGGTGGTGAGGCTGAGGTCGGAAGGCGCCGAAGCCGTCTACCTGGGCGACATCGTGCCGACGACGGCTCACCTGAAGCTGAACTGGCTGATGGCCTGGGACCTCGTTCCCCAGATCGTGTACGCGGCCAAGGAGCGTCTGCTCCAGGACGCCGTGGACAGGGGGGTGACCTGCTTCTTCCCGCACGACCCCGATATGGCCGGGTGCAGGCTGGCCCGGTCCGGCAGGGGAGACTTCGAGGTCATTGAAGAAACGATAATCAAACCTTGTGGATAGGCGGGGCGCCTGGAGCCTCGCGGCGTATCACGAACGATCGGTTGCCGAATGGAATGCGAGAACCACCCCGGTGTGGAGCCCGTCGCGCGGTGTGTGAGCTGCGGCAAGTACCTCTGCGCCTCGTGCGTCCACAAACGGGACAACAAGCTCTACTGCAAAGACTGCGTCCCCGGGGAGTCGGAGCCCGCGCACATACTGGTGAGCCCCGAGGACCTGCATATCTCGCGCGCTTTTACCTACTTCATCGAGGACAAGCGCTGGCCGCAGAAGGCGCTGATCGGGACCCTTTTCATGCTTGCCTCCCTGCTGATAGTGCCGTTCTTCTTCGTGCTGGGCTACGAGCTCGAGATAGTCAGGTCCGTCGCGGCCGGCGACGACCGCGCTCTCCCCGAGTGGACCAACCTGGGCAGGATGTTCAAGGAGGGGGCCTCGCTGTTCCTCATCGGGCTGGTGTACTCGATCCCGGTGATCATAGTCGCGGCCGGCGTCAGCGTGCTGGGGCTCGTTGTCGGCCAGCCGGGCCAGGGGGGCCTGCGGGGCCTGCTCATCGGCCTGGCCGTGGTTGGCTTCATAATCGGCTGGCTGGCGGTGGTGGCGTACGGGGTGTTGCTGCGGCTGGCGTCTCCGGCCATCGCGGGGACCTACGTCAAGACCGGCAGGATCAAGCGGGCGCTCCAGCCGGGCGTCATCGTGGGCCTCGTTCGCGCCGACATCAAGGCTTACCTGCTGGTGTTCCTCATCACGGCTTTCGTCACAGGCACCATCGCGTTCCTGGGCGTGGTGGCCTGCTGCATCGGCGTCTTCGCCACCACCTTCTACGCGCTGCTGGTCAACGCCCATCTTATAGGGCAGCTCACCCGGTTGAACCCGATCCAGGGAGAAGCAGATGCCGGCTGACGACCGGGTTGTCGGACTGACCACGACGATACCTGTGGAGGCAGTCTTCGCGGCCGGGCTGGTGCCGCTCGACCTCAACAACCTGTTCGTCGGCAGCCCGCGGTCGGAGGAGCTTCTCGATTTTGCGCTCGCCGAGGGCTTCCCCCCGAACTCCTGCGCCTGGCTCAAGGGGATCTTCGGCGCGGTGATGCGGCTCGGCAGTCCTTCACGCGTGATCGGTGTGGTCCGCGGCGACTGCTCGGGGACCGAGCTGCTGCTGGAGGCTCTCCAGGAGCGGGGGATCGGCGTGGTTCCTTTCACCTATCCGTACCCGGCCAGCCGTGATGACCTCGACCGTGAGATCGAAAGACTGTGCGAGCGACTGGGCACCACCATGTCGGCGGCCGAGGAGTACAGGGGCAGGCTCGCGCGGCCGCGAGGCCTGCTGCAGCGGCTGGACCGCGCGTGCTGGGAGGACGCCAAGGTCACGGGTGCGGAGGCCCACCTGTGGCTGGTCAGCTCCAGTGACTTCGGGGGAGACCCGGACCTCTTCAGCCTGGAGCTGGAGCGGTTCCTGGCCCAGGTGAGCAAGCGGGAGAGGCTCGATGGCAGGGATGAGGTACGGTTCAGGCGCGAGGTGAGGCTCGGCTACATCGGGGTGCCCCCGATAACGCCCGAGGTGTTCGAGGTGGCAGAAGCCACGGGCGCGAGGTTCGTGTTCCACGAGGTGGCCAGGCAGTTCTCCATGCCGCCCGACGCCACCGGCGCGATGCGGCCCGCCCGGGACCTCCTCGACCAGTACTCGGCCTACACCTACCCGTACACTGTCGCGGACAGGGCGCGCGACATCAACAACCAGGCTCGCGTGCGCGGCCTCGACGGCGTGGTGCACTACGTGCAGAGCTTCTGCCACCGGAACCTGGAGGACGTGGTGTTCCGCGGGCTCGTCGAGCTGCCGATGCTGACGGTCGAGTGCGACTGCCCGGGGACCCTGGGGGGGACGGCGCGGGCCCGCCTCGAAAACTTCATACAGGTGCTGGGGGAGAACCAGTGAACGGCACGTCCGGGCAAGGTCGAGTTGGTCTGCTAATGCTATAATTGTCCGGTGCGGCAGGCAGGCGATAAGGGCGCAAGATGTACAGGGTTGGGATCAAGCGGCAGTTCAGCGCCGCCCACAAGCTGGAGGGCCATCAGGGCAAATGCGCGAGGCTTCACGGCCACACCTGGCAGGTAGAGGCGGTCTTCTCGGCGCCCGGCCTTGGGCAGGCGGAGATGGTGGTCGACTTCGAGGAGGCGGGCCGGCTGCTGGACGCGGTCATCGAGCCGTACGACCATCAGTACCTCAACGAGCTGACGCGGTTCGCCTCGGCGCGCTCCACCGCGGAGAACGTGGCGCGGTTCATGTTCGTCGACCTGCTCAAGCAGGTGGAGAACGCCGGCACCGGCGTGACCGTCGAGCGGGTGACCGTATGGGAGTCCCCCGATTCGTGGGCGTCGTTCGGCTCGGCCTAGCGGAAGGTGGACATTGAAAGGTAAGTACCTCAAGGGCAAGACTATAGAGTACGACGGCTCCCAGCTGTCGCCGCTCTGGGCTTACATCTCCTTCGACGTGCAGGGAGACAGCATCGTGTCGTTCCGCGGCCCCTGCAACATCGCCGAGGAGTTCATGGTCGACATCGAGGACAGGAGGAAGAACCTCGAGATATCCTCTCCCGACATGCTGCACTTCATCGTCGAGTACTTCGGGGTGGACATCCAAAGGATCGTCCTGGTGCAGCGGCTCCTGATCAGCACCGCGGTCGACCTGCTGCGCGAGTCGGTATACGAGGAGGCGGAGGTCGTGCGCGAGTTCGATAACATCTACGTCTTCGCGCCGGAGGAGGACGAGCGCGGCAAGCTCAGCGTGTCCGTCGCCACGGTCAGTCCCGTCTCGGGCCTGATACACCTGGGCCTCAACATCACCAGCGAGGGGACCCCGGTGAAGGCGGCGGGGCTGGAGGAGATCGGCGTCGAGGACGTCGACAAGTTCGCGGTCGAGCTCGCCAGGCGCTTCATCGAGGAGATCAAGAACACCAAGATGGACGCGAGCAAGGTGCGTCCGGTCACCTGATCGAAAGGAAAGACACTGGCCTCAAGGGGTAACGTAGAGGAGATATTCGATTCGGTGCAGGGCGAGGGCCCGCTGCTGGGCGTGCGCCAGCTCTTCATCAGGCTGGGCGGGTGCAACCTGTCCTGCGCGTTCTGCGACACCCCCCAGGCCCGGCGCCCGGCGGCGACCTGCCGCATCGAGACCGAGCCGGGGACGGGCCGCTACGAGTACGTGCCCAACACCCTCTCGGTCGAGGACGTCACCTCGATGGTCAAGAAGCTCCGCATCATCGGGCACCATTCGGTCGCGGTCACCGGCGGGGAGCCGCTGGTGCAGGCCGACTTCCTTCGCGACCTGCTTCCATCGCTGAAGGTCGCGGGCTTCAAGATCTACCTGGAGACCAACAGCACGATGCCGGACGAGCTCGAAGGCGTGATCGAGCACGTGGACTTCGTGGCCGCGGACATCAAGCTGCCCTCCAGCACGCTCGAGCCCGAGAGGTTCGAGGACAACCTGCGCTTCCTGCGGCTCTGCGCCTCTGCCACCCTGATCGTGAAGATAGTGGTGACAGAGGAGACTGAGGCGGAGGAGTTCCTCAAGGCCGTGCAGATCGCCCGGGACTCAGGCAGCAAGCCGATCGTGGTGCTGCAGCCGGTGACGGGCCGCAGGGGAGAGGTCTCGGTGGGCGGGCTGGTCCTGCTCGACCTGCAGAGGCGCGCGCTCGAGATCTTCGGCGACGTGCGCGTCATCCCGCGGGTGCAGCAGTTCCTGAGGCTCGCCTGAGTTTCCACTTCAAGATGGCCGACCCGACCGTGAGCGCGATCAAACCCGCCTGAGTCACGAATGATATCACCGAGGTCGTCTGCCTGTGCGGGATGGTGCCGTTATGGGTCGGGTAGAGGTAGTCCTCCTCGTGCACGGTGGTGACCAGCTTCCGCAGCAGCTCCAGGTCCGGCGCGGCCGCGCCCACGGCGCCTGCCAGGGCCGACCAATGCTTGTCGACGCGCCGCAGCCTGCGGCTGCCCGCGAGCACCCCCAGGCAGGCCAGTCCGATCATCGAGTCGACCACGTAGGGAATGTCGTTGTCGGGGTCGTCGTGCGGAAAAGTGTCCAGGGCGATATGGGAGGCGAACCCCACCATAGCCGCGGGGACAGGCCTTCCGATGATATACCCCACCGCCGCACCGGTGACTACGTGCGTTGTCCAGTGCAAGTCGATCCTCCGCGAAGCCAGATATCAAGACACCCGATACAAAGCCGCCACTTGAAAAGCGGCCACCCGTGCAAAGACGCCTGAGACGCCCGCTCTGCTGTAATATATTCTACTTGATATGGGCGTTCCGATGATGTTCGAGGACAGGAAGGGCTACGCGATCGCGGAGCGGATGGCCGCCGAGGCTCTGGGCGCGATCGACCCGGCGCAGGCGGCCGCTGAGCGCGCGGTCGAGTTCGACGCGGAGCGAGGCGTCTTCAGCATCCCGTTCCTCGGCGCCGAGGTCTACGTGTCTTTCCCGGAGGGAGCGGTCACCAGCGCCGGTTACAAGAGGCTGTCCGGTGCCGTGGCCATCCTGGCGCTCCACTACCTGATCTACCGCGGCGAGCCGCTGCGCTCGGAGGGCTGGCTCGCCTACCGCGACATGCCCGGCGCGCGCCACTTCGCCAGCGCCTTCGAGGACATGGCCGAGAACCGCATTGCGGAGGCTTTCGGCGGCGACCCCGGCTCGCTCTCGGCTCCTGCCGCCCGGCTCGGCGGCACGTCGTCGAACATAGGTGATGCGTCCTTCGAGCTTCCGGCGTTCCCTCGGGTGCCGGTCCTGCTGGTGCTGTGGGGATCGTGTGAGGGGGTCGAGGGGACCTCGCGGATCCTTTTCAAGCCCACGGCCCCGTTCTACCTGCACAGCGAGGACCTCGCCGCGCTGGGCGCCGTGATCGCCGACTGGCTGGTGGCTGTGAAGGACGGCGGGGCCGACAGGGTATAATACTCGTGCTTCACCGAGAGGCAGGCTCTGAAGCGCCGGCGCGCGCGACCGGTTGTCAGTCCGGCGGGCGCGGCGCTAGACCGTAAGCACCTGAACAATCGCACCCGCGGGAGGGGTAAAGTGCCGGACAAATACCTGATAGCGCACGACGTGGGCACGGGCGGTAGCAAGGCCGCCCTGACCGACATGCAGGGCAAGATCATCGCCAGCATGTTCCAGCCCTATCCCACCTCCTATCCCAAGGAGAGCTGGGCCGAGCAGGACCCCCAGGACTGGTGGAGGGCGGTCACCGTCTCCACCCGCGAGGTAATCGCGGAGTCGAAGGTCGACCCCGCCGACGTGGCCGGGATCGTCTTCTCGACCCAGATGATCGGCGTGCTGCCTGTCGACAAGGACGGCAAGCCGCTCCGCCCCGCCATCATCTGGCTGGACGCGCGCGCCCAGGAGCAGGCCGACAAGATAGTGCGCCGACTGACCAGGACGGTGCTGCTCGCGGTCGCCGGCGGGCTGCCGACCGGCAAGGATGTCATCCCCAAGCTCATGTGGCTCAGACAACACGAGGCGGAGACATACGCCGACACCCACAAGTTCCTGGAGGTCAACAGCTACCTGGTCCACAGGTGCTGCGGCGAGTTCGTCTACGACTACGCCGCCGCATCGGGCACGGGCATGTTCAACTTCAAGAAGAAGGACTGGGACGATCTGCTGTTCAAGCTCTTCAGGCTCGACCGGGAGAAGATGCCCAGGGTGGCGCCTTCCTCGGACAAGGCCGGAGAGCTCACCGCTTCATCGGCGGAGGAGATGGGCCTGCCCGCGGGCGTGCCGGTATTCGTCGGCACGGGCGACGTGACCAGCGCGACCGTGGGATCGGGAGCAGTCCTCGACGGCCAGGCGCACGTCTACATCGGCTCCTCCGGCTGGATCGCCGTGACCATGCCCAAGGCGATCAACGACGGCCGCAAGGGGATCGTCAGCATTGCCTCAGCCGACCCCAATAAATTCATATTGCTCGCGGAGACCGAGAGCGCGGGCGCGTGCTTCAAGTGGTTCGCCGAGGAGGTCGCGCCGCCCGATGTCGATTGGGGCGGGGGCCGCAACGTGTACGACTGGCTGAACGACAAGGCCGCGGAGGCCGAGCCCGGCTCGAACGGGCTGCTGTTCTGCCCCTGGATGTTCGGCGAGCGCTCGCCCATACCGGACACCACGGTGCGCGGCGGCTTCGTCAACCTGAGCCTGGACAACAAGAGGGGCGACCTGGTCCGGTCGGTGTTCGAGGGCGTGGCGCTGCACGGCCGCTGGATGCTCGAGGGGGTCCGGGGCTGCGGCTTCGAGGACGTGGTCCTGCGCGCGATCGGCGGCGGGGCCAAGAGCGCGATATGGATGCAGACCTACGCCGACGTGTGCGGGACGACCATCGAGGTGGTGGACGAGCCGCAGGAGTCGGGCGCCCGCGGGGCCGCGCTCATCGCCGCGCTGGGGCTGGGCGAGTACAAGAACTTCGCATCCCTGCGCGACGCGGTGAAGGTGACCGACACCTACACGCCGCGCCCCGAGTACCAGAAGGTCTACGACGAGGCCTTCTCGTACTTCAAGGACACATATTCAAGTCTCAAGAAGCTGTACGGGAGGATGAACGGCTGAGAGGGCCGGTTGTTAGCCATAGCCGCCGCGTTCTCTTATAATGCACGCAAGCCTGAAACAAGGAGGACGACAATGCCACCAGCCAAGAAGCCAGCAAAGAAGCCGGCAAAGAAGCCGGCCAGGAAACCAGCAGCGAGAGCGTCGAACAAGAAACCGTGGGCCGAGGACCTGACCTGCGAGATCGGGCCGTACGATGCCGAGCCTTATGCGCTCCCCGAGGGCATCGATTTTGAGAAACACGTGATCGCGACATATTACGTCGAGTTCCCCAAGGAGCTGGACGTAGTTTCCCTGGCCCCCGTGATCGCCATCGAGCAGTCCACCGGCACCTGGACCCCGGTCCCCGGAGAGACGCCCGAGGTCAGGGCGAGGCACGTCGCCAAGGTCATCAACGTTTTCGAGGCGCCCTACTACGAGTACGTCGTGCCCGATGACGTGAAGAACCGGCAGTGGATAGTGCAGATGGCTTTCCCCGCGTCCAACATCGAGAACCAGATTCCCATGCTCCTGACCGCGTGCCTGGGCAATATCAGCATGGCCGGCAGGCTCAAGCTGCTGGAGCTGCGCATGCCCAAGGCCATCCTCGCGGGCTACCAGGGACCCAAGTTCGGCATCGACGGCATCTACAAGGCCCTGGGGATCCCCAAGAATAAGCGCAGGCCACTGCTCAACAACATGATCAAGCCCTGCAGCGGCTACCCCGTCAAGGTCGGCGCCGAGTTGTTCTACCAGGCGGCGGCCGGCGGCTGCGACATCATAAAGGACGACGAGCTCATCGGCGACATGGAATACAACCATGTGGTTGACAGGGTCAAGGCATATATGAAGATGGAGAAACGCGTCTTCGAGGACACGGGCGAGCACACCCTCTACACGTGCAACGTGACGGACAGGCTGCCCAAGATGTTCGAGCTCGCCAAGCGCGTGGTGGACGCGGGCGGCAATGGTCTCATGGTGAACTACCTGGCGATCGGGCCGGAGGCTATGAGGACGCTGGCCGAGGACAAGAACATCAACGTTCCCATCCTCGCGCACATGGACTGCGCGGGCGCTTACTACATGTCGCCACACCACGGCATCGCGTCCCACATCGTCCTGGGGAAGCTCCCCAGGCTCGCCGGTGCGGACACCGTCGTCATCCCGTTCGCGATGGGCGGCAAGGCGCCGTACCTGCCGGAGCGGTTCAAGCAGGTCGTGCAGGCGCTGACATTCCCGTTCGGCGACTTGAAGCCGCTTATGCCGATGCCATCGGGCGGCATCACCCCGATCAACGTGCAGGACATCTACAACGCGCTGGGCAACGAGGTCATGATCGGCTCCGGCGGCGGCGTGCACGCTCACCCCGATGGACCGATAGCGGGTGGCAGGGCGTTCCGCCAGGCCATCGAAGCCGCGATGAACTACATCCCGGCCATGGAGTACGGCAAGGAGCACGAGGAGCTCGGCAAGGCCCTGGGCATCTGGGGCGTCAAGACCGAGTTCAAGGTCTGATAGACAACGAATCAAGCAGAACGAGCCGCGGCCTCGCGCTGCGGCTCTTTCTTGTTAATCTGAGCGGCCTTCGGTAGTTTTTTCGCTTGCTGTCCTCAGCGCGGTCACATAGTGCAGACTTCCGAACCGCTCGCGCGCTTCCGGAGGCTGAGCGAAAAGCCCACCTGCCAGGCCGCGGGCCGCCAGCAACCCCCAAAATAAAATATCTATGCCGCCTAGTAGAAATGTTCAGCGTTCAATAGAGATCGTATGGTGAAGTCCCCGTGGCGTTAAACCATGCCTCTAATGAAATGGGTAGACGCAAGAAAAGAGTCAGACCACTTTGTTGCGTTTTTNNGAACAGGGTCCTGCTTCTGAACGCGACGTTTGAGCCGCTCTGCGCGATAAGCGTTAGGCGAGCGGTGGTGTTGCTATTCAAGGGCAAGGCCGCGGTGCTGGAGGGGGACGGCGGAGCGCTGCACTCCGAGAAGCTCACGGTGCCGATACCATCGGTGATCCGCTTGAACTACTACGTGCGCGTCCCTTACTACGGGCGTGCCAACCTGTCGCGGCGGGCGGTCTTTGCCAGGGACGGCTGGAAGTGTCAGTATTGCGGG
>PMJJ01000102.1:0-99780 GCA_003157385.1 Actinomycetota bacterium | reverse complement strand
GTTCGAATCCCTCCAAGCGCGCCATTGATGATTAGACTCTGAGGTAGGGAGGGATTCGAACCCCCGACCACGGCCGACGTTAATCGCCAAACAGATAGTTGCCGACACACTTAGGGTAGGGCACGACAGGATGGAGGAGCCATGGACCTGGTAGCATTCGTTGCACAGTGGAAGGGGCAGGAGGTCGTGGCTTTCTGCGGCCCCGTCAAGTACAGGGGCACCCTGGAGTCGACCGTCGAGGGCCAGTTCCTAGTGCTGAGCAAGGTCGCGATCATGAACGCGACGGCCAACGAGATGGCCGAGTACGAGACGTGTGTATTGAACATGAGCCAGGTCTCAGGGCTCGCCAACAGGGAGATAGTGGGCCGCGGCGGAGACGCGCAGGACATGTATGAACAATAGGAGGGGCTCATGCTCCATCACCGCTCGAGCCGGGTAGTCATCGTGGTCCTGGCATCGCTGCTGGCCGTGTCGGCCGTGGCGGTGCTGTCCGCCGGCTGCGGCGTCCCGGACCCGGGCAAGGCCATCAATAACATCAAGGATCAGACTTCGCAGGTCGCGCGCCAGGCGAACCTCGCGGCCATCGAGTCCGCCATCTCCTATTACGAGACTGCGAACGACGAGCAGGCCCCCACCAGCATCACCCAGCTCACGAGCTACCTCGGCGGCAAGATCCCTGCCGATCCATTGGGGGGAACGTACTACATCTACGTCGAGAACGGCGTGGCAAAAGCGGGAGTGCGCTGAGCCAGCCGATCTCTCAGGACTCCTTGGCGAAGTTCAGCTTCAGGTTGAGGACCGTGCTCTTGAGCGGCTCGACCTGCTCGGGGTCCACGCGCCCTTCCAGCACCGTGCACCACGCGTCCAGGCAGTCTATGGCAAGCCTTGCCTGCTCCATGTCCTTGAACTTCTCGTTGACCTCGTGCGGTATCCCCATTCGCTGGTAAGCCAGGCTCGATAGAGAGATCATCATGTCCAGCACGATGTCGGCCACCGTGACCTTCTCCATAACCTCCTCGATGCGCTTGCGGAGCTCTTCCTCGCTCATCTCCTCCGCGCTCTCGGGCTCCCCGCCGCTCCTGGATTCGGGCGCGGTCTCGTCACTGCCGGGGGTCCAGAGCTTGCCGGACTCTTTCTTGTCTTCGCTCTCGTCTGCCACGCGGACCACCACCTCTTATTGATGCGGCATCATGGAGAAATATAGCACAGCTTACGCCCGCGCATGACGTTCGGGCGCCCCGTTTGAAGGCCTCCGGGCGCAGGATTATAATATCCTCCAAAGAAGAAGGCCTTTGCAGCGGGAGCTCGTGTGAGCGGGCTGAGAGGGCGGGCGCGACCCGCCGACCGATGAACCTGTAAGGTAATGCTTGCGTAGGAAGTGTCACAAGGCGGAAGTGCATGGCCGGGCCTACGTGGCGCGGCTTTTTGTTTTTTGAACGCCGCCGCCTCGGCTCCGGCGGGCTCGCCGGAAGGACGACCGGGAGGAGTGGATATGGGAATCTCAGAGATCGAAGTGACCAGGGGCATACTGGAGGGGTTTACCAGGGACTTCCTGGCGGCCCTTAAATCGGACGTGGCGGTGGTGGGCGGCGGCCCGTCCGGGATGACCTGCGCCTACTACCTGGCCGGCGAGGGCCTCAAGGTCAGCGTGTTCGAGCGCAACCTGCACGTCGGCGGCGGCATGTGGGGCGGAGGGATGCTGTTCCCGCGCATCGTGATCCAGGAGGAGGCGCGCGCGATTCTCGATAGCTTCAAGGTCCGCCTGGAGCCTTTCAGCGAGGGCTACTACGTAGGGGACTCGGTCGAGACGGTCTCCAAGGTGACGGCCGCGGCGGTCGACGCCGGGGTCAAGATCTGGGTAGGCGTCTCCGTCGAGGACGTGCTCATCCGCGAGCTCGAGAAGGTCGCGGGCGTGGTGCTCAACTGGCGCGCTGTTGAGCTCGCCCAGCTTCACGTCGACCCGCTGGCGATGGAGGCGAAGCTGGTGGTGGACGCGACCGGCCACGAGGCCGACGTGGTAAGGACCATCAAGCGTAAGATACCCGACTGCATCCTCAACACCACGACCGGCGACGTCCTGGGGGAGATGCCCATGTGGGCCGAGGTCGGCGAGTCGATGATCGTCGAGAACACGCGCGAGGTGTACCCCAACGTGCTGGTGACCGGCATGGCGGCGAACGCCGTGTACGGGGCGCCCAGGATGGGTGCGATCTTCGGCGGGATGTTCCTGTCCGGCAAGAAGGCCGCGGACCTCGCTATCGAAATGCTGAAGTGATAGACCGCAGGAATTCTCGGGAGGCATCGTGTCTCACAGGAACAGGCTGCCCGACTGGGGGGAACGACTCAAGCTCTTGGTCATCACCGAGCGGATCAAGGCGCTGGGCCGCGACTACCTCGATGTCGTCGAGGCGGCGCTGCACGGGGGCTGCCGGGCGATACAGTTCCGCGACAAGGTGATGACTGACAGGGCGTTCGTGGAAGCCGCGCGGGGGATACAGGAGCGCTGCCTCCTGCACGGAGCGCTGTTCTTCGTGAACGACAGGGTCGACGTGGCGGCCGCCCTGGACTGCGGGGTCCACCTGGGGTTCAACGACCTCGACGTAGGGCTGGCGCGGAACGTGCTGGGGCCTGGAGTTATTATCGGGTATTCTCCCGAGACACTGGGCGAAGCCAGGCGCGAGGTCGCCGCGGGCGCAGATTATCTGGGCGTGGGACCGGTGTTCTCCACGACCACCAAGCCGGACGCCGGCGAGGCCATTGGAGTGGACGGGCTCGCAAAGATATGCGAGGCAGATCTGGCCCCGGTGCTGGGGGTCGGAGGAATCACGGTGGAGAACGTGGCCGGGGTGGTGGAGGCCGGCGCAAGTGGAATAGCCGTGGTCACGGCCGTGACGAGGGCAAACGACATGCAAGCGGCCACCGAAGAGCTGCTGAAGGCCTTCGACTCGGCCGCAGGATAGAGGAGCAACAAGTTGACGCTCATAGAGATGTTGAAAAAGGGTGACATCCCCCCGGCACTGGAGCGCGCGTCGCGCGAGGAGCCGCTGGATGCCGCCGACATAGCGCGCGAGATACTGGCGGGGACCGCGGTCTTCCCGTTGAACGGGCTGCGCGAGATAGAGCGGCCTTGCGCCATCGGCGAGGGCCTGCGGACCAAGGTCAACGCCAACATCGGCACCTCGGGCGACCGGGCGGACCTCGAGCTCGAGCTCGCAAAGCTGAAGGTGTCGGTCGAGGCGGGGGCGGACACAGTGATGGACCTCTCCACCGGCGGCGACATCGACGCCGTCAGACGCAAGGTGATGGCTACCTCGCGGATACCGGTGGGGACGGTCCCGATATACCAGGCGGCCATCGAGTCGCAGGCGAAGCACGGCAGCATCGTGGAGATGACCGCCGACGAGATGTTCGAGTCCATAGAGCGCCACGCGGCCGATGGCGTCGACTTCGCCACCGTACACTGCGGCGTCACAACCAAGGCGCTGGCGTGCCTCGAGTCGACCGGGCGGATCGCGGACATAGTGAGCAGGGGAGGGGCGTTCCTCTCCGGCTGGATGATCTACAACGAGCGCGAGAACCCGCTATACGAGGAGTTCGACCGGCTGCTGGAGATCGCGGCACGCTACGAGATGACGATCAGCCTCGGCGACGGCTTCCGCCCCGGCGCGGTGGCCGATGCCACCGACAGCGCGCAGATCCAGGAGCTCATTACGCTGGGCGAGCTGGTGGCGCGGTGCCGCGAGGCCGGCGTGCAGGCGATGGTCGAGGGCCCCGGGCACGTGCCGATATCGCAGGTGGTCGAGAACGTCAGGCTGGCCAAGGACATCTGCAGGGGCGCGCCTTTCTACGTGCTGGGCCCGCTGGTGACCGACGTCGCGCCGGGCTACGACCATATAGTGGCCGGCATCGGCGGGGCGCTGGCGGCCTCTGCAGGGGCCGACTTCCTCTGCTACGTCACCCCGCGCGAGCACCTGGGGTTGCCGGATATCGAAGACGTGCGCGAGGGCGTAGTCGTCACCCGCATCGCGGCGCATGCCGCCGACCTGGCCAAGAACCCGGCCTACTTCATGCAGTGGGACAACGAGATGTCGCGCGCCCGCAAGGCGCTCGACTGGGACAGGCAGGTCGCGCTGTCGGTCAACCCGGACAGAGCCGGCTCGGTGCTGGAGCAGTGCAAGGTGCCGGGGCGCGAAGGCTGCACCATGTGCGGCGAGTTCTGCGCGATGAAGTTCGTGGCCAGCTATCTTGGGCGTGACGGACGTTGCGCGCTGTGAGGCGCGCAATGGGAGGAACCCAGAGACTCGAAACTTGATCAGCGGGCTACTCTCAGGCATCGGGTCACCACGATGAAACGCAAGGCGAAGGATCGGACCAAAGCTGTCATTTGGAGCAGCCCATGGCTGGCAAGCCACTCAGCGAACTCGAGANNGACTTCACCACCAACAGCATCATCCTCACGGTCGACGCCGTCCACGAGGGCGTCCACTTCACCCTCGACGCCTACGACCTGGCCGACGTCGGCTGGAAGGCGGTCGCGACCAGCATCAGCGACGTCGCGGCGATGGGCGGAGAGCCTTCATGCTCGCTCATATCGGCGGCTTTCGGCGAGCCTCCGACGGAGCCGGAGCTGCGAAGCCTGGTGCGCGGGGCGATCGAGGTGTCAGACGAGTGCCACTGCCCGATAGTGGGCGGCGACGTCTGCGCTTCCAAGGCTGGCCTGTCGCTGACGGTCACTGTGGCGGGCACGCCCAACCCGACCGGGTCGATACTGAGATCGGGAGCGCGGGAGGGAGACGTCATCGGGGTGACCGGCACGCTGGGCGATTCGGCGGGCGGCCTGTACGTGCTGAAATCGCGCAGCGACGGCCTTCGCGCGACCTACCCCGGCCTGGTCGAGGCTCACCTGCGGCCCAGGCCTCGGGTGTCGGCGGGCGCCGCGCTGGCCTCGGCGAGGGTGCACGCGATGGCTGATGTGAGCGACGGCCTCGCCCGCGACCTCGCCAACATCTGCCGCGCAAGCAAAACGGGGTGCGAGGTGCAGGCGGAGAATGTACCGGTGAGCCACGCCCTCCGCGAGCTTGCCGCCGAGGCCCTCCTGGATCCCATGACGTGGGCCCTTTCCGGCGGCGAGGACTACGAGCTGGTGTTCACCGCGGCCCCAGACGGGTTCGAGGAGATCGCCGGCGCGCTGGCGGCGCTGGGAGTTCCCTGCTCGCTGCTGGGCACGGTCACAGGCCCGGCCCCGGGCATGCGGCTCGTCTCCGATGATGGACAGGTGACAGAGATGGAGGGGCTCGGATATGACCACTTTCTTTGATGACACCGAGGAGGCCGGGCAGCCCCCCAGGCTGCCGCAGGCCGGATTGAGGACCGCGCTGTCGATCGCCGGGCTCGATCCCTCGGGGGGCGCCGGCGTCATCGCCGACGTGCGGACCTTCGACGCGCTCGGCGTCTACGGCATGGCGGCGGTGTCCACGGTCACCTACCAGAACACCTCGGGCATGCTGGGCCGGTTCGACCTTCCGGCCGAGACGTTGCTGAGCCAGGTCGAGGCGATATTCGCCGACAGGATGCCGAACGCCATCAAGACCGGCGCGCTCGGAAGCGCCGACTCGGTGCGCGAGCTGGGCCTGCTGCTGGCGGAGAAGTACAACGGTCCCGTGGTGGTGGACCCGGTGGTGCTGAGCGCGGGCGCCCAGAGGTTGCTGGACGAGGATGCGGTGAGCGCCCTGGAGCGGTTCCTGCTGCCGGTGGCGGCGATGGTCACCCCCAACATCAAAGAGGTCGAGCTGCTGAGCGGCTTCGCGGTCTTCGACTCCAAGGACGCGGAAGCGGCGGCGCTGCGCCTGGTGGCGGCCGGCGCGCGCTCGGCGCTCATCACCGGGCTCAAGTCGGTCGAGGCCGGGGAGGACGTGGCGGCCGACGTCTTCTGCGACGGACAAGAGATAGAGATATTCACCAACCCCTGGGTCGAAGGGCTCGAGGTCCACGGCAGCGGGTGCCTGCTGTCGGCCGGCATCGCCGCATGCCTGGCACTGGGGATGTCGCTGAAGGACGCGGTGTTAGAGGCTCGCGCGCTGACGCGTGCCGCGATCGAGGTGCCGGTCTTCCCGGGGAGGGGAGCGGCCTGCGCCGATCCGTTCCTGCTGCAGAAGGGCTTGCGGCCTCAGGTGCTGGAGGAGCAGGAGGGCGAGGCTCAGTGAGGATAGCCCTCGTCAGCGACACGCACGGCGACCCGACCGCCTGGGAGCGCGCACTCGAGGTCATAGGCGACGTCGAGCTCATCTGCCACTCGGGCGACGTGCTCTATCACGGCATCTTCAACCCCATCACGGACACTTACGACCCGCGGCGCCTTGCCACGATGCTCAACGAAGTCGCCTTCCCGATGATCCACGCGCGCGGAAACTGCGACTCCGAGGTCGACCAGATGGCGCTGGACAACCACATCCTCTCCGACTTTGCCTTCGCGAGCGTGGAGGGCACGCGCATTCTAATCACCCACGGACACAAGAACACGGAGCAGGAGCTGGCCGCCATGGCGAGCAAGGCAGGGATGCAGCTGGTCCAGAGGGGACACACGCACCTGCCCGGGATCCGTCAGGTGGAAGGGATTACGATAATCAATCCCGGCAGCGTAGCGCTGCCCAAGCAGGAGGGGGAGGCGCCCACCGCCGCGGTGCTCGAGGACGGCAGACTGACGATTTTTGACCTCAGGGAAGGCACGGTGTTCGCCGAAGGGAAGTTGGGCGCCTAGGCTTGCGCGGCTAGGCCCTCTGGACCTTGCCCGCCTTCAGGCACTTGGAGCAGACGCGTGCGGTGCTCTGTCCGCCGTTGACCACGATGCGCATCTTGTGGACGTTGGGGGTCCAGCGCTTCTTGGTCTTCTTATGTGAATGGCTCACGTTGAAGCCGAACTGAGGCTTCTTCCCACAAATATCACACACGTTCGACAAGTCATATCCTTTCGGTGCCAACGAGGAAAGATAATAGCACATCACCGCCCGCACGCAAATGCAGCGCGTTCTCAGTTGCTCCTATCGATGCCCAGCACGACCTTCTTCGCGTCCGGCGCGACGCCGATAGACCTTGCGCCAGGCTCGGTCTTGAACGCGGCTCCGTCGATCTCGCAAGCGGTGATGTCGAACGGGACGTTTATCTCTGCGGCCGAGGGCGGCCTGTCGAACGAGCCTGGAAGCTCGAAGACGATCGAGTCGTCGCCTGACTCGACCCGGTAGGACACCTCGCCGAAGAAAGTCGGCGCGCCGTTTACCTTGATCTCGGAGCCCGGCGCGAACCACTCGGGCTTGGAGACGGCGAGCAGCGTCAGCTTGTCGCCCTCCTCGACCAGCAGCACGTTGCGCGTGAAGTTGAGGAACTCGCACACCGCCCAGCCGTGGTGTCCGTCGCCGTAGGCGCCGCCTCTGGTGAGCGGGTTTATCGCCTCGGGAAATGTCAGCGTCGGCGTCGCCATCGTCATCAGGGCGTCGAATATCGTGAGCGCGTAGGGGTCGCGGAGCTTCAGGAAGCACTGCGCTACCTGCAGGGAGAGGTACGCGTTGAGCCCGCAGTGTAGTATCCCGTGATAGAAGGCGTCCCGGTAGAAGTGCTTGTCGACCAACTCGCGCAAAGTGTTGGACATGATCTCCTCGTCAGCGCCGATCACGTCCAGCGGGTACACGCCCGACACCACTCCGATGCTTCCCGAGTCCATGTCCCGGTCCGGCGCGATCGGCATGACCTTGCGGCCCAGCCTTACCTCGACCGCCGACCACGAGGCGTCCAGGGCGTCGCGCATATCGCCCGCGATCCTCTCGCAGTAGGCTGCGTCCCCGGCGAAGCCGAGATCGCGCGCCGCGCCGGCGACCGCGCGCAGCCCCCCGATCGCCCAGAAGTCGTCCCAGTAGTAAGTGTCGCCCATGCCGAAGTGCTCGGCGCTGATGCCCGCCGGCAGCAGGCCCCGCCTGGGATCGTCCGCGGGCAGGTCCATCACCCTGTTCGCCTCGATCCAGCGCGCGCCTTTCATCAGCGAGGGGTAGACCTCCTTGAGGAACGACGTGTCCCCGGTGATGCGGTGGTGGTGCACCAGCGTGTACATCGCCTGGCCGTTTGAGTCCCACTCGCCGGAGTGCGAGCGGAAGTATCCGTCCGGCGTCTGGCGGTCGGGGTAGGTGGCCAGGACGTCGTGGGCCTTGTCAGTGTGCCCGATGCGCTCGAGCGCCGGCACCAGGTAGGCCGCGTCGCGGAACCACATCATGTGATAGGTCGAGACCCCGGGCGTGATCGAGCGTCCGTCGAACAGCAGCAGCAGGAACGCCTTGTTCACGTCGAACGCCTGCTGGAACGGCGCGTCGGGGACCGATACGTTCATGCCCTCGCCGACGAGCGCGGACCAGCTGTCCCTCTGCCGCGAGAGCTTCTCCTCGACGATGCGCACCGATTCGCGCTCCGGCAGCATCTTGTGAAGGGGCGGGTGTACGCTGGCCGACAGGGGGCTCGCGAAACAGACCGTTCCGGCGCCTCCGCCCGAGAGGTCCAGGTCGAAGACCGCCGCGCCGCTGGACAGGCCGAACGGCTCGCTCACCGACGCGGTGCCCTCGGGCAGGCGCTCGCGGCCCGGGTCCCTGAGCTGTGCCGCCACGTCGCCGCTCCTGTAGTCGGAGAGCAGCACCGCGGACGGATGCGCTCCCATGCACGCCATGACGTTTCCATCGGCCGTGAACGTCCTGGTGGCGCGGTCCCAGGCGAGCTCGTTTATCGCGCAGATCGTCTCGGGGTTGTAGGGGCGCACCGACACCACCAGCGAGACGGGCATCGCCTGGCAGCGCGCGTTGGTAACCTCGGCGCGGCAGAGAACCACCGGCATGGTCTCGATCGGGGCGACGAACGCCGTGAGCACGCACTCCATGCCCAGCGCGTCGAACGCCGTGCGCACGATGGGCAGGCCGTCCACCAGCGACTGCTCGACTTCGGCGAGCTCCGAGGGGCAGACCAGCGCGTCGCCGACCTTGACCCACACGTCGATGGATGGGGCGAAAGGCCAGGGCGTTATGAGACCTCGTGGGTCGACAATCGCCTCCTGCGGGAAGCCACAGAGGCCGATGCCGGTCCAGTCCCGGTGGGTCATGTTGCACTCCAGCCAGAAGTGGCCGTGGGGGGTGAACGAGTCCGACGAGGGCTGCCGCTGCTTGTGCAGCCAGTAGGGCATCACCCAGTTCGCCATCTGCTGCTCGGCGAAGGGAGTGAGCATGAAGCCCGACCACATGTCGGCGCCCAGCGCCAGCAGTTCGGTGGGAAGGCTGCTCGCCGCGGAGCCGGAGAGGTCGGCGAACGACTGGAAGTTGCGCACCGCGCTGCGCGGTATGCTGAATTTCCTCACGGCGCCTTCTACCGCCGCCCCCTTGACCTTCGACTTCAGCCACGAGGTTATGCCCCTGATGCCGGACTCGTCAGCCATGCCACCTCCCGTGTGTGAGCCGCCTGAGCGCCGCACCGGATGTGGTGCCCTCGATGGCGCGTGGCGCGCACAATGTATTATATAGACACGTGACTACCAAGGACCCTGATGCCTCAAGACAAGCCCGACGAAAAAGCTAGCGCGAGCGCCGCGGCCAGGCGGCCGATGCCTCCCGCGGTCGAAGCGCTCAACCGCTTCGCGGCGCCAATTACAGCCCTTTCCGGGATAGGTCCGGCCATGGCCCGCAAGCTCGAGCCGCTGGGCATCGCGACAGTGTCCGACCTGCTCTACCACCTCCCGCGGCGCTACCTCGACCGCTCGAACGTTACCCCGATAAGGGAGGCGAAGGTGGGAGAGGACGTCACCGTGGTGGGCACGGTCACCGAGGCCGACAGCCGCACCACCCGCTCGCGCAAGAAGATGCTGGTGGTCACGCTGTTCGACGGGACCGGCTACGTGTCGGGCGTCTGGTTCAACCAGGATTACCACAAGGACAAGCTCACCGTGGGCTCGCTCGCTGCTTTCTCCGGCAAGGTCGGCTTCCTTTACAACATGCTACAGATCACCAACCCTTCCTACGACATCCTGGGGAGCGAGGAGTCGGACGAGCGCGTCGAGGGCCTGAACACCGGGCGCATCATCCCGCTCTACCCGGCGACCGCCGGGGTGACCTCGGCGGTGCTGCGCCGCTTCGTGGCCCGGGCGCTCGAGGCGGTCAAGGGCATGGCCGACCCGGTGCCGCCGCCGGTGGTCGCCAGGTTCGGCCTGATGGGGCTGGAGGACGCGCTGAGCGAAGTGCACTTCCCCAGCGGCGCGGAGGCGCTGAAGAAGGCGCGCTACCGGCTCGCGTTCGACGAGCTGTTCACCATGCAGGTCGGCCTGGCGGTCACCAGGAAGCGGCGCCAGAGCCAGGCGCGCGGTGTGAGCCACACCGGCGCCGGAGAGCTGGCCGATCGATTCAAGAGCGCGCTGCCCTTCGAGCTGACCGGCTCGCAGCGGCGGGCCTTCGACGAGATCTCTGCGGACATGCGCGCGCCCGTGCAGATGAACAGGCTGCTGCAGGGGGAGGTCGGCTCGGGCAAGACAGTCGTCGCCGTTATGGCGCTGCTGCTCGCGGTGGAGAGCGGCTACCAGGGCGCGATGATGGCGCCGACCGAGATACTGGCGCACCAGCACTACCGCCGCATATCCGAGATGCTGGCCGGGCTACCGGTGTGTCTGGAGCTGCTGACCGGGGCGCCCTCCAAGGCCGTGCTCGAGGCCATCGCCTCAGGCGAGGTGGACATAGTCGTCGGCACCCACGCCCTGGTGTCCGCCCAGGTCTCGTTCGCGAACCTGGGCCTGGCGATCGTCGACGAGCAGCACCGGTTCGGCCTGGAGCAGCGCGTCCTGCTGGGACGCAAAGGCAAGGACCCCGACATGCTACACATGTCCGCGACGCCGATCCCCAGGACACTGTCGCTCACGCTGTTCGGCGACCTGGACGTCAGCGTCATCGACGAGATCCCGTCGGGACGCAAAGGGGTCGTGACGCACGTGGCGGGGCAGGACGAGCGCGAAGGCATATTCGCCATGGTCGCCCGCGAGGTCGGCGCCGGCAGGCAGGTATTCGTGGTGTGCCCGCTCATCGAGGAGTCCGATAAGCTCGAGGTGAGGGCGGCTGCCGAGGAGGCGCAGCGCATCGCGCGCGAGCTGCCCGAGGCGCGGGTGGAGCTGGTTCACGGGCAGATGAAGGGGGTCGAGAAGCGCGAGGTGATGGAGCGCTTCGGCGCCGGCGAGATCGACATCCTGATAACGACGGTGATGGTCGAGGTCGGTGTGGATGTCCCCAACGCGACGGTGATGATCGTGGAGGATGCCGACCGCTTCGGGCTGGCGCAGCTGCACCAGTTGCGCGGCCGCATCGGGCGCGGGACCGAGAGGGCGATCTGCGTCTTCTTCGCCGACCCGACGACCGAGGAGGGCAAGGCGCGCATGGAGGCCATCAGGCAGTACTCGGACGGGTTCGCCCTGGCCGAGGCCGACCTCGCCATACGCGGCGAGGGCAGCCTCTTCGGCACCAGGCAGTCCGGCCTTCCCGACCTCAAGGTCGCCCGGCTGGCTCGCAACCTCGACCTCATCCGCAAGGCCAGGGCCGAGGCGTTCGCGATAGTGGACAAGGACCCGACGCTCTCGAACAAAGAGAACGTCCTGTTGCGATGGGAGACCAACCGCCGCTTCGGTGGAGCGCTGGACTGGCTCTTCCACGCCTGACCCCAGTGGTGCATTGAGAAGGGAGACACCGCTTGCGCGTGATCGCGGGAAGCGCCAAAGGGACCAGGCTGCACGGCGCCAAGGGCCGGCAGCTTCGGCCTGTCCTCGACCGGGTCAAGGAGTCCATGTTCGGGGTGCTGGGGGACCGCGTCGTCGACATCCGGGTCCTCGATCTTTTCGCGGGCATCGGTTCGCTGGGCATCGAGGCGCTGAGCCGAGGCGCGGAGCACGCCGATTTCATCGAGCAGCACGCCGCGACGGCCTCTGCGATACGCGACAACCTGAAACGCGCGCACCTGGAGGAAAAAGCCGCGGTGAGAACGGGAAAACTCCCCGGCGCGCTCGCCTCCACCAAGGGCCCGTATGGTTTGATTTTTATAGACCCCCCATTTAGAATTGATAAACGTTTGCTGGAGGCGCTGTTTCGCCTCATTCTCGACAGGGGGCTTCTCGAAGACGATGGACTGCTGGTCTATCGGCACTCGCCGCACGCGGGCTACGATCCCCCCACCGGTGAATGGTCGCTGGAAGAGCGGCGTGATTACGGCGACTCTATAGTGTGTGTGTTCAGTCCGGCGGACAGTGACGGCGAGAAGAAGGAACAGGCTTGAATGTAGCTATCTGCCCAGGCACTTTCGACCCGGTGACCAACGGTCACCTGGACGTGATACGCAGGATCGCGAAGCACTTCACCAAGACGATAGTGGCGGTCGCCGCCAACCCGACCAAGTGCCCGCTCTTCGACGTCGAGGAGCGCATCGCGATGCTGAAACAGAGCATTGGAGACACCGGCAAGATCGAGGTCATCGCGTTTGACTCGCTGCTGATCGACATCGCGCATCAGCACGGGTCCTGCTGCATCGTGAAGGGCCTGCGGGCTATGTCGGACTTCGAGTTCGAGTTCCAGATGGCTCAGTTCAACAGGCAGATGGACGAGAACATCGAGACGTTTTTCGTCATGGCGAGCCCCGAGTTCACCTACCTGAGCTCGAGCGGGCTCAAGGAAGTGGCCTCCTACGGGGGCTCCATAAAGGGCCTGGTGCCCGACGCGGTCGAGGAGCGGCTGCTCGCCAAGCTCGGAAAGCACAAGACCACGGGCACGCCGGAAAAGGAGTAGCAGATGGATATTTTCGCTCGGCTGGACAAGCTTGAGGACTTTATCGCGAACTCCAAGCGGGTTCCGCTCTCCTCTTCGGTGATGGTGAACGAGGCGGAGTTCTACGACCTGCTCGACGACATCAGGGCGACCCTGCCCAATGAGCTGAAGCAGGCCCGCCACGTCGCCAAGGAGCGCGACCGCATCATGGCCGAGGCGCAGCGCAAGGAAGAGGAGCTGCTCGCCCAGGCGGAGAAGCGCGCCGACGACATGGTCCAGCAGACCGAGATCATCAAACAGGCCGAGCTCGAGCGCGACCACATGATAGACGAGGCGCAGGAAGAGGCGCGCCGCATAGTCTACGACGCCGAGGACGTCGCCGACCGCATATTCGGCGAGATGGAGGCGTCGCTCAGCGAGGTAAAAGACTCCACGGACGAGATACTGACCCGCATAACCTCCTGGCGCGAGAAACTCCGCGGCTACACTCAGGAGACTGCCGAGGACTCCTACGAGTACGAGCGCGATGAGGAGTAAGCCTCCGGGCGCGCCTTAAACAACCCCGGCCTACGGTCGGGGTTTTTTTCCGGCAGGATTGGACCCGGCCGGAGAGAAAGCGGAACGCGGAATGATGAACATGAGACCAACTGTCCCCGATCTTCAGATCGATGTGTCCAACGCGCTCCCGCTGGTCGGCGACCACAGGAGCGTCGAGGGCTCGGCCGACGTCACCATGCGCGACGGCTACGACCTGGTCCTCGAGCTGGGAGACGGCATAACCTGGAGGTTCGACCTGCGCAGGATCGCCGGCGCCCTGGAGATCACCGGCGCTGTCGCGGGCAGCGTCGGGCTCTCCTGCTTCCGTTGCCTGGAGGACTTCACCTACCAGCTGTCACTGACGCTCAAGGAGCACGCGCTCTGGCTCAACGGCGAAGAGGAACAGGACTCGGAGACCGCCGAGGACTACGTCGTGACCGACGGCATCATCGACCTCGAGCCGGTCCTGCGCGACGCGGTGGCGCTGGCGCTTCCGGCGAAGCGCGTGTGCGACGAGTCGTGCAAGGGGCTGTGCGCGAGGTGCGGGGCAAACCTCAACACCGAGCCGTGCTCTTGCGTGGCGCTCCCCGCCGATTCGCGGCTGAGTCCGCTCGCCGATCTCAAGAAAAGGCTGGAGGGCGCTGGCGATGCATCGCCTTGACGGGTCAGGAGGTCTCAAGTACCCTTTAGCAAGCATCCAGGACAAGGAAACGAGGAGTCATGGCGGTTCCCAAGAGGCGAACCTCAAAGTCGAACAGAGACACGCGAAGGTCGCACCACGCGCTCAAGGTGACGATCCTCGGCAAGTGCCCGCAGTGCCACCAGCCAAAGCTCCCCCACAGAGTATGTAAAGAGTGTGGCTACTACAATGGCCGCCAGATCTTCGAGGTTGAGTGACAAAGCCAACCGAATAAGCGAGTCCTTTTTCGAGCCCCGGGCGCTTGCCGTCATCGGGGCCTCTTCGCACCCGGACAAGGTCGGCTACGCGGTCCTCGCCAACATCATCAAGTCCGGATATGCGGGCAAGGTCTATCCGGTGAACCCCAAGGCCCACCTGATACAGGACCTTGAATGTTTTCACGACATCCACGACGTTCCCGACCCGCTCGACCTGGCAGTGATCGTGGTCCCCGCGGTACACGTGCCCGAGACGGTGTCCGAGCTCGCCGGGCGCGGCGTCGCCGGAGCGGTGATCATCTCCGCGGGGTTCAGGGAGGTCGGGATCGAGGGCAGGAAGCTGGAGCGCGACGCGGTGGAGAGGGCGCACGCCGGCGGCATGAGGCTGCTGGGCCCCAACTGCCTGGGCATAATGAACACGGCCCTGCCGCTGAACGCCACTTTCGCCCGCAAGATGCCGCCGAAGGGCAATATAGGCGTCATCAGCCAGTCGGGCGCGATCTGCACCTCGCTCGTCGACTGGGCGCGCTCGGAGGCGGTCGGCTTCTCCAAGCTGGTGAGCATGGGCAACAGCGCCGACCTGGTCGAGAGCGACTTCCTGGAGGCGCTGGCGCAAGACGACGACACCCGGGTCATCGCCATGTACCTGGAGGGTGTGTCGGACGGCAAGCGCTTCTTCGACACGCTGTCGGTGGCGAGCAAGGCCAAGCCGGTGGTGTTCTTGAAAGCCGGGACTACCCAGGCAGGCGCCAGGGCCGCGTCGTCGCACACCGGCGCGCTGGCCGGGAGCGAGAGCGCCTACAACGCGCTCTGCATGCAGGCCGCCGCCCTGCGGGCGTCCTCGGTGGAGGAGTTGATGTCGCTGTCTCGCACGCTGGCCACGCAGCCGCTGCCGCAGGGGCCGAGGGTCGGGATCTTGACCAACGCGGGGGGGCCGGGCATCATCGCCTCCGACGCCGGCGAGAAGGCAGACCTCACGCTGGCGCAGCTCTCCAACACGACCGTCTCCAGGTTGCGAAGGTATCTTCCCGCGGCCGCGAGCCTGCATAACCCCGTTGACATACTGGGGGACGCCGACGCCATGAGGTACGCGATCGCGCTCGAGGCGTTGATAGAGGACCCCGGAGTCGACGCCGTGCTGGTGATCCTGACTCCCCAGGCGATGACCGAGATTTATCTGACGGCCGACGAGATAATCCACATCGCGCGCAACTCCATCAAGCCGGTGGTGGTCTCCTTCATGGGATCGGGCTCGGTGCAGGCGCCGGTCAACAGGCTGCAGAAGGCCGGGATACCCAACATCCCGTACCCCGACCAGGCCATGGAGGTCATCGGGCGGATGTACGAACGCCAGCTGCAGATCAAGATGCCGTTGTCGCGCGAGGTGAAGTTCAAGGTCGATAAGGCCGCCGTGGATAAGCTGTTCGCGTCTTACGCCGCCAGAGACGAGATCCAGGTGGAGGCCGAGGACTGCCGCAAGGTGCTCGCCGCCTACGGCATACCGTTTGCGCCTTACCTGAACGCGTCCGACGCCGAGGAGGCAAAGAAAGCCGCTTCCGAGATGGGTTACCCGGTGGTGATGAAGATCGTCTCGCCGCAGATCCTGCACAAGACCGACGTGGGCGGTGTGGTGCTGGGAATCAAGAACGCGAAGCAGCTCGCCGACGCCTACGACGACATGATGTCGAGCGTCCGCAGGCGCATGCCCAGCGCCGAGATCTACGGGGTGGGCATACAGAAAATGGTCCCGGAGGGGCGCGAGCTGATATCCGGGATCATCAAGGACCCGCAGTTCGGTCCGATGATAATGGCGGGCCTGGGCGGCATCTACGTCGAGGCCTTCAAGGACGTGGTGTTCCGGCTGGCGCCGGTGACGCCGGGCGAGGCGGCGAGGATGCTCCGCGAACTGCACGCCTACGCGCTGCTGGAAGGCGTGCGGGGTGAGAAGCCCGCGGACGTGGACGCGGTGGAGGAAGTGCTGATGCGCCTCTCGCAGCTGGCCTGCGACCACGGGGCGCTGGTCGAAATGGACATGAACCCGCTCATGGTCTACAATTCGGGCAACGGCTGTACATGCGTCGACGTCAGGATGACCCTCGGAGGTTAAATCAATTTGTCCGCGATAATAGTCGTATCTTCTGAACGTTTCAGTGGCAAGAGCAGCCTGGTGGTGGGTCTCGCGCTCGAGCTCCGCGACCGGGGCTTCAAGATCGGCTACATGAAGCCGGTCGGCGCCTACCCGATCAAGGTGAACAACGAGAAGGTGGACGAGGACGCCTACTTCGTGCGCGAGGCGCTGGGCCTCACCGACCCGCTGACCGAGATCTCGCCATACTTCCTCACCTGGGACAACATGACCAGGTACATGCGCAAGACACCGCCCAACCCCCAGAGCAGGGTCAAGAACGCTTACAACAAGCTTTCGGAGGGCAAGGACCTGATGATACTGGAGGGCGCGCAGAACTTCCTGCACGGCCGCATCCTCAACCTCTCGGCCCTCGAGCTGGCCGACGTCCTGCAGGCGAAGGTCCTGCTGCTCGACACTTTCAACGAGGAGCTCTCGGTGGACAGGATCCTTTCAGCCAAGGACTTCTTCGGCCACTGGTTCCTGGGAGTCGTGCTCAACTGGGTTCCGCCCAGGCGCATGGACTTCACCAAGAACCTGCTGGGCCGGTACCTGACCAGCCAGGGCATAAACATGTTCGGCTCCGTCCCGGTCGACAGGGTGCTCAGGTCCATCACGGTCAACGACCTGGCCGAAGGGCTCAACGGCAGCATCATCTGCGCCGCGGACAAGGGCGACGAGCTCATCGAGTCGATGATGGTGGGCGCGATGGGGCAGGAGCAGGCGCTGCGCCTGTTCCGCAAGCAGGCGAACAAGGTGGTCATTACCGGCGGCGACCGCTCCGACATACAGCTGGCCGCGCTGGAGACCCCTACCAAGTCACTCATCCTGACGGGCGGCCACAGGCCGAGCCCGCTGGTGCTGGGCCACGCCGAGGAGATCGGCGTCCCTATAATCCTGGTCGACTACGACACCGCCACCACGGTGGAGATGGTGGAGGCGGCCATAGGGCACCAGAAGATGCACAGCCCTAAGAAGATCGAGCGCATCAGGGGTTTCATCAGGGAGGGCTTCGACCTCGACCTGATGCTCGAAGAGATAGGGATGCACATCTTCAGGTAGGCCGCGGGCGCGGCCCGCGACGCTTCTCTTGAAAGGCTTATCTGTTTGCGAGAGATCGACCGGATACTCGACGCCGTTGAGAACCTCCTCGGTTACACGTTTGACGATCGCCAGATCCTGGAGCAGGCGCTCAGCCACAGGTCCTACACCAACGAGAAGGGCAGGCCCCTGATCGAGTCCAACGAGAGGCTCGAGTTCCTGGGCGACTCGGTTATAGAGCTCGCCGTGACCCACGTGCTGTTCGAGGACTTCCCCGACTACCCCGAGGGCGAGCTGACCAAGCTGCGGTCGCCGCTGGTCAAAGGAGCGGCGCTGGCCGAGGCCGCCGACAAGCTGGGCCTCTCCGAACTGATACTGCTGGGCAGGGGCGAGGAGGCCACCGGGGGCAGGCGCAAGCGCTCGATCCTAGCCGACGCCTACGAGGCCGTGGTCGGCGCCATCTATATGGACGGAGGGTTCGAAGTCGCCGCCGGCATGGTCATGTCCTGCCTCGGCCCGCTGATCCACGACATCGTGAGCTGGGGGTCGGGCGACTTCAAGAGCGAGCTGCAGGAGAGGGCGACCAAGAAGTTCGGCGCGGTGCCCCGCTACCGCATCAGGGATGAGGGCCCCGATCACTTCAAGACGTTCCACGCCACCGTCGAGGTAGGGAACAAGAAGTACGGGCCGGTGGCCGGACCTTCCAAGAAGGAGGCCGAGCAGGGGGCGGCGCGCGCCGCGCTTCTGAAGCTCGGCTGGACCACCGGGCGCAAGAAGAAAGGGTAAGGCCCACATGGGAGCCGATAGCCTCACACCTGGCTCCGACTTGCTTGCCGAGGTGGAGGCGTCCACCGGGCTCTCCCGGCTCGAGTCCACCTGTGTGATAGGCGCCGACGTCGGCGCGACCAAGATCGCGGTGGGCGCGATCGACCCCACCGGAGCGATCATCTTCAGGCAACAGACCGCTTCGCCCTCGCAAGACGGTGCGCGGATGGTCTCCGAGGTAATCGGGCTCCTGGACAAGTCCATCAAATCCGCTCAGAGTGAAGGCTTGGAGGTCGCCGCGTGCGGTATCGGTGCGGCCGCCTTCGTGCTCCACGCTGAAGGGCTCCTGCTGTCGGCCCCCAACATCTCATGGAGGGACGTCCCGTTGCAGAGGCTCGCGACGGAGACCACCGGCCTGCCCGCCTTCCTGGACAACGACGCCAACGCCGCGGCGGCCGGCGAGCATCTGGCGGGCGTTTGCATCGGCGTGGACGATTTCGTGTACCTCACGCTGGGGACCGGCGTGGGCGGCGGCATATTCGTGGACGGCAGGCTCTATCGCGGCCACAAGGGGACCGCGGCCGAGCTCGGCCACATGACCATCGACCCACACGGGCCGCTCTGCGCCTGCGGGCGGCGCGGCTGCCTGGAGGCTGTGGCCTCGGGGACGGCCCTGCAGCGGGAGGCGGCGGCGCTTATCGAAACGGAGAAGGGCTCGCTCCTCGTCGAACTATGCGGCGGCGATCCCGCCGCCATCACCGGTGAGATGGTCTCGGCCGCGGCCGAGCGTGGGGACGCGGCGGCGCTGGCGGCATTCAGGAGCATCGGCTATGAACTCGGCCTGGGGGTGGTGAACCTCATACACGCGTTCGACCCCGAAAAGGTGGTGCTGGGAGGCGGCATGTCCCGCTCCGGTCACTTCCTGCTGGACGAGGTATCGAGGGCGGTCTCCGAGAACGGACTGCCTGAGTTGACCCGGGGAGTGAACGTCGTTCTCTCGGGTCTGGGCGCGGACGCCGGCATCGTCGGCGGGGGCGCCATCGCGTGGGAGGGGATAGGCGGCCCTTCATAGAATTATCGTGGAAGTTATCAGGGCTCGTCCTATTTCCTTGAGGGGAAAAGCTTGTTTCTCAGGTCGCTGACCATCAAAGGTTTCAAGTCGTTCGCCAGGAAGACCGTCCTCGAGTTCGAGCCGGGTGTCACCATCATCGTGGGGCCCAACGGCTCAGGTAAGAGCAACATCGCAGACGCCGTAATGTGGGTGCTGGGCGAGCAGAGCCCGACCTCCCTGCGCGGCAACCGCATGGAGGACATCATCTTCTCCGGCTCGGGGAGCCTCAAGCCGGTCAACCTCGCCGAGGTCACGCTCACTCTCGACAACTCCAACAACGATTTCCCGCTGGACTACTCCGAGGTCACCATTACCCGCAACGTGGTACGCGGCGGCGACAGCGAGTACCGGCTCAACAACAGCGCCTGCAGGCTGCTCGACATCCAGGAGCTGCTCTCCGACGCCGGCGTCGGCAGGACGCTGAACTCCGTGATCAGCCAGGGCGCGCTCGACGACGTCCTCTCCTGCAGGCCCGAAGAGCGCAGGGACTACATCGAGGAGGCCGGCGGCCTGTTGAAGTTCCGCAAGCGGCGCGAGAAGGCGATGCGCCGGCTGGCACGCATGGACGAGGAACTGGTGCGGACCAACGACGTGGCCCGAGAGGTGCGCCGGCAGCTCCGTCCCCTGCAACGTCAGGCTGGCAGGCTCGAGCAGTACACCGCGCTGGTGCGAGAGATGAAAGAGGCGCGCCTCAGGCTGGACGTGGCCCGCCTGCGGGCGATGCGCCGTGAGTGGGAGGAGCACCAGGCCAGGCAGCAGGAGCGCACGGGGAAGCTGGAGGCGCTGGACGCTCTGCTGGCGGAGAGGGCCGCGGTAGTCGCGTCGCTGGAGAAGCAGCAGGCCGAGTGGCGCGTTCGCGAGGAGCAGGTCCACAACGGACTATACAGGCTGGTCTCGCTGCACGAGCGGCTCAAGGCGATGCTCGAGCTGTGGGACGAGAAGGCCAGGCACTCCAAGGAGGAGGCGGCATCCGCGCCGGCTCCAGACCCGGCGGAGATGGAGAAGGTGACCTCCGAGAACGCGGCGCTCGCCAGTGAGCAAGGCGAGGTCACGCTCCAGGTGGAGTCGATGCGGGCGCGGGAGACCGAGCTCGCCGCCAGGGCCTCCGAGCTGAAGGCGAGGCTCAACGAGCTGTCCAGGCAGAGGGCGGTCGCGGAGGGACGCATCGCGGCCTTCAACGAGTCGCTGCTCGCCGACGGCGGGTTCGCCGCCGAGCGGCTGCAGCGGAAGCGAGAAGAGCTCGCGAGGCTGGGTCCGGAGCGCGAGGCGATCGTTTCTGGAATTGCGCCGCTGGAGCAGGCGTCCGAGCGGGCCAGGGTGGAGCTGAGGGAGCTGGAGGAGGGCCTTGTCTCGCTCGCCTCGGAGCGCGATTCGGTCACCAGCGAACTGCGGGAGCAGGACCGCCGGCAGGCCGGGCTCACCGCGACGCTGGAGATACTGACCCGCCTGGAGACCGAGACCTGGGGCCCGCTCAACACCTCCGCCGCGCTGCTGGAGAGCGACCCGACTGACGGCGGGCTGGGCGGCATGCTCGCCAGCAACATCAAGATAGATCCGAAGCACGAGACCGCGATCAACAGCTATATCGGTCCCTGGCTTTGCGGGATCATAGCCCGCGACACCAATGCCATCATCGTCGCGATCGAGCACCTCAAGGAGAAAGGGCTGGGCCAGGGCCTCTTCTTCAGGCACGACTCGGCCGCCCCGTCAACGGAGCGGAGCCGCCGCCTGATAGAGGGAGCGGTCCCCGCGCGCGAAGCGGTGCAGGCGCCCGACTGGTTCTCGGACGCTCTCGACGCGCTGCTGGAGGACGTCTACATCGCCGCCGACCTGGACAGCGCGGTCGCGCTGGCTGAGGGACATCCGCACCTCATCTTCCTGTCGCCAGACGGTGACGTCATCACCGGCGGCACTATGATCAAGGGCGGCAGCACCGCCGTGAACCCCGTGACTCTGGAGATGTCGGTGGGCCGGAGGCGCAAGCTGGAGGAGACGCTGGCCTCGTCGCGTGAGTCCGCCGATGGCCTCGAGTTGCGCCGCGCAGCGATAGAGGCGGACGTCGCCGGGCTGACCGGCCAGGCCTCGAGCGCCCGCGAGGAATCGATCACCACCACCGAGGCGCTCCTGTCGGCGCGCTCTGAGGTAGCGGCCCTCGACGCCCGGATGGAATCGCTGCGCGCGGACCTCGCTCAGCCGGGCCCCGAAGAGGGCGCCGGCGAGACCGCGACCGCCGACCCGGAGACGATGCGAGCGCGGCTCGAGGAGCTGCAGGCCGAAGAGGCGGAGGTGGCTTCGCGCTACGCCGACTGCGATAGCCAGGCGCGCGACCTCGCGGACGGGCTGCGGGCGGCCGACTCCCGGCTGGCGACCCTCGCCAGGCGCCTGGAGATCGGAAGGATAAACGAGCGCGACATGCGCGCGAGGAGCGGCGTCGGCGCGGGCGGCTCGCAACCGCCGGAGATAGCCGACGAGGACCTGAGCATGTTGATCGCTCTGCACGAGAAGCTCGCCGGGCAGCTGCAGGCTGCGCGGCTGCGGGTCAGGGAAGAGGCGGACCTCGGCGTCGAGGCGGAGAAGAAGGCGGCCGACGGCCTCCACGAGCTGCGCGAAGAGGTCTCGCGAAAGCAGCAGGACCACGCCGCGCTGCGCGACCTGATCCACTCCGAGGAGCTCGCCCGCGCCGAGCTCAAGGTGAGGGTCGAGCAGCTGGTCGAGCGCATCGTCGACGAGAACAAGGTCCCGCTGGAGTTCGCCCTCAAGACCTACCCCGCCGAGGAGCTCACGCCCGAGCTCGAGGCCAGGCTGGTCGAGCTGACCGCGGAGCTGGAGCACATCGGCCCGGTCAACCCCGAGGCGATCACCGAGCGTGAGTCGCTGGAGCAGCGCTACGACTTCCTCAAGACGCAGATGGACGACATCGACCAGGCGCGCACCCAGCTCAAGAGGGTCGTCAAGCAGATAGACCGCGAGATAGAGCAACGGTTCACCGAGACGCTCACCGCGGTGGACGAGCACTTCCAGAAGATATTCTCGAACCTGTTCCCCAACGGCAGCGCCAAGCTGCGCCTCACCGACCCCGACGACATCCTTGCCTCCGGCGTCGAGATCATGGCGCAGCCGGAGGGCAAGAAGCTGCGCAGGATTTCACTGCTGTCGGGCGGCGAGACCTCGCTGACCGCGCTGGCGTTCTTCTTCTCGCTGTTCAAGGTGCGCCCGAGCCCGTTCTATTTTCTTGACGAGGTGGAGGCCGCGCTCGACGACGTCAACCTGCACCGGTTCCTGGACCTGGTCAAGGAGTTCAAGGACGAGTCGCAGCTTGTTCTTATCACCCATCAGAAGCGGTCGATGGAGATCGCCGACATCCTCTACGGCGTGACGATGCACGACGACGGCATGTCGCGCGTGGTCTCACAGAGGCTGGTGGAGCAGGCGGCGTCCTGATGGCCAAGGGCAAGCGCCTGAAGGAGCCGAAGCGCAGGAAGAAGGCTGAGGCCGCCGTCGGGGGCGATCAGCCGGAGGCCGCCGAGCAGCAGCCCGAGCCGGAGTCACCAGAGTTCCCCACCGAAGACACGCAGGAAACACCCGCGCCCGCTGTAGAAGAGGCTCCTGGCGCGGACATCCCGCTCGAGGTCGCCGAGGGTGAGGCCACCGAAGAGGAGTGGCTCGAGGAGGACGAGGCGGAGGAGGGCGAGGAGAAGCGCAGGCTTCGCAAGGGTATGTCGCGCTCGCGCCGGATCCTGGGCAGGCCGTTCGCGCGTGCCGCGACCAGGCGCGCCATCGATCCCCAGTTCTGGGAGGACGCCGAGGACGCGCTGATCGCCGCCGACGCCGGCGTCGAGAGCGCCACCACGATCGTGGAAGCCGCCAGGAAGCGAATCACCTCCGAGGGCGTGCGGGACCTCGAGGGCCTTCGGCAGGTGTTCCGCGAGGAGGTCGCCGAGATGCTGCGCTCTTTCGGGGAGAGGCCCGCGGTCTCCGACGAGAAGCCGCATGTGGTCTTCATAGTGGGCGTCAACGGGGTGGGCAAGACGACCACGTCCGCCAAGATCGGCTACCAGTACAAGAGCGAAGGGCAAAAGGTCCTGTTCGCTGCGGCCGATACCTTTCGGGCCGCCGGCATAGAGCAGATGGAGATGTGGGCGCAACGGGTCGGCGCGCCTGTGGTGCGGCACAAGACCGGAGGGGACCCGGCCGCTGTCGTGTTCGACGCGCTCGAGTCGGCGACGGCGCGGGGGATCGACATCGTCATAGTCGACACCGCGGGGCGCCTGCATACCAAGAAGAACCTGATGGACGAGCTCAACAAGATGTGGCGGGTCGCCGAGCGCCAACTCGGGTACCCGCCCGAGTCGATACTGGCCATCGACGCCACCACCGGGCAGAACGGCGTCAGCCAGGCGCGCATTTTCGGCGAGGCCATGGAGTTGGGCTCAATCGCGCTCACCAAGATGGACGGCAGCGCCAAGGGCGGGGTCGTCCTTGCCATCGGCCGTGAGCTCGGGATACCGGTTTCCTACATCGGAGTGGGCGAGGGCATGAGCGACCTTCGTCCGTTCGACCCCGAGGAATACGCCCGCGCCTTGTTCTGAATTCAAAGGAAATGGGAGGAGGCGGGGTGAGGTTTTTGCTCGCTGGTCCTCGCGTCTTTGAAGTCAGCAGACTCTCCATGCTCCCCGAGACGCTGCGAATCGCTCGCAAAAGGCTCACCCCGCCCCCTTCGGGACTTCCCTCGACCCCCAGAAAATAGAAGTATCTACTGACCAGTATGAAAGACAGCAGGCGTGTAATCGAAGTTCTGATAGTATGAATTCTCTGCTTGGTGCAGACGGAAACCTTCGGGCGATGAGGAAGGGTAAAGAGTCATCGTGCAGTTCGAACTGAGGTTCTGGGAGGAGTCGCTCGCTCCGCCCGACATAGTCAAGAAAGCCCTGCCTCTTCTGCAGGAGTTCTCCGCGGGCGTCGCCATCGCGATGTACCCGGTCTCCCTGACCCGGAAGAACGCCAACGCGCTCAAGAAGATCAAGGAGGCTGGAGTGGACTACGCTTTCTGGCCTCTGATGGAGAAAGAGCAGGGCTACTTTCCTGGCGAGCGCAACGCTTCTTCATACGGCGCCCTGGTCCGCCACCAGGTGGAGTGGGCTCAGAAGAACGACGTCCTTCCCGACACGGTCGCGATCGACCTCGAGATGCCCATCCAGCAGATGTGGGAAGTGATGCGGGCCACCAACCCGCTCATCAAGCTCGGAAAGGTGTTCACATCGGCGCGCGAGAACCTGGACCGCGAGCGCTACTACCGGGCCAAGGGAAAGCTCGACAGGCTCAACGTGGAGCTGCAGGACGCCGGGATTCGCACGCTCACGGCGGTGCTGCCCTGGATCGGGCTGGAGATGGAGGGGGACGGCGAGCTGCTGCAGGACATGACCGAGACGCCGGCTTCCGGGATCGGATGGGACGTCGTGAGCCCGATGCTCTATGTGAGCATGCTGTGTGGCATGTCCGGCAGGGCCATCAGCGTGAAGGACGCCAACTGGCTGGTGTACGATAACTGCTCCCGCCTGCGCGAGAAGTTCGGCGGCCGCGCGGGTGTATCGCTTGGCCTTACCGGGGGCGGAGTGCTCCAGGACGAGCCGGTCTTCGGCGGGCCCGCTGAGCTGGTGGTCGGCCTGGAGGCGGCGCTGGCGGCCGGCGTGCGCGACGTGAGCGTCTATAGCCTGGAGGGCATCCTGGCCAGGAAAGACCCGCGCCAGTGGTTCGAGGCGATAAAATCGGCGAAGGCAACTGTGCCCGAGAGGTCGAGAAAGGTGGCCGACAGCCTCATCGCGGTCAGGAAGGTATACCCGCCGATGGCCCGCCTCATCGATTGGTACCGCCGCCCACCCTGAGATGGGAACAGGTACTTTCCACTTATTCTTCTACCCACTGCGGTATCGATAGTAGAAAAAGAAGTTGTCCCTACAAACCGAGTGGTTCGGCTACCAGGAAGACCTTGAGGTCGGTCCACATCGGCTTGAGGCTGACGATCGACGTCACCCTGCAGATGTTCTGGGGAGTTCGGCAGTCGACGCACTTTCCCCGCTCGACACAAGGCAGGTCGAGGCCGAGCCTCCTCGCGTTTGCCGGGGCGGCCACGTTGCGAATCCTGCTGAACGCCTCGGCGCGGTCCTCCACCAGCTTGTTTGCGCCCGCGAGCACCACCACCACTTCGGGGCCGAACATCATCCCGGCCAGCCGGTTGCCTATCCCGTCGGTGTTCACCAGTTCGCCTTCCATGGTGATGGCGTTGCTGGAGCACAGGTAGTAAGGGCAGGTGATGGCCTCCTTGCGGACCTCCATGCTCTGCTGTTGCGCCATGTCGGGCTGGTGGTACACAAGTTGGTCTCCGCGCTCGCTCAAGACCTCCAGCAACCCGCTCTCACGCACAGTCACCGACCCGCCGGCTCCCACACGCGAGCCCTGGGGTATGACATCGAGCGCCGCCTTCACCGCGCGATCCGCGTTGGAGAACCAGTGGGCGTCGAACCACCTCTTCCGCAGCGCTTTGACCGCCGTCTCGCAGCGGCTCTCGAGGTACTCGTGGCGCAGCTCGTCGAACGATTCGGGCATCTTCCGCCTCCTTGTCACGGCCGCAGACAGTATAGCACCGGACCGGTCTCGAGCCCCCGCACTGGTTGACCGCCCGAAGGGTCAAAGGTATATTTGCGCGAACAGCCGAACAAATGTACGTGTTGTGAGTAATCTGTGGATCCGGGGGGTTCCGGGTACAAAGGAGGTAAGATGGCTGAAGCTTACTGTGTGAAGTGCAAGGAGAAGGTAGAGATCAAGGATCCTGAAGAGGTCATCATGAAGAATAAGATGAAGGCCCTGAAAGGCACCTGCACCAAGTGCGGGACCAAGGTCTTCAAGATCACCGGCAAGGCCTGATTCTCTTTCCAGATAAGGTGATGGACGAGGCCCGGCCGTCGGCCGGGCTTCTTTCATTTCCCTGACCCCTCTCCCCGCGGGAGCCGTCGCAACCCGCGCGTCCGGCCATCGGGCAGGGGAAGCCCGGACGGAAGCCCGGGGTGCGCCCGTTCTCTTGCTTGAGCGCGTCCGGGGGTGCGCGTAATATCATTATGTGGGGCAACGGGTCATGGTAAACTCCCTTTATTCGGTAAGACAAGCGATGGAGCAACCATGTTTGAAAGCCTGGGAGACAGGCTGCAGGATGTTTTTACGAGGCTTCGCGGCAGGGGCAAGCTGACCGAGAAGGACGTCGACGCCGCCATGCGCGAGATCCGCCTGGTGTTGCTGGAGGCCGACGTCAACTTCAAGGTCGTCAAGCAGTTCGTAGACCACGTGCGCGAGCGCTCGATCGGCGAGGAGGTCATCAAAAGCGTGACGCCCGCCCAGCAGGTCGTGAAGATCGTCTTCGACGAGATGACCGACATACTCGGCGGCAAGGAGAAGGACATCCGCTTCGCCCCCCACCCGCCATCGGTCATCATGCTGGTCGGCCTGCAGGGAAGCGGCAAAACCACGGCGGCCGCCAAGCTCGCGGTGTTGCTGCACCGGCAGGGGAGGACCCCGTTGCTGGTGGCGGCGGACGTCTACCGGCCCGCGGCGGTCGAGCAGCTGCAGACCTTGGGGACCCAGATCGAAGTGCCGGTGGCCTACTACAAGCACAAGAGCGCGCTGGAGATCTGCGAGCAGGCGGTGAAGGAAGGCGCCCGCAAGGGCAACGACGTCGTGATACTCGACACCGCCGGGCGGCTGCACATCGATACTGAGATGATGCAGGAGCTGGTGGACATCAAGGCCTCGGTCGACCCCAGTGAGACCCTGCTGGTGGTGGACGCGATGACCGGCCAGGACGCGGTCAACGTCGCGCTCACGTTCCTGGAGACGCTGGAGTTCGACGGGATCCTCATCACCAAGATGGACGGCGACGCCCGCGGCGGCGCGGCGCTCTCCATGAAGGCGGTCACCGGACGGCCCATCAAGCTCGCCTCTGTTGGCGAGAAGATGAACGACCTCGAGGTCTTCTACCCGGACCGCGTCGCGTCCCGCATCCTCGGCATGGGTGACATAGTCACGCTGGTCGAGAAGGCCGAGGAGCACATGACCGAGGAGAAGGCCCGCAAGCTCGAGGAGAAGCTGCGCAAGCAGAAGTTCGACTTCGAGGACTTCCTGGAGCAGATGCAGCAGCTCCGCCAGATGGGCGGGCTGTCCAAGGTGATGGAGATGGTGCCCGGGATGAGCGGCATGGCGCGCCAGCAGGGGCTCGACGTGGACGATGGCCAGCTCAAGAGGATCGAGGCCATCATCTACTCCATGACGCCCCAGGAGCGCCACAACCCGCACGTGCTCAACGCGAGCCGGCGCCGCAGGATCGCGGCCGGGAGCGGCACCTCCACCCAGGACGTCAACCAGCTCGTGAAACAGTTCAGCCAGATGCAGAAGATGATGAAGGCGTTCACCGGCAAGGGCGCCGGCGGCATGGGCATGCTCAAGCGCCTCTTTCCCTTCTGAGGCGTTCTGCTAGAATAAACGGGATTTAAGGAGGCACATTGGTCAAGATCAGACTGCGCAGAATGGGAAAGAAGAAGCAGCCTGTCTATCGCATCGTCGTGGCGGACTCGCACAAGCCGCGCGACGGGCGTTACATCGAGTCGCTCGGCTTCTACAACCCGATGACGGAACCTTCGACCATCGAGCTCAACGGCGAAAGGGCGCTCTACTGGCTCTCGCAGGGGGCCCAGCCCTCGAGCCAGGTCCGGAACCTGATGAAGATCAAGGGCGTCTGGGAGCAGTTCGAGAGCTCGAAGAAATAAATCTTCTCCCGCTGGGTTGAATACTGGAGGCTCGAATATGAAAGATCTTCTGGAGTACCTTGCCAAGGCGCTGGTCGACAATCCCGACGATGTCCACGTCGAGGTCATCGAGGGGGAGAGGTCGGTCATCCTGCAGCTCAAGGTCAACCCCGAGGACATCGGCAAAGTGATCGGCAAGCAGGGCAGGATAGCCCAGGCCCTGAGGACGCTGGTCAAGGCATCGGCGACCAAGCAGGGAAAGAACGCGATAGTAGAGATACTGGATTGAGTGAGAAGAACACCAATTCGCCGGGGGACCTCCTGGCGGTCGGAAGAATACTGAGGCCCCACGGCATCCGTGGGGCTCTTATCGTAGAGTCGATGACGGACTGGGACCAGCGGTTTGTCCCCGGGGCCAGGATGCTGCTCGAGAAAGGGCCGCAAGACTACGTCGAGGTGACCCTGGAGACGGCCGCACCCCACTCGGGGCGCTTCCTGGTGTCGATGGGGCTGACGGACCGGGACGCGGCCGACGAGCTGCGCGGGCTGTTCTTGATGGTCCCGGCCTGCGAGGCGGCGCCGCTGGGCGAAGGCGAGTACTGGCCGCACGACATGGTGGACATGGCGCTCGTCGATGCGGGTGGGCGCGAGCTGGGCCGGGTGAGCGAGGTGCTGTGCCGCGCGGCGCAGGATTTGATCATCGCCTCCTCGGCGGACGGCGTCGAGTTCAGCGTGCCGTTCGTCTCCGAGTTCGTGAAGGAAGTCGATATGGACGGCGGGACTATAACGGTCGAGCTGCCGGAGGGGATGGGCCCGTGACGCTGGAGGCACACGTCTTCTGCACACTGCCCGAGATGCTCCTCTCACCGCTCTCCGCGGGCGTGCTGGGGCGCGCGGTCGAGGCTGGGGTGCTTGACGCCAACGTTCACAGCCTGCACTCCCTCTCGCCGGACCCGCACCACAAGGCTGACGATACGCCGTACGGCGGCGGGCCGGGGATGGTGCTCCGCGTGGACGTCGTCGCTCACGCGCTCGAGGCGGTGTTCGACAAGGACGCCGAGAAGCTGCGCGAGGATTTCCCGGTCATACTGCTCACGCCGCAGGGCGAGAGGTTAGACCAGGAGATCGCACGCGAGCTCGCGCGGGCCGATACCCTCGTCTTCATCTGTGGAAGGTACGAGGGAGTGGACGAGAGGATCAGGCGGCACATCGCGGGTCGCGAGATATCGCTGGGTGATTTCGTGCTGGCGGGCGGCGAGATCGCCGCCTGCGCCGTGCTCGAGGCGGTGGTCCGTTTGCTCCCCGGCGTGCTGGGGAACGAGGAGAGCCTGGCCGAGGAGTCTTTCGCAGCCGGGCTTCTGGAGTACCCACAGTACACGCGCCCCGCCGAATTCAGGGGATGGCGGGTACCCGACGTGCTGACCAGTGGCGACCATGGGAAGATCAAGGCCTTCAGAGAACAGCAGGCGCTCGAGCGCACCCGCGAGAGGCGCCCCGACCTCCTCTAGCAGGGCGATCAACGCACCACGGTACCTGACACCATGGTGCGTTTGCTGATTTTCACCGCACCGCTCTTCTGCTATAGTTGACCGAGTCTTGTGCGGTCTATTCCGGGAGAAAACGATGAAAGAGATAGAGACTATCGAGAGAAGCCAGATGCGGGAGGACATAATACCCTTCCAGCCTGGCGATACCATAAAGGTCACGATCGAGATCAAGGAAGCCAGCGGAAGCGGCGAAAAGCGCACCGTGAGGACGCGCACCCAGGCTTTCCAGGGCCTGGTCATCAGGCGGCAGGGCGCGGGAGCGCGCGAGACGTTCACCGTCCGCAAGATCTCTTTCGGCGTCGGCGTGGAGCGCACGTTCCCGGTGCATTCGCCTATCATCAAAGACATCCAGATGATCCAGGAGGGCGACGTGAGGCGCGCCAAGCTCTACTACATCAGGGACAAGGTCGGAAAGGCCGCCCGGGTCAAGAAGAAGAAGTTCACCAGCTGATAGTGATGGCTCCATAGATGGCCGAAGAAGAAAACAACGAACCCGCCAAAGCCCAACCTCCTGCCGAAGGCCCTCCTCGGGACATCTCCGGACAAACGCGAGGAACCGAAGGCGCGCCTTCGAGCGAGCTTGAAGGTGCACGCCAGCCGCAACCCGCCCAAGAGCCAGAGCCCGCCGCGAAGCCTCAAGACGCACAGGTCACTGAAGCCGATGACCAGACCAGGCGTCTGAGCAGGCGCGAGCGAAAGGCCAAGGCGGCCGAAGAGCGTCCCAAGATAACATTCTGGCAGGGCGTCACCGAGCTCGTCATCATCCTGGTGCTCGCCGCGGTCGTGGCGGTTCTGATCCAGTCGTTCTTCTTCAAGGCGTTCATCATACCGTCGTCCTCGATGAGCCCGACCCTCCAGGTAGGGGACAGGGTGATGGTCGACCGCGTGACCTATTACTTCCGCAAGCCCCGCAGGGGGGACATCGTAGTCTGGCGCTACCCGCCCGACGACCCCAGGTCGCTCACGACCAGCAACCCGTTCTACTGGCCGTTCCAGCAGATTGGTGAGACGCTGCACATCACGCACCGCGGCACCACTCCTTTCGTCAAACGCGTGGTCGCGACCGAGGGAGAGACCCTGCAGATAAAGAAGGGCCAGGTCTACATCAACGGCAAACCGATAGTCGAGCCCTACAAGGTCAACGACATGAGCGACTTCGGGCCGGTCAAGGTGCCCAAGGGTATGTTCTACGGGCTGGGCGACAACAGGCCGAACTCTCGCGACAGCCGTTACTTCGGTCCCATTCCCTACCGCGCCGTGATAGGAAAGGTGATCCTAATATGGTGGCCTCCGAGCCACTTCGGAAAGCCCCGGCCCAGGGTCAACTCCTGACGGGTGACGAGCCCGGGCTGAACGATCCCGCGAGCTTGAGCCTCTCGGTGAAGGAGATCCGCGAACTGCTCTCTTCTCTCGAGCGCCCGGACGTCGGACTGCTCTGCCGTCTCACTCGCGATCCCAGGATGACAGTGCGCAACATGGCGTTCAAGGCGCTGGGCAGGAAACGCGGACGCGCCGCCAACGAGGACATATTCCGCGTGAACGGCATCAGGCTGGTGGCCGGCGCCGACGAGGTCGGACGCGGCGCGCTCGCCGGCCCCCTGGTCGCCGCGGCCGCCCTGTTTGAGCCGGGCGTCGAGATAGAAGGAGTGAACGATTCCAAGCTGCTGGCCCCCGAGTTGCGCGAGGAGCTGTACGCCGAGATACAGGCGCGGGCCTTGAGCCTCTCGGTGGTCTTCATGGACAGTTCGCTGGTCGACCGCTGGGGCCTGCAGATCGTCAACATGAGCGCGCTCGGCCAGGCCTTGAGCGGCCTGCAGCCGCGATGCGACGTCGCCGTCTGCGACCACTTCACTCTCACGGGGCTCGCCTTTCCGGTCTTCGGCATACCCACCGCCGACGCGATATTCCACTCCGTCGCGGCGGCGAGCATAGTCGCCAAGGTCGAGCGGGACAGGGTCATGCGCGCGATGCACAGGCGCTACCCCTCCTATAACTTCGAGAACAACAAGGGCTACGGCACCTCCGAGCACTGGGAGGCGCTCGATGAGTACGGACCCTGCGAGCTGCACAGGCTCTCGTTCCGCCGCGTGGCGGACGGGGCCGGGGAAATAAAGCTGTGGGAGGCCGGCGATGAGCCCTGACAGGCGGGCCAAGGGCCGCGCCGGTGAGGACGCGGCGTGCGCCGAGCTTTCCCGGCAGGGGTTCGAGATCGTGGAGCGCAACTGGCGCGTCCGCGAGGGCGAGGTGGACGTCATCGCCAGGCGGGGAGACCTGCTCGTTTTCGCGGAGGTCAAATCCAGGACTGGAACAGCATTCGGCGCTCCCGAGGAATCCGTGACGCCGGCAAAGGCGCGCCGGCTTCGCTCGCTCGCCGCGCAGTATCTCGCGACCGGCTCCACTCACGGGCAGGTGCGGTTCGACGTCTTCGCGGTGATGCTCGACCCCCGGAGCGAGGTGCTGGAGCTGCGCCACATCCCCGACGCCTTCTAGCCGCGGGCGCTGAGGCCTGATAGCATATTGGGCGCAGATGCCAGGATGATCTGATCTTTTGAGCTGGAGCCATCCGCGCAGGAGGTGTTTTTCGTGCGTTCACGCGTCATCGCCCTTTCCACCATATGTCTACTGCTGTTTGGCATGTTCTATCTGCTGCTCCCGACCAGCGCGGCAGCCGATACCTGGAACGGCTCGATCACGGGCGGTTTCACCGGCAACTTCGACCCTGCGCAGCGCTCCGTGAGCTGCATGACGTACTTCAGCGTGGGCGGCAACAACCGGCTGTACGCCGGCACCGAGAACGACAACGGCTGCCGCGTGTACCGCTACGACGGCGGATCGAACTGGACGCAGGTCAATACCGACGGCTTCGGGAACTCCAACAACACCAGGGCCACCTCCATGATCTCCTACAACGGAAACCTCTACGTCGGGACGCGAAATACCTCGACCGGCTGCGAGGTATGGCGTTACGACGGCAGCAACTGGACGAGTTACATGTTGTTCGGCTACCTCGACCGCAACAACGTGGATGTCTCTGCGATGGCGGAGTACAGCGGCGTTCTTTACGCCGGCACGGAGAACGATTCCGCCTCGGGCGGCAGCGGGTGCCAGGTCCTGGCTTTCAGCGGCGTCCGTCTGATCTGGGCCCAGATCAACACCTCCGGCTTCGGCTTCACGAACAACCGGCGCGTCTCCTCGATGACGGCTTTCAACGGCTCGCTGGTCGCCGGTACCGAGAACACGGGCACGGGTTGCCAGCTGTGGCAGTACAACGGGAGCGCCTGGGGGGCCGCTGAGACCAACGGCTTCGGTGACGTCAACAACTCGGCCGCGACCGCCATGATCCAGTACGACCACGGTCTGGGCAACCGCCTATACGTGGGAACTCACAACAACCCGAACGGGCCTGGAGTGAGAGGATGCCAGCTGTGGGAGGTCTTCGGGTCCTGGTCCAGCCTCACCATAAACATGATATCGACCGCGGGCTTCGGCGACGGCTCGAACAACTCGATCTCCTCGATGGCGGTGTTCAACGACTCCGGCGACAAGCTTTTCATGGGGACCGCCAGTGACTGGTCGGGAAGCAACGGCTGCCAGATATGGACCTATGACGGGTCGGCCCTGAACATGCCGGTGACCGCAGGCTTCGGCGACCCTCTCAACCAGGGCGCGCTGGCCGCCGCCACGTCGGACCCGGGCGGCGGCGGTGCCCTCTATTTCGGCACCCTCAACGACCCGAACTCAAGCGACACCGACAGGGGGACCGGCGGCGAGGTGTGGCAGTACAACGCCGGTGGTTCCGTCAGCCAGGTAAACCAGAACGGCTTCACGAGCAGTAACAACTACATGGTGGCCTCGATGCTCCGTTCCGGCAACGACGTCTTTGCAGGGACCGCGAGCGCGACGGGTTGCGAGGTCTGGAGGTACAACGGCAGCTGGAGCCAGGTCTCGAACGATGGCTTCGGTGACCAGAACAACTCGATGGCGTCATCCATGGTCCTGTACGACGACGGTGGCGGCCAGAAGCTGTACGTCGGAACGTACAACCCTGCCGGAGCCCAGCTATGGCGGTTCGACGGGCCGGGCAGGGGCGACTGGACCAGGGTCAGCTCGTCCGGTGATATCGAGAGCGGCGGCAACAGGTCTATCTCGGCGATGGTTGCCTACCCGGGCACGGGCACCCAGAAGATCTACGCCGGCACGTACAACAACCGCAGCGGGTGCGAGGTCTGGAGCTACGACGGCACCTGGTCGAAGCTCATCGGAAGCGGTTTACCAGACAACCCCCCCTTCTGGAACGGCAGCACCGTGAGGGCGACCTCCGCGGTCGACGCCGGCGGATCGTTGTACTTCGGCATCCTCGCCTGGAACGGAAGCGGGTCCCAGGTGTGGCGCCTGACACTGCCGGGCACGTGGGAGCAGTCGGACGGCTCCGGCTTCGGCAACAGCAACAACCAGGATGTCCCGTCGCTCACGATGTACAACGGGATGCTCTTCGCGGGCACGACGAACTGGAGCGACGGCTGCGGCGTATTCCGCCATGACGTCTCCGGGCTCACCGGCTGGGGGCAGGTCAACAACTCCGGGTTCAATACGAGCAATCATGAGCAAATAGCCTCTTCGATGTGCGCTGGAGACAACAGACTCTTTGTGGGAACCGCGTACAACTGCACCGTATGGGATTCGTACAGTGCCGATTCCCCGGACTCCTGGAGCCAGGCCAACACTAATGGCTTCGGGAATTCGGGCGAACAGACGGTCTCGGCCATGACCACCAGGCATGAAGGTCTCGGCCTGACTATCTACGCCGGAACGTTGAACACATCGAACGGGGCGTCGGTCGAGGCGACGATACCGTCCGTCGATTCCGTGAGCCCGGCCGTGGGCATCCAGGGTCAGACGATGGACGTGGACATCTCCGCGACGAACACGCATTTCAACGCCGGAACCTCGACCTGCGTCTTCGCACCGTCCGACGGCATCACGGTGAACACCCTCACCGTGCATTCGCCGACAAGTGCCACCGCGAACATCTCTATCAGCGACCTCGCCACGGTCGGTATCCGCAACGTCAACGTCGTCACACCGGGGGAGACCCCGGACGACTCTGCGGCGTTGTTCGCGGTCAGCGCTCCGGGAGTGCCCTCGATAGCTTCCTCGAGCCCCAGCGGGGCTCGGCAGGGCGATACCCTCAACCTGAAGATAGTCGGGAGCAACACCCACTTCGTCCAGGGGCAGTCGGCGGCGACGGTCTCCGGCACCGGGATCAAGGTCAACCGGACCACGGTGATCGACGTGGACCACGCGACCGCCAATATAACGGTGGGACTGGGCGCGGCCGTCGGGGCCCGGAACGTCAACGTCACGACCGGCGTCGAGATCCCGACCGCGCTCCGCAACGGACTTGTGGTGAGCTACGGGCCAAAGCAGGCCTGGTACCTGGCCGAGGGGTCGACCGGCGCCAACTTCGAGACCTGGATCCTGGTCCAGAACCCCAATGACGGAGGGGCCAACATCAACATCACGTACATGACCCCCAACGGCGTGGTGCAGGGCCCGACCGAGGAGATCGGACCGCGCAGCCGCAAGACCTACAACGTCGCGGACACGGTCCCCAACACCGACCAGGTCTCCACGATGGTCACCGCCGACAGGCCGATCATCGCCGAGCGCTCGATGTACGGAAACGGGCGCACCTGGGCCACCGACTCGATAGGCATCTGGCAGCCGGCGCAGCACTGGTTCCTGGCCGAGGGCTGCACCGGCCCGGGCTTCGACACCTGGGTGCTGGTCCAGAACCCCAGCGGCAGCGCCGCTACGATCCAGCTGACGTTCATGACCTCGCACGGCGCGGTGGCGGGCCCCAGGGTCACCATGCCGGCCAACACGCGCCAGAGCTTCAAGGTGAACAACACCTGTCCCGGCGAGTGGCAGGTCTCCACCGAGGTCACCTCCACCCAGCCGGTGGTGGCCGAGAGAGCAATGTATAGAACGGGAGAAGACGCGACCGAGTCGATCGGCACGTCCTCGCCCCAGACCCAATGGTATCTGCCGGAAGGTTGCACAGGTCCGGACTTCGAGACGTGGGTCCTGGTACAGAACCCGGGTGAGAAGGTCGCCAACGTGAAGCTGACCTACATGACGCCTTCCGGGCAAAAGGCGGGCCCGACGCTCAAGCTGGCGCCCGAGAGCCGCATGTCGGTCAACCTCGCCAACAGCATACCCGGCCAGTGGAGCGTCTCGACCTACGTGAGCTCGGACCAGCCGATCATCGCCGAGCGCGCGATGTACGGTAACCACCGCAAGTGGGCCCACGATTCGATCGGCGTGAGTGCGCCCGCTCAGACCTGGTGCCTGCCCGAGGGCTGCACCGGCCCGGGCTTCGAGACGTGGGTACTGGTGCAGAACCCCAACGACACCGAGGCGAAGGTCAGCCTGACCTACATGACCTCGGACGTCTCCAGGGACGGGCCGTCAGTGGTGCTGGCCCCGCACACCCGCAAGACGTTCAACGTCGCGGACACGGTGGGCCAGGTCTGGGAGGTTTCGACGAAGGTCACCTCGGACAAGCCGGTCATCGCCGAGCGCGCGATGTATGGAAACGGCCGCATCTGGGGCACCGATTCCATCGGCTGTCCCTGGTAGGAGGACGCCGGCGCATCAGTGCAGAAAACATTATCAGAGTGAGTTTTGCCCATTGGGGCGGCATCTGCCGCCCCATGTGTTTGTCTTGTGAGCATGAAAAGACCTGAGAGCAACGCAAAAGGCAGGGCGCTTGGCCTTGTCATCATAATCGCATTCATCGGGCTTGCCTGCCTGTTCACCCGGCCCATGATCAGCAAGGCACGGGACTACGTCTACAAAGACTCGAGCGACCCGGTCTTCCAGGCCTGGACCCTGCAGTCGGACGCGCGGGCGCTGGCGAACAACCCGCTGTCGCTTTTCAACGCCAACATCTACTACCCCAACCAGGATACCCTGGCGTACTCCGACAACCAGCTGAGCACCGCGCTGCTGGCCTCGCCGCTGCTGGCGATCACCCACAACCCGATGCAGACGGCAAACTACATGCTCATATTCAACTTCTTCCTGTCGGCGCTTGGCGCCTACCTCCTGACCAACCACCTGACCAGGAACAGGATCGCCGCGTTCGCCGCCGGGCTGATGTTCGCGTTCGGCGCCCCCCGGCTGGCCCAGGTGATGCACCTGCAGCTCTCGACGGCGGGATGGATCCCACTGTGCCTGCTGTTCCTGACCCGGTACACCGAGAAGGGCCACTGGTACGATGCCGCGCTGGTGGGGCTCTTCCTGGTGGTGCAGACGCTCGCTACCTGGTACTACGGGGTGATGCTGGCCATCGGCATAATCCTTTTCCTGGCGGTGCGGCTGGTGATGAAAAGGCAGACGTTCACGCTCAAGTGGACCCTTTCGCTGCTGCTGGTTCTAATACTGGCGGGAGCGGTCATCGCGCCTTTCGCGCTCCCTTACCTTAAGATCCATTCGTCGGACCCGCGATTCACCCGCTCGGTCAAGGAGGTCGACATGTTCTCGGCCGACGTGACCGACTTCGTGACCGCCTCACAGCAGAACTGGTTGTGGGGCTCGCTCACCGCCGGCCTTCGCAAGACGACGCTGAAGCGGGGCGGCCCCACTGAGCGTTCTCTTTTCCCCGGGCTTCTGCCGCTGCTGCTGGGGATCGCCGGCGCGGTTGTGCTGTTCCTCAAAGGAGAGGGAGAGGACAGGTTCCAGGTCAGGTTCTGGGTCGCGCTGGGCGCGCTGGCGGCTCTGTTATGCCTCGGCACCAAGCTCTACTTCTTCGGCCACTCCGTGAACCTCCCGATGCCCTACGACGTCTTCTACTACCTCTTCCCGGGGTTCAAGGTGCTCCGCGTGCCGGCGCGCTTCATAGTGCTGGTGCTGCTCGCGCTGGCCGTGCTGTCCGCTTACGGCGTCAGGGCGGGCCTCGCCTGGCTGGGAAAGAAGAAGTCGATCGCGCTCGCCGGCCTGGTGGCGCTGGTGGTGGTGGCCCTGCTGCTGGTGGACCTGATGTCGGTCCCGCTCCCCATGCACAAGATCGCCTCCGCCAAAGATTTCCCCCCGGTCTACAGCTGGCTCAAGCAGCAGAAAGGGGACGCGCCGACCGCTGAGCTGCCTCTTGCCATGTACAACCCCAAGACATTCTCGGAGGGGTTGCAGTACGAGCAGACCTGGCTCGAGCGCGAGCCCATGAGGACGTACTACTCGACGCTGCACTGGAAGAAGCTCCTCAACGGCTACAGCGGCTTCATACCGGACTCCTACTACGAGGCGGTCCTCGCCACCGCCGGCTTCCCTTCCGAGGAGAGCGTCGCCTGGCTCAAGGCGACGGGGATCGAGTACGTGATTGTCCACGCGAGCCTGATGGACCCCGCCACCCTGCAAAGGGTCTTCGACTGGTCGCTGAAGCACAAGGACCTTCAGCCCTGGAAGGTGTTCGACAAGGATCCCAAGGACAAGGACTACGTCTACAAGCTTCGCTGAAGTACCCCCTCCAAGTAGCTTCGCGTTTGCCAACCTGCTTGTATTGCACTACACTATGCTTGTACTGCTTTTCCTGGAGGTCACTTGCTCGCCAAGCTCTTCGGCTCGACCCTGGTCGGCATGGAGTCTCACCGCATCACCGTCGAGGTCGACGTAACCAACGGCATCCCCGGCTTCGAGATGGTCGGCCTGCCGGACGCCGCCCTCAAAGAGTCTCGCATCAGGGTGAAGTCCGCGATCAAGAACTCGCTCTACGAGTGGCCCAGGACCAAGGTGCATATCAACCTCGCTCCCGCCGACGTCAGGAAGGAAGGCCCTTCGTTCGACCTGCCCATCGCGCTGGGCATACTTCAGGCCATGGGGCAGCTCAAGCCGCAGAGGGAAGGGCGCTGCATCGCCGCGGGCGAGCTGTCACTGGACGGCGAGCTACGCGCGATCACCGGCGCGCTCTCCATCGCGCTGGGGGCCAGGGACTGCGGCGTGGATTACCTGCTGGTCCCCTGCGGCAACGCCGCCGTGCGACGATCGTGGTCGAGGCGGCCGAACGGAGCGGCGCCCTGCTGACCGCAGACTTCGCGCTGACCGAGGACCGGGAGGTGCTCGCGGTGCCCGGACAGATCTTCTCTTCCAACAGCGCGGGCACCCACGGCCTCCTCCGTTCGGACGCCGCAGTGGCCTGCTCCGCGCAGGACGTTCTGGCGGAACTGGATATCGAGGCCTGCTCGCCTTTCTCAGCCTCAGGCGCAGCCGTCGGCGCCAGGCTGGCGGCGGGGGAGAAGGCGCTGCTGGAGGCGCTGGAGGGCGGGCCCTGCGACGTCGAGGAGCTCTGCGCCAGGGCCGGGATGTCAGCCGCGGCAGCGGGCGCTGCGTTGAGCTCACTCGAGATACGGGGCCTGGTGAAGCGCGGAGCGGGAGGGCGCTTCCAGAAGTGCCGGCCGCGCTAGCCGTCGAGGTTAAGGAAGGCTACCAGCTCCTGGCACAGCTGCACCATGTTGATCACCGGCACCGTCTCGTCCGGCTGGTGCGCGCCGATGTGCTCCGCGTCCATCACCCCGGTGCCGATAAACTCGCGCGTCCCAAGCACCTTACCGACGAAGCTCATGCGGGACGGAGGTGTCGATCCGTATCATCTCCGCGAGCAGTTCGGCAAGCTGGTCGAAGGCTCTCTCGAGCCGGGCGAAGACATCCCCACGGCTCATCCAGGCCCTCCCGGGGCAAGTAACACTAGTCAACAATAATAACATTAAGTATAATATAGTATAAATAATTAACAGTGGGCGTCTCCATGCTGACATTCGTCATATCAAGGAGAAAACCCCTGCGAATAGTATATTCGATTGAGGCTTATGCGACGCCACGGCACTGTGTATCTGGATAGAGAGGGTTGATGGCTTCCAGCGACGGCGCCCCGGCTCCCGGGACCCACGAACTTGTCGATGCTTTCCTCGACCACGCCAGGAGTGTGCGGAACCTGTCACCGAACACCGTCTCGTCCTACGCCCGCGACCTGGTCCAGTTCGAGGAGTTCGCCGAAAGGGCGGGCATCGATGACCTGTCCGCATTGAACCACAAGACGCTTCGCTCCTTCCTCGCCAACCAGCAGGCATTGGGCTACGCCCGCTCCACCGTTTCGCGCAGGTGTGCCTGCCTGAGGGCGTTCTTCCACTTCCTTGTCGAGACCGGCGCGCTCGAGAGCGACCCGTCCACGACGCTCTCGTTTCCGGTCAAGGGCAGGCGGCTGCCCCGCTACCTTACCGAGCGGGAGACGGAATCGATCGTCGATGCGCCAGCGGAGAAGACGGAACTTGCGCTTCGCGACCGCGCTATAATAGAGGTACTGTACGCAACGGGAGTCAGGGTAGGCGAGCTTTGCGGGCTCAGGCTCTCAGACGTCGACCTCGAGGCTGGCATCATCCGCGTCATCGGAAAAGGCGATCGGGAGAGGGTTGCCCTTATGGGCCGGCCGGCCGTGCGGGCCTGCGAGAGCTACCTGGCGAACGAGCGCCCGCTGCTGGCGGATCGATCCCCGGCAAGCGGGGATCATGTGTTCCTCGGCAAGCGCGGGTCGCCGATCGACCAGCGCCAGGTGCGCAGGATAGTCGAGCGACAGGCGCGCCAGCTTACGACGGGCGGAAACGTGAGCCCTCATACGTTCAGGCACACGTTCGCTACGCACATGCTCGCGCACGGCGCGGACCTGCGAGCCGTCCAGGAGCTCCTGGGGCATCAGAACGTAGCGACCACGCAGATATATACGCACTTGACCAGAGCTGAGATCAGGAAAGCCTATGAGCAGAGCCATCCACGCGCCTGAAGGGCAAGTGCTACGTTCCGTAAATATGTTGAAGCACCGAGAGCGTCAATGCACCGCGCCGGCAAGGCGCGCGACCGAGGCGCACTCGGGGAGTCCGGCGACGGAGCGGAACGCAGTTGGAGTGGATGCAGGGGCGCTCGAATGCCATCGTATTTGCGGAACGGAGCACTAGATGGCGCGATCGGAGACCAAGGGCAAGCAGAGGACCACTACGGCCAAGAAGGCCAACGGCGCCAAGCCGGAGGAAGACGCCGGCCACATGTGGGCCACCTACAAGGCCGATCGCTCGCCCGAGGCGCGGGAACAGTTGATCCTTCACTACTCGCCGCTGGTGAAGTACGTGGCAGGCCGCGTCTCGTCGGGGCTGCCGCCGTCGGTCGAGTTCGGGGACCTGGTTTCCTACGGTGTCTTCGGGCTTCTCGACGCGATAGACAAGTACGACCCCGACAGAGGCATCAAGTTCGAGACCTATGCCATCGCGCGCATCAAGGGCGCGATAATCGACGAACTGCGCGCCGACGACTGGGTACCCCGCTCGGTCAGGTTCAAGGCGCGCGAGATCGAGCGGGCCTACATAGCGCTGGAGAGCGAGCTCCGTCGCATACCCACCGACGAGGAGGTCGCGGAGAAGCTCGGCGTGACGCTCGATGAGTACCTCAACCTGCTGAGCAAGATGTCCCTCATCTCGCTGGTCGCGCTGGACGAGCTGTGGACCGTCTCGGGCGACCGCCCCGACAAGATCAGCCTCGCCGACACGGTCGAGGACGTGAAGGTCAAGGACCCGTCCAAGACCTTCGAGATCGAAGAGATGAAGGACATGATCGCCGGCGCGATCAACCACCTTCCCGAGCGCGAGCGGATAGTGGTGAGCCTCTACTATTTCGAGGGCCTGACCATGCGCGAGATAGGAGAGGTGCTGTCCGTGACCGAGTCCCGCGTNNTGCCAGATGCACACCAAGGCGATCCTGAGATTGCGCGCCAGGCTGGGCACCTCGCTCGGCTTCGATTACGACTGAGTGCGCCCCGTCTCACCCGGCCCCTGTTTGCGACTGGTTCACGGCTATACTACACTGGTGAAGATTTGCCGGTGCGAACCGACGAAAATACACACCCCGCTGGACTTCGCGGCCGGTGCCTAAGGGTGGCCGCGGGGGATGAACGCGGGGGAGGCGAAACCAAACGGAGGAAAAACAGAATGACTCAACCTGTAGTCACGATGCAGGAGCTCCTGGAAGCAGGAGTTCACTTCGGACACCAGACCCGCCGGTGGAACCCCAAGATGAAGCCCTACATCTTCACCGAGCGGAACGACATCTACATCATCGACCTGCAGAAGACGCTGGTCATGATCGGGACGGCCTTCAACTCGATGAGGAACGCCGTCGCCGCCGGCGGCACGCTCCTTTTCGTGGGCACCAAGAAGCAGGCCCAGGAAGCGGTGGAGGAGCACGCGGTGCGCTGCGGCATGCCGTTCGTCAACCAGCGCTGGCTGGGCGGAACGCTGACCAACTTCTCGACCATCCACTCGCGCATCATGTACATGGACGAGCTCGAGAGGCGCGACCGCGAGGGGGAGCTGGAGCTCCTTCCCAAAAAAGAGGCGCTGCAGGTCAGGCGGCAGATCGAGAAGCTTCGCCGCAACCTCGAGGGCATACGCAACATGCACTCGCTTCCCTCGATGATCTTCGTGATCGACCCGCGTAAGGAGCGCATCGCCGTGGCCGAAGGCCGCAAGCTGGGCATACCCATCATCGGGCTGGTGGACACCAACTGCGATCCCGAGGAGGTCGACTTCGTGATCCCCGGCAACGACGACGCCATCAGGGCGGCAAGCCTTCTGTGCCGGGTCGTCGCCGATGCGGTCATCGACGGTGAGGGAATGCGCGAGGCCAGGCTCGCCGAGGAGATGGCCGAGCAGGCCGAAGTAGCGCGCGAGAAGCTCGAAAACGCGCCGGTGAGGGTCGGCGGGGCGGTGCCGGCGTACAGCGCTTCACCCGAGGACATCAGCGGTCCGGCTATAATTCCCGAGTTCTCGGGAGAAGAGTCCGAGGAGATGGCGGCGGAAGCGGTCACGGAGGCCGTCGAGGAGCTGGCAGAGCTCGAGCCGGGCGGGACGTCGCCGGCGGCGGAGCTACCGGAGGGCGAGTAACAATACCAGTGACGCCGGACGGGCACGCCCGGCCGGATTGAAGGCAGGAGACATAGAGAATGGCGGAAAAAGAGATAGCGGCTGGACAGGTAAAAGAGCTTCGCACCAAGACGGGCGCGGGCATGATGGATTGCAAGCGCGCCCTGCAGGAGTGTTCCGGTGACTTCGAGCAGGCTGTGAAGGCGCTGCGGGAGAAGGGCCTGGCGAGCGCCAAGAAGCGGCAGGAGAAGACCGCGGACCAGGGCATCATCGAGTCCTACATACACCTGGGTCGGCAGATCGGCGCGCTGGTCGAGCTCAACTGCGAGACCGACTTCGTGGCGCGAAACGAGCAGTTCGGCGAGCTTGCTCATTTCATCGCGCTGCAGATAGCCGCGGTCAACCCGAAGTACCTGGACCGCGAGTCGGTCCCGACCGAGTTGATCGAATCGGAGAAAGCCATCTACCGCGCCAAGGCCGAGGCCGAAGGCAAGCCGGAGAAGGTCCTGGACCGCATAGTGGATGGCATGCTCGACAAGTTCTTCCAGGAGTGGTGCCTGCTGGAGCAGCCGTTCATCAAGGACCCGTCGGTGTCGGTGGGCGAGCTGGTGACGCAGACGGCCGCCAAGCTCGGCGAGAAGGTCCAGGTCAGACGTTTCGAGCGGTTCCAGGTAGGAGAGCGGACGGAAGAGGAGTAAGGCTTGACTCAAGACGGGCTTCCGGTGGACGAGGGGATGGGAAAGGGCGAGCCTCCCGACGCCTCTTGCGAGCCTGCCTTCGACCGGGTGCTGGTCAAGCTGTCGGGGGAAGCTTTCATGGATTCCCGGGTCGGCTACGGCATCCACTACCCCACCGTGCGGTCGGTGGCGGAAGAGCTCGCCGAGGTCCGGTCGATGGGCATGCAGCTGGCGCTGGTGGTCGGCGGCGGTAATATTTTCCGCGGCGGCGGCCAGGACGCTTCGGGCATCGACAGGGCGACAGCAGACTACATGGGGATGATGGCGACGGTCATGAACGCGCTGGCGCTGTCGGACGCCCTGGAGAAGCAGGGCGTGTACACGCGGGTGCAGACGGCCATCACCATGCAGGAGGTCGCGGAGCCGCACATCAGGCGGCGCGCGCTGCGGCACCTGGAGAAAGGCCGGGTGGTCATCTTCGCGGCCGGCACCGGCAACCCGTACTTCTCGACCGATACCGCCGCGGCGCTGCGGGCGCTCGAGATCGGCGCGGACGCGATACTGAAGGCGACGAAGGTCGAGGGGGTCTACGACCGCGACCCGGTCAAGTACCCTGAAGCCAGGATGTTCCATACGCTCTCCTACCTCGAGGTGCTGAACAGGGAGCTCGAGGTGATGGACGCGACGGCGATAAGTCTGTGCATGGACAACGGGCTTCCGATAATAGTGTTCAACCTTTTCAAGCACGGAAACCTCCGCCGGCTCCTCCTCGGCGAAGACGTGGGGACGGTGGTCTGCACCAGCAAGTGAGGGGCGGCAGGCGGGCAACGGCGGCAGGTGACACGGACAGGTGCGCCCAGGGGCGCGGATGCAGTCGGGGGGTGTGAGATGGACGTCAAAGAAGAGGCCGAACGGAAGTTTAAGAAGGCCGTAGAGGCGACCGCCGGCGAGTTCGGCAGCATCAGGACCGGCCGGGCCAGTCCGCAGCTGCTGGAGAAGCTGGTCATAAGCTACTACGGCACCAACACGCCGCTTAACCAGATCGCGACGGTCAGCGCTCCGGAGGCCAGGCTGCTGGTCATCCAGCCGTATGACCGCAACAGCATCGGCGACATCGAGAAAGCCATCACCCAGTCCGACCTCGGGTTCGTCCCGTCGGACGACGGGCAGGTCGTCAGGGTGCCGGTCCCACAGCTGACCGAGGACCGCCGCAAGGAGCTCGGCAAGCTGGTGAAGCACAGGGCCGAGGAGGGGCGCGTGGCGGTCCGCAACGTGAGGCGCGATGCGATCGAGGCCTTGCGCGAGGAGGAGAAGAAGGGCGAGTCCACCAAGGACGATCTGCACAGAGACACCGAGGAGATGCAGAAGCTTACCGACGCCTACATCAAAGAGATCGACGAGCTCATGGAGAAGAAGATAAAAGAACTGATGGAGATATAGGGTGGCCGGCACGCGGACGCGTAGGCCCCCCGAGGCGGGCGGTTTCTCGGAGAGGATCGTGGGAGCGGTCCTCTTTGCTGTTATCCTGCTGGGCACGCTGGTCTGGGGCGCGGTCCCGTTCGCGCTCGGAGTGTCGCTTGCCGCAGTCATCGGCTCGGTGGAGCTCTTCAGCATGTTCGAGAGCAAGGGGCAGGCCACGCCGACCGCCGCGGCGCTGGGCATCGGCGGGTCGATAGCTTACGTGATGCTGGCGCATTTCAAGCCGATCGAGAGCTTCAGCTACATCACCTTCGCCATCATCTTCCTGAGCTTCATGTGGTACATGCTGTTGCTGAGGCACGTCAAGCCGACCAAGGCCGTGGCGCTCACCATCTTCGCTCCGCTTATCACCGGTTTCTGCCTGAGCTTCCTGGTGCTCATCAGGGACTTCTCCAGCAAGGCCGCTCTCCACCACAACAGCGGCTGGTGGATAGTGTTGTTCCTGATACTGCTCATCTGGGTCTATGACATCTGCGCCTGGGCGGTGGGCAGGAAGATCGGGCGGCACAAGATGGCTCCCACCATCAGCCCCAACAAGAGCTGGGAGGGGACCGCCGCGGCGACTGTCGGAGTGCTCGCGGCCTCGGTACTGTTCCGGCTCATCATCACGGCCATCGTGGGCGGGCGGAACTTTCCCTGGTTCACCTACTGGGTCGCTATCGTCATCGGCATCATCGTGGTGATATTCGGTCCGCTGGGGGACCTGTCCGAGTCGCTGATGAAGCGCGACTACGGCATCAAGGACATGGGAAGCCTGATCCCGGGACACGGCGGCATCATGGACAGGTTCGACTCGACCTTCTTCACCGCGCCGGTCGTGTTCTTCTTCCTTTTCTACTTCGTGTTGAAGTAAGCGGAAAGGGCAACTCGGTTGAGAACTGTCGCTCTCCTCGGCTCGACGGGCTCCATAGGCACGCAGGCGGTCGAGGTCGCGCGCGGCCTTGAGGACGTCAGCGTCCGCGCGCTGGCTGCGGCCTCCAACGGCGAGTTGATGGCCGAGCAGGCGCGGCTGCTGGGGGTGAAGGTCGTGGCGCTCAGCGACCGCGATGCGGCCAGGAAGCATGCACCCCTGTTCGAGGATATCGGCGTCAAACTCCTGGCGGGTCCCGAGGGCGTACTGGAGATCGCGGCGCTGGCGGAGTGCGACTTGGTGCTCAACGCCATAGTCGGCTCGGCCGGGCTGGACGCGACGCTGGCTGTCCTGCAGAGGGGAGCGGACCTGGCGCTCGCCAACAAGGAGAGCCTGGTCGCGGGCGGGAGGCTGGTCACGGACATGGCGCGCTCGACGGGAGCGGCGATCGTCCCCGTGGACAGCGAGCACTCGGCCATCTACCAGTGCCTGCTGGGAGAGGATAAGCGCGACCTGCGAAGGATTATACTAACGGCCTCCGGCGGTCCCTTCAGAGAGAGGCCGCCCGGCTCGCTGGATGAGGTGACGGTCGCCGAAACGCTCGCGCACCCGACCTGGAACATGGGCCCCAAGGTCACCGTTGACTCGGCGACGCTGATGAACAAGNNGGCCTCGAGGTGATCGAGGCGCACCACCTGTTCGACGTCGACATGGACAGGATCGACGTGGTGATCCATCCTCAGAGCGTGGTGCACTCGATGGTCGAGATGGTCGACGGGTCGGTGCTGGCCCACATGGGCGTGCCCGACATGAGGATACCGGTGCAGTACGCGATGACGCGCCCGCGCAGGGCGCCGTCGCCCGTGGAGTCCTTGTCGCTGGCTTCGTACGGCGAGCTGACATTCTTCGAGGTTGACGGCGACAAGTGGCCCGCGCTGGGCCTGGCTTACGAGGCGGCGCGGCGCGGCGGCACGTGCCCCGCGGCGATGAACGCGGCCAACGAGGAGGCGGTCGCGGCCTTTCTCGCGGGGCAGATAGGTTTTACCGATGTGATGAAGGTCGTGAACCTGGTGCTCGATAAGTATGAGCCTCTCCGGGGGAAGACGCTGGACGAGATAAGGGACACGGAGTCCGCTTCAAGGAGGCAGGCCCGACTGGTGATCGAAGCCATGGAGAAGAAGAGTTGAGTTTTGCCGCGCTGACCTGGTCAAAGTTACCCAATTACATCCTTGACGCGGTGCTGATCCTCCTGGTGCTGGGGTTCATGATCCTCACACATGAGCTCGGGCACTACTTCGCCGCCAAGAAGTGCGGGATCAAGGTGGACCAGTTCTCCATCGGCTTCGGCCCCGAGATAAAGGGATGGACGCGCGGCGAGACGCGGTACTCGCTGAAATGGATACTGGCCGGCGGCTCTGTGCGCATCGCGGGCATGAACCCGGATGAGAAGATCGCGCCGGAGGATCTGCCGCGCACCTATTACGAGGCCCCGGCCTGGAAGAGGGCGATTGTGATCCTCGCGGGCTCTTTCGTCCACCTCTGCTTTGCATTCATCCTATTCTACCTGTTTTTCTGGCCTCTGGGCTACAGCACCTTGACGGGCAAGATCGCCACGGTCGAGAAGACCGTGAAGGTGAGCAAGACGGTGACCGAACCCGGGCCGGGTTACGTCGCAGGGCTCAAGAAGGGTGACCTGATAACCTCCGTCAACGGCAACAAAGTAAGTGATTGGAACCAGCTCACCGAGCAGCTGACCAAAAGGCCGGGGCAGACCGTGGTCCTCGTCTATGATCGGGGCGAGTCGAAACTGACGACCAAGGCCACGCTGCTCGACATCAACGGCCACGGGCTGCTCGGGGTAGCCGTTGATGTCAACAGCACCTACAGTAAAAAGTCGAACCCGGTGGCGGCGATAGGCCAATCGGCCAAGCTGATGGCGTCTGTAACGGCGAGCCTCGCGGCAGGAGTTGCGCGGCTTTTCTCGTTGACGACCTTGAAACAGTTAGTAGGGATGACACCGAGGAACCAGAACAGCCCGCAGAGCATAGTTGGTGCCACGCGGCTTGCGTTTCAGGCCGCATCGCAAGGAGCGTCGGTCTTCATCTTCATCATAGGAGAGTTCTTCCTCTTGCTTGCACTGTTCAACCTCATCCCGCTTCCGCCGCTGGACGGCGGCCACCTGCTCGTCATCATTGTGGAGAAGGTGTTCCACAAGGAGATAAACATGAAGACGTTCGCCAAGGTCGCGGTGGTGGTGATAATCGTGCTTGGCATCGTCGCCCTGCGGCTCATGATGCTGGATGTCTTCAACCCGCTGAAGAACCCGTTCACGCCCTGACTTCGTAAGTATTTCCAGGGGGTAGTGCGTCCGCGTGCCTGACCCCGCCGGTCCGTTAATGGGATAATGCTGGTACGGCACGACACCGACGGGGGCCGCTGATGGAAAGAAAACTGACGAAGCGCATCATGCTGGGCGACGTCGCGATCGGTGGGGGCGCGCCTGTGAGCGTGCAGTCCATGACCAACACCGACACGCGCGACGTGTCGGCCACGCTCGCCCAGATCCGCGAGTTGGAGTGCGCGGGCTGCCAGATCGTGAGGGTCGCCGTCCCGGACTCGGAGTCCGCCGACGCCCTTGGTAAGATCATCGCCGGCACCTCGCTGCCGGTGGTGGCCGACCTCCACTTCGACTGGCGCCTGGCGTTCCTGGTGATGGAGCAGGGCGTCGCCGGGATAAGGCTCAACCCCGGCACCATCGCCCGCAAGGCGCGCGTGCGCGAGATAGCCGCTGAAGCGGCGAGCCGGGGGGTCACGGTGCGAGTCGGGGTGAACTCGGGTTCGCTGGAGAGGCGACATCAGAGCAGGGGCAGGAAGGCCGAGGCCTCTTCGCTGGCGCAGAGTGCCCTGGAAGGCGCGGCGCTCATCTCGAAAGAAGGCGTCGAGAACCTGAAGATCTCGGTCAAGGCCTCGGACGTGCCGCGCACCATCGAGGCGTACCGCATCGTCGCGGAGAAGTCGGACTGGCCGCTCCACGTGGGGGTGACCGAGGCCGGCACCATGTGGTCGGGCACGATCAAGAGCGCCGTCGGCATCGGGGCGCTTCTGTCCCAGGGGATCGGCGACACCATCCGGGTCTCGCTCACGGCCTCGCCGGTGGAGGAGATCAGGGTGGGGCGCAAGATCCTCGCCGCGCTCGGGCTGGCGGAGGCCGGCCCCGAGGTGATATCTTGCCCCACGTGCGCTCGCACCGAGATCGACGTGATCGACCTGGCGATGAAGGTCGAGGCGGAGCTCAGCGACGTCCAGACCCCACTGCGTGTCGCGGTCATGGGGTGCTTGGTCAACGGGCCGGGCGAGGCGCGGGAGGCCGACGTGGGCATCGCTGGAGGCAAGGAGGGCGCACTGCTCTTCGCGGGCGGAGAGATGATCCGCAAGGTGGCGCCCGACGAGATGCTGGAGGCGCTCCTGGCCGAAGTGCGCAAGATAGCCGGCCGGGCCGGCGGCGAATAACAGGAAGCGACGGAAAGGGTGAAGGCGATTTGAGGTTCTCGCGGGTGACGGTCCCGACGCTCAAGGAGAAGCCTGCCGAGGCTGAGGCGGTAAGCCACGAGTTGCTGCTGCGCGCTGGCATGATGAGGTCTTTCGCGGCAGGCATATACACGCTGCTGCCGCTGGGCGATCGCGCGCTTGCCAACATAGAGAGCATCGTGCGCGAGGAGATGAACCGGGCCGGCGCGCTGGAGGTGGTGCTCCCCACGCTGCACCCCAGCGACCCCTGGATGTGCAGCGGGCGCTGGCAGGCGTACGGACCCGAGATGATGAGGCTGACCGACCGCGCCGGGCGCGAGTTCTGCCTGGGGCCCACGGCCGAGGAGCTGATGACCATAACGGTCGCGAAGACCGCCCCGTCATACCGGGAGCTGCCGGTGAACCTCTACCAGATACAGACCAAGTTCCGCGACGAGATGCGGCCCAGGTTCGGGCTCATCCGGGGCCGGGAGTTCCGCATGATGGACGCCTACAGCTTCCACGCCGACGAGGATGACCTGGAGGTCACCTACCAGGCGATGCGCGAAGCGTACCTGACGATCGCGAGCAGATGCTCGCTTTCAACCATGGTGGTAGAGGCCTCGACCGGGCTGATCGGCGGCAAGGCGTCGCACGAGTTCATGGTCGTCTCCGAGATCGGAGAGGACCTGCTGGTCTACTGCCCGGGGTGCGACTACGGCGCCAACTTCGAGCTCGAGCGCCACAGGCCCGGCCACGCGTTCGGCGGTGAGAGTGCGCCGATTGAGGAGGTCCACACGCCCGACATGATGTCCATCGAGGACGTGGCGTCTTTCATGGGAACGACCCCGCGGGGAGTGCTCAAGTGCGTCATGTACGTCGTGGGCAAGGAGCTCGTGGCCGTCTTCGTGGCGGGGTACCGCGAGGTCATCGAGGCGAAGCTCGCGGCCGCGCTGGGCACCGAGGACTTCCACGTGATGCGCGACGATGAGCGCGAGCTGTTCCCGACCGTGGTCCCGGGCTTCACCGGCCCGGTGGGCCTGGCCGGGGTCAGGGCCCTGTTCGACCAGGAGGTGAAGGGCGCCCGAGGCCTGATCACCGGCGCCAACAAGGTCGACTACCACTACCGCGGGGCCGAGGAAGGCCGCGACTTTGTGGCCGAGCCCGTCGCCGACGTGGCGGGTCCGGTGGAAGGCGACCTCTGCCCGGTCTGCGATGGTGAGCTCAAGATCGCGCGCGGCATCGAGATAGGGCACATCTTCAAGCTGGGCTTGAAGTACTCCGAGCCTCTTGAGGCGAACTTCACCGACAGGGACGGTGTGCCCAAGCCGATGGTGATGGGCACCTACGGCATCGGTACGTCCCGCATGCTGCAGACGGTGGTGGAGCAGCACCGCGACGACGGGGGCATCCGCTGGCCTGCAGCCGTCGCTCCGATGCCATTCGAGATAATAGTCATCGCGACCGAGGGCGGCGGGCAGCCGGAAGCCGCGGCAAGGATCGTATCTGAGCTCGAGGCGCAAGGGTTCGAGACTCTGCTCGACGACCGGGACGCGAGCCCGGGGATAAAGTTCAACGACGCCGACCTGGTCGGGCTTCCAGTGCAGGTGATCATCGGGAAGAAGCTGCCGGCCTCAGGCAACGTCGAGTTGAAGATGAGGTACACCGGCGAGAGAAGGGACCTGCCACTTGGAGAAGCAGCCGCCGGAGCGGCGCGAGCCCTTGCTGAAGCGCCTTAAACCTGTCGGCAAGCCCAAGGGCTGGGTGGAGGTCGCAACCGCGCCTAACCAGATTGCCGCCGGGATGCTCGAGGGGGCGCTGAAGGAGGAGGGCATTCCCGTGATCCTCAACAGGCCTCCGGTCTTCGCCTACCTGGGTATCGGCGGCGTGCACGGGGTCATGGTGCCGGAGGATCAGGTGGACGCGGCGAGAGATATCTTGAGGGAGATCTGGGACATAGAGGAGTGATCTCGAGGGTGGAAGGGGATCCGGGAGCCGGGGTGGAGGTGCCGCCCGGCGAGGCAAAAGAGCCCGACGAAGACGAGTCGACGCGAGGGCAGAGGCGCGAAGAGGGCCTGCGCTGGTTCGGGGACTTCTACTTCCGCCCGTTCCTGTGGGCGTTCGGCAAATCGGGGATCTCCCCCAACGTCATCACCATCCTGGGGATGGGCTGCGGCGTTGTCTGCGGCTACTTCCTGGCGGTGGGGAACGTTCCGCTGGCGGCGGTGTTCTTCGCTCTCTCGGGGGTGCTCGACCTGGTCGACGGTTACGTGGCCAAGAAGCTCGACAAGGTCACCGTGTTCGGATCTTTTCTGGACTCGTTCTCCGACCGCATCAGCGACGCCGCTATCTACCTGGGCATAGCGGTGCTCTACCTGAGGCGGGGCGAGGGCGTCTATGTCGGGCTGGCGCTGGTACTGCTGGTAGTCTCCTTCCTCATCAGCTACACCAGGGCCAAGGCGGAAGGCATCGGGGTGGTCTGCAAGTCCGGCCTGATGTCGCGCGCGCCCAGGTTCCTGGTCCTGGGGATCGGCCTGTTCTTCAACGGGCTCTCGCCCTGGGTGCTCAAGGGCGTGCTGTGGCTGGTAGCCGCGCTCAGCCTCGAGACGATGGTCTCGAGGATCTTCGAGGTCTGGAAGGGGACCCGCGCTTGAAGATCGTATACTACCTCTTCGTGCTGGCCGACAAGATAGTCGCGAAAGTCCCGGTCGGCATCATCCGGGCGCTGGCGCACGCCGGCGCCGGGCTGTACCTCCTGCTATTCCCGCGCAAGCGGCGCCAGGTGGAGAAGAACATGCGACGCGCGCTGGGACCCGGTGCCACCAACGAGGAAGTCAAGCAGACCGCCCTCCGCGCCGGCCGCTATTACGCCGATTATTACGTGGACATCTTCTGGCTTCCCACGCAGGCGCGGGAGTCGGTGCTGGAAAAGTTCGGCAGGATCAACGAAGCGGGGCTGGAGGCCGCGGTGGCCGCGGGTAAAGGTCTGATCGTGGTGCTTCCCCACTACGGCTCCTGGGAGGCGGGTGCGGTATACCTCTCGAGCCTCGGCCCCTTCGCCGCGGTGGCCGAGGTGCTCAAGCCGCCCGAGCTGTTCGACATGTTCGTGAGGCTGCGCGCCGGGGTCGGCATCGACATCTTCCCTTACGACAGCAAGCCCGAGACGCGCGACAGGATGGTCGAGGCGCTCCAGAGCGGCACCACCCTGGCGCTGCTCTCCGACCGCGACCTCAAGGGGACCGGGGTCCAGGTGGAGTTCTTCGGCGAGCGCACCACCCTTCCGCCGGGCCCGGCCGTCCTGGCGATGCGCAGCGGCTCGCCCATCGTCTGCGTCAACGTGCGCAACGTCGACGGAGGCTGGGTGGGCCACGCCATGGACCCCATCCGGGTCGAGGCCGAGGGTGACAAGGACGAGATCATCGCCCGCACCATGCAGCAGATGGCCGCCAACCTCGAGGTGCTCATCCGCGAGGACCCGGCACAGTGGCACATGTTCATGCCGGCCTGGCCCTCGGACCGGGAGTGATCACTCCAGAGCGCCGGTGAGGAATATCAGCGTGGCGTCCTCTTCCGTTATCGTCGCGTGCCTTCCCCTGATGAACACCGGCTCGAACTCGCAGCCGCAACCCTGTGTGGTGTAGCCGACCAGCGCGGAAGGATCGTTGAACCAGGCCTCGCGCGTTCCCATCACCGTGATGTGGCCGCCTTCACCGGCCTCGACCGGTATAGGGAGCCCGGCAAGCAGCTTCGCCAGGCTGATGCGGCCCCCGTCCAGGCGCGCCGCGGGCTTCAGGAACGACGCGATCGCATCTAGTGGGCGCATCTCGCGCAGCGAGTCCACGTCCGGGAAGCCGGCTTCGTCGCGGGCGGGCGGGTCGATGGCGATCCCGCGCCAGACCAGGGCTCTGCGGGCGATCCCTATTGACAGCGTGCCGCCCAGGCCGACGCCCACGGCCGATACCGCCTCGTAGTTCTCCTTCTCTTCAAGGTAACGCGCCGCGCTCTCCACCAGGCTCTCCAGGCCTGCGGGGTCGGCTCCGCGGGGGTTGTCGCCGTGGCCGCCCAGGTCGGGTGCGAGCACCGCGTGCCCGGCCTCCGCCAGGGCTACCGCCAGCCGAGCGACGTCCTTTCGCGTGCCGCCGTAATCGTGGAGCAGCAGCACCGGCACGCGCGTCTCCGACCCCTGGTGTTGGAAGTAGGAGGCTGGCACGGTCGCGTCTCCATCTTCGAAGGAGACGGTCTCGCCCGCGTCCGTCTCACCATCGCGGGGTGTCCCCGCAAGCGCGGACCGGATCGAGCCGACGGCCTGGGCAAGCAGGCACTGCAATACCGCGGCCGCGACCAGCCCGCCGACCAGCACCACCAGGGTCTCTGTCCCCTCGAGGTCCGGCGAGGCGAAATGTCCGGGCCGCGAGAAATACCAGGCGCAGGCGCCGGCGGCCAGCGCCAGGCCCAGGAGGAGGCTCGCCCATTTGCGGTCGGGATACCCGGTGAGCGAAAGTCCGTTGAGCCGCCTGGTCGCGACGATCAACTGTGTCACACCGAGGAGGAACCAGGTCAGGAACAGGAACATCCCCAGGACGTCTCCGCGCATGTGAATGAGCCTGGTCAAGGCGACCCCCGCCTCTCAGGCTCGATGCGCGCGGGTCGTCTCCACGCGGCCAGCAGGCGGTCGAGCCCCGCGTTCAGCCAGCGGGCGGCCGGCGCGTAGACCGGTTCCGCGGCGCGCACCGCCAGCACCGCCGACAGACCCAGCAGGAGGCCGCCGATGATGTCCAGCGGATAGTGTATCCCCACCACCATGCGGGCCAGCCCCTGGAAGGTCGCCAGGCCGATCATCACCCAGCCGAGCTTGCGCCAGTAGAGGAAGACGGCGAAGGTCAGGGCGAAGGCGAGCGTAGCCGCGTTGGATGGGAAGGACGAGTCGGTGTTATGGTAGAACAGCAGGTGGACCGCCTGGGTCGTGAACGGCCTCGGCCTGAAGAAGACGTTGTTGAGGCCGTAAAGGATGAGCATCGAGAGCACAGCCGCGGCCAGCGCGCATATTATGGTTTTGAACGCGACCTCCCTGCCGGCGTGCTTGCTCGCCCAGAATAGCGTGGCCAGCACCAGCAGCGTGAGGATCAGGGGCACGATGTGGTCGTCAGCACCGGCCCGCGCGAACCAGTCGACGACCGAGTTCTTCCCGGCGATGGAGTTGATGGAGTGAAAGACGGACCTGTCCAGCCGTATCAGGAACTGAAAGAACCCGGACATCCTCCCCGCCTTCCGTTTCGCTTTCCCGCGAGCGTGCGCATCATGATACCGGATTTTCGTGGCGGGCGCATGGCGGTGGCGCGGTGAGGATCGCCCTGGTGTCGCCTTACTCCTGGTCGCATCCGGGAGGCGTGAACAATCACCTGAGCGGGCTCGCGCGGCAGCTCGTCGAGCGCGGCCACGAGATCACCATCGTTGCGCCTGACGCGTCAGGTCGTGTCGAGGGAGGGTTGCTGGTGGACGCCGGCCGCGGCCTGCCCCTGCCGGCCAACGGCTCGATCGCGAGGCTGGCGGTCCTGCCCGGCTCCGGCGCACGAGTGAAGAAGGCGGTGCGCTCCGGCGGCTTCGACGTCGTGCACGTCCACGAGCCGCTGGTCCCGCTGGTCTCCACCTCGGCGGTCATGGCTGCGACGGGCAGAGTGGTGGGCACCTTTCACGCGGCGGGCGAGGGACGCTCGCTCACCTACCTGGCGGGAAAGACTCTCCTGGGCAGAGTGGCGCGCCGCCTGGACTTCCGCATCGCCGTCTCGAAGCCCGCGCGTGCGCTTGCCTCCGCGTACCTTCCCGGCGAGTACAGGATCGTCCCCAACGGGGTGGACCTGTCGCGCTTCGGCCCGCGGGCGCAAGCGGCGGCGGACGCTGACGGGCCCTCGATACTGTTCGTCGGCCGCAACGAGAAACGAAAAGGCCTGGCGGTCCTGCTGGAAGCTTTCCCCCTTGTCTGCCAGAGCGTGGAGGGATGCCGCCTGGAGGTCATAGGCTCGGGGTTCGACGAGGCCGAAGTCCGTCGTGGCCTGCCCGATACCTTGCGCGGGCGGGTCTCGGTGGCCGGCTTCGTGGACAACGAGGAGCTTCCATCGCGCTACGCCGCAGCGGACGTCTTCTGCGCACCGGCGCTGGGCGGGGAGAGCTTCGGCATTGTGCTCGTCGAGTCCATGGCCTCGGGGACCCCGGTGGTCGCCTCCGACATACCGGGCTACGCCGCGGTGGTCGAGCAGACGGGTGGCGGCATCCTCTTCAGGCGTGGTGACGCGCGCGACCTGGCGCGGGCGCTGGTCGAGGTCCTGGCCGACGCCCCGATGCGCGGCGAGCTTGCATCCAGGGGCCTTGAAGGAGTGGCGCAGTTCTCCTGGCGGCGGGTGGCGGACAGGCTGCTGGAGATATACCAGGCGTGACTACATCGGGGGCGCGATCTGGACCGGCGCGCCGTAGCCCGAGACGGTCACCTCGACGTGGCAGTTGAACGCCCCCAGCTTTCCCGTCTCCAGACTGGTCGCGTCCAGCCTCACGTGCTTCACGTACTTCTGCTGGGGGTCGACCCATATCTCGGTGTGGACGCTGGTGGCGGGCGTCGAGTCGACGCCGGGGAAGAGGCTGAGCGCGAAGGTGGGCTTGGAGTCGAAGGCCAGGTGGTCGCACTCGACGCCGTCCATGGGCTGCTTGTCGATGAGGCGCATGCCCGAGGCTCCCGCGAAGAGCGACATCGACGAGAAGTCAGGGTTGACCAGGTCGGTGGAGGGCGCCCACGGCTCCGAGCCGCTCTTGCTGTAGGTCTTCGCACCGACAGTGACGTATTCCGCGGCTGGCATGGGCGGCGCCGCGGCGTAGACCGCGTGCAGGTCCTTGTCCTTCACCACGTCCGCGCTGACCACACTTTGGATCGTCCCCGCTTTCTCGGTCTGCATCAGCACCTCGGCCTGAACGTGGTACGAGGCCGCGCCGGCCATCGCGCTCTGCGCCCCGCCGGCGATCACCTGCGCCTGCGAGGAGAAATAGTTGCCGCCAAACAGCAGGTATCCCAGCGCGATGATGACCAGGACCGCGCCAACCTCCGCGACTATGGCCCGCGGCCGCACCAGCAGCTTCGCTTTGGCCAGGAAAGACCAGTCGATCTCGGGCATGCTCGGCTTCGCGCGTGCCGGCTTCGCCGCTCGCGCGGGCGCCACTGGCTTCGCTGGGACGTCGTCCCGGACGGGCCGCTTGATGACGGCGGGACCCGCTCCCTGCCCCAGAGGTTCCATCATCGGCGCTGCCTGCGCCGGGGGCGGACCGGGATAGGGCCGCGCGGCCCGGGCGCCCATCGGCGGCGCGGAGGGAGCCGGTTGAGAATACGCGGCCTGAGCCTGGGCCGGTGCGTCCGCCCGGGGGTCCTGGCGCCGGGGCGCGGACCTTACCGGGAGAGGCTTGACCGGCGCAGCCGGCTGCTTCGGCTTCAGAAGAGGTTTGCGTTTCCTGGTCTGCGGCTCCGGTGAACGCGTCGCGAAGACGTCTGAGGGAGAAGAGTCGCTGATCCTGAACGGGTCCAGGTCCGGGGGCAGTCCGTCCACACCCCCCATCGGCGACGGCGCCGGGCCTCGAGCGCGCGACTTCCGCCTGCGCTTCTTTCCGACCTGCTCGTCCGCCCCGCCCATGATCTGACCGCCGGTCATCACCTGGAAGGCGTCTGACACCGCCGGGCCGCTCGGCGTGGCGGGCGAGCCCGAGTCGCCGATCTGGTAACCTCCCAGGTCGAGGCTGCGGTCGAAAGCATCGTCGAGGTCGGGTGGGGGAGCCGATAGCTCGGGCTTGGTAGCCCAGTCGGGCGGGTCGTCGAACTCACCGCTTCCCAGCTTGGGTTCCTCCTTGATCGGCTCGCTCGATCGCGCGCCTATCGGCGGGGCGTCCAGCGGCGCGTGTCCCGCTTGCCTGGTGGGAGCGCTGCCCCGGTCGACCTGGAACAGGTCGCGTATCGGCCCCTTGCGGGCCGCACCGTCGGCTCCGGCTTCCGACTTCAGGTCACCCTCGAACGCGAGCCTGCACTTCATGCAGAACTCGCCCCTGTCAGGGTTGAGAAAGCCACAGCGCGGGCAAGACTTCAAGCGACACCTCCGGGACGGGACGCGGGACGCATACGGGCGGCCCGGCGTTCGCGCATACGTGGGACAGGTCTGTCCACGACGTAAGCATACTATTAAAGGGAGGTGCAGTTAACAACAAATATCAGGCTCGGCGTCCGCACCGGATAGCGCGGCGCTGGCATGTGTTTGGTAGCGCCGCTGTCTCGCCGGCATGCCAGACGCAAGGGAAGGCTGGCGTCGCGCGCATTAGCCCCGCCGCCTGCCTCGTTGATATACTGGCTGGTGTCGCGCTGGATCGAAAGGCTGCGTCTTGGACGACCTCTGGAGCAGGGAGAAGGAGATAGTTTCACTGGTGCTCGAGCTGTGCGCCCGGGTGCGCGAGACGGTGCGGCCGCACCTTGGCAGCTTCTCCGCCAGGGAGCTTGCCGGCACCGCTGTCGGGGGTGACACCACCTTCGGGATCGACGAGGTGGCCGAGCGCACCGTGGAGGAGTTCCTCCAGGGTCGCGGCGACATCGCCTACTACACTGAGGACAGGGGTCTCAAGGTGCCCGCGGGCGCGCGCTATCTGCTGATCATCGACCCGATCGACGGCACCCGGCCGGCGGCGGCGGGCCTCGAGTCCTGCTGTGTGTCGATAGCCGCGGCCGCTATCGACGGGCGCGACGCGAATTCGCTGACCATGGGCGACGTCTTCCTGGGAGTCGTCTCCGAGATCAAGGACGATGCCGTGTTCACGGCTCTCCGCGGCGCGGGCGCGCATATCGAGATCGCGGGCAAGCGCAAGGCCCCCTCTCTTACCAGCACCAGCAGTCTCTCCGAGATATTCTGGACCGCCGGCTACCGGGGCAGGCCCGCCGAACCGCTCACCAGGGTCATCGCCGAGCTCATCGACCTGTCCTCGGTGGACGGCGGCTACTTCGATCTGGGCAGCGCCACGTACTCGATCACCCGCGTGCTGACCGGTCAGATGGACACCTACGTGGACGTGGGCCAGCGCATGGTCGAGGACGTGCCGCAGGTGAAGGACGCATTCCTGGCGGTCGGCCATGGCGCGGTCCTCAACAACTACCCCTACGACCTCGCCGCCGCCGCGCTCATCGCCTCGGAGTGCGGGGCCGTCGTCACCGACGCTGCCGGGAGGCCGCTGGACCCGTACGACCTCGTCCCCTCGGGCGGCGGCGGCCAGCTATCGTCGCTGGTAAGCTCGAACAGGACGCTGCACGAAGCCTTGCTCGCCAGCCTCGATAAAGGGATCGAGCGCCTGGCGTCCTCTTACCGGCCGGGCTAGGAGCTTGCCTTGGGCGCCCTGATCGGCATCTTCTTCTCGTCCATGCTCATCGGCCTCTCCGGCGCGATGATGCCCGGGCCGATGTTCACGGTGTGCGTCGCCGAGTCCTACAAGAAGGGCTTCTGGGCCGGGCCGGTGATGGTGGTGGGGCACGCCATCCCCGAGATCGTCCTGGCGGTGCTCTTCTCCATCGGGCTCAACAAGTTCCTCGACGACAAGACGGTGGTCGGTGTCATCGGCATAGTGGGAGGCCTGTTCCTGGGCTGGCTGGCGGTGAAGATCTTCGTCGAGGTGAGGCGCGGGGTGACGGTGGACCTCACAACCAAGAAGGACGTCGGATGGGGTCCGCTGATCGCGGGCATATGGACCAGCGTCTCCAACCCCGGCTGGATCGTCTGGTGGGCGACCATCGGGGCGCGCTACATACTGCTCTCGCTGAACCACGGGATCATCGGCGTGGTCTTCTTCCTGGTGGGCCATGAGATGGCCGACCTGGTCTGGTACGGGACCGTCTCGTTCCTGGTCTCCAGGGGTCGCGGCAGGATCTCCGACCGTATCTACCACGGCGTGCTCTACGCCTGCTCGTTCCTGGTGCTGGTCTTCGCCGTTCTCTTCCTGATCAACGGCATAAGGTCGGTCATCAAAGGATGAAGAGCGTTATTCTCACGGGCCGGCTTGTGTTATAGAATCTTTGCGATGTCCGATGGAAGGAGGCAACTTATGCCATGGTGGGGATGGGTGATAATCGCCCTGGTGATCCTGGCGATAGGGTACATCGTCCTGTTGTTCAACAGGCTCGTCAGCTACCGCAACAGGGTCGACAACGCGTGGCACCAGATCGACGTTCAGCTCAACCGCAGGGCCGACCTGATCCCGAACCTCGTGGAGACGGTGAAGGGATACGCCGCTCACGAGAAGAGCACGTTCGAGATGGTTACCCAGGCGCGCAGCGCGATCATGAGCGCGGGCAGCGTGGCGGAGAGCGCCAAGGCCGAAGGAATGGTGACCGAGGCCCTCAAGTCGCTGTTCGCGGTCGCGGAGAACTACCCCGATCTGAAGGCGAACCAGAACTTCCTGGCTCTCCAGGAGGAGCTCGCGGGAACCGAGAACAAGATCTCCTACGCGAGGCAGTTCTACAACGACTCGGTGATGGCTTACGACGTGGCCAGGCAGAAGTTCCCGGCGCGGATAATCGCGAGCAGCTTCGGCTTCACGGAGCAGCGCGACTACTTCGAGCCCGAGACGCCAGGTTACAAGGAAGTCCCGAAGGTCTCGTTCTCCTGAAGACCGGCCGCCGACCGAGATAATTCGTCGGGCCGTCCCGTCTGCGCTGACGCGCCGGCGCAGGCGGCCTGCGGAGGTTAACAGACTTTGTACGAAGAGATATCGTCAAACAAGTGGAAGTCGGGCCTGATGCTGGCCTTCTTCGTGGTTTTCGTGGTCGCTTTCGGCTACGTGATCGGCCTGGTCTGGGGCGGCACCACCCACCCGTGGTACGCCTATGTCGGCCTGGCCATCGGGTTCCTCATCGCGCTGGGGATGGGCTTCTCCAGCTACTATTCGAGCGACAAGCTGGCGCTCTCAACGTCGGGGGCACAGCCGGCGGAGGCCTACCTGCAGGACGCCAACTGGCGGCCGCTGGCCATCCGGTTCGAGAACGCGGTGGAGGGCCTGGCCATCGCGGCGGGTGTCCCTAAGCCCCAGGTGTACATCATCAATGACCCCGCCCCCAACGCCTTCGCCACCGGCAGAAACCCGGCCCATTCGTCGGTCGCAGCGACGACAGGCCTGCTGGCGATGATGACCGACCAGGAACTGCAGGGGGTCATCGGCCACGAGATGTCGCACGTCAAGAACTACGACATCCTGCTGATGACGATGACCATCGTCCTGGTCGGGACCGTGATACTGATCAGCGACATCTTCCTGCGCACGTTCTGGTTCTCGGACCACGACACGGGCGGCGGCGGTGAAGCCTCCCTGATCTTCATGATCATCGGTATCGTGCTCGCGATCCTGGCGCCGCTGATCGCGGTGCTCATAAAGTTCTGGATAGGGCGCAAGCGCGAGTACCTCGCGGACGCCAACGGAGCCCTGCTGACCCGCTACCCGCCGGGGCTGGCAAACGCCCTTCGCAAGATCGGCTCGGACACCAAGCAGCTGAAGCGCGCCAACAAGGCGACGGCCCACCTCTACATCGCCCAGCCGCTGCGGACGAAGGAGGGCAGGGGCAGCGTCATGAACCGCATGTTCGACACCCACCCGCCGATCGAGGACCGCATCGCCAGGCTGGACGCGATGGCCGGCCAGTTCCAGGAGATACAGCCCGGCCAGGGCGGCGGCGCGGTGCCGCCGGCGGGCGCTCCGGCACCTCAGTAAGCCCGGATCCGACACCTCCAGCAAGCTCGCGAGACGCTGTTCTGCTTTTTCTTTTCCGAGGGTCCTCTACAATTGATATTAGGACACGAAGAAAAGATGGTGTTTGACCGATGACCTCGACAGGCAGAAAAGTGATGATAGCGGCGCTAACGTGCGCGCTGCTGGCGGCGGTGCTATCCGCGGGCTGCTCGTGGTTTTCGAGCGCTTCGGTCAAGCCCAGGGCCACGGCTAAAGTCCAGGCCGCCAAGCCCTTGACCTGCCCCCTGTGCGGTCTGGTTCCCGCCGACCCCACGTTCGTGCAGCGCCGTCCGGTGGCGGTCAAGATAGAGAACGACCCGGCCGCCCGGCCGCAGTCCGGACTCTCCAACGCGGACGTCGTCTACGAGGAGCAGTGCGAGGGCAACGTGACCCGCTTCATGGCGATATACCTCGACCGCGATGCCGACACGGTAGGGCCCGTCCGCAGCGCGCGCCCGGCCGACATAGACCTGGTCTTTCCCTACAACGCCCTGTTCTGCCACTGCGGGGGAGGGGCGCCGATACTGGCGATGGTGCGCTCCTCGGGTGTCGCCGACCTGGACGAGCAGTCCTGGGCGGGCGCCTACTGGCGCGTCCATGACCAGCGTGCCCCCCACAACCTCTATTCCTCCACCGCCAGGCTGAGGCAGGCAGGCGATAAGCAGTACGCCTACCAGGGGCAGGCGGAACCGGCGTTCAAGTTCCTCACCGACGAGGAGCAGGCGAAGATGGAGAAGGACAGGTCGGCCGAGATCGCGCGCGCGCAGGCGAACCAGGCCAACCCCTCGCCTGGTTACGTGCCGATGCTCACCGTGGCCCACAACCTGCACATCCCCTACAAGGGAGGCTGCGCCGCCGACTACTCGTACGACCCGGCCTCGGGGCGGTTCATGCGTTTCGTCGCCGGAGCGCCTCACGTCGACAAGAACACAGGCGGCCAGCTCGCGGCGGACACCGTCATCGTCCAGTACGTCACCACCACGTCGTCGGGCTTCGTCGACGTGAACGGCGCCGACACACCGAACCTGGGGGTGATCGGGACGGGGCGCGCGCAGGTCTTCGTGAGGGGCCGGCTCATCGACGCGAACTGGCAGAAGGTGAACCGCGATTCCTACACGGTGTACACGGACGCCTCCGGCAAGGAGATAGCGGTCAAGCCGGGCTCGACCTGGGTGGAGCTGGTCCCCACCACAATGCAGGTGACCTTCAACTAGAGTCCGCCGCACCTCTCGTTGCAGCACCCCTGCCTCTCCGATATGATGAACGTGTTCCCCGACGACAAAGGAAGCAAGCAGTGGACAAGAGCGTGGAAAAGGGCACCGAAACGGTCAAAAGAGGCCTCGCCGAGATGCTGAAGGGCGGGGTCATCATGGATGTCACCACCCTCGAGCACGCCAAGATCGCCGAGGAGGCGGGCGCGGTCGCGGTGATGGCGCTGGAGCGGGTCCCGGCCGACATAAGGGCCGCCGGCGGGGTCGCGCGCATGGCGGATCCCACGGTCATCGGAGCGATCATGGAAGCCGTGACCATCCCGGTGATGGCCAAGTGCCGCATCGGGCACTTCGTCGAGGCTCAGGTGCTTCAGGCCATGGGCGTCGACTACGTGGACGAGAGCGAGGTGCTGACCCCCGCGGACGAGAAGAACCACGTCGACAAGTGGAAGTTCAAGGTGCCGTTCGTATGCGGCGCCATCAACCTGGGAGAGGCGCTCCGCCGCATCGGTGAAGGCGCCGCGATGATGAGGACCAAGGGCGAGGCCGGCACGGGCAACGTGGTCGAGGCGGTCCGCCACATGAGGACGATTTTGAGCGAGGTCGCCAGGCTCGCCACGCTTCCCCCCGAGGCGCTGATGAGCGCGGCCAAGGAGCTGCAGGCGCCCTACGACCTGGTCTGCGAGGTCGCCCGCACCGGCAAGCTGCCGGTGGTCAACTTCTCCGCGGGAGGCATCGCCACTCCGGCCGATGCCGCTCTGATGATGCAGCTCGGCGCGGACGGGGTCTTCGTCGGGTCGGGCATCTTCAAGTCGGAGGATCCGGCGCGGCGCGCGCACGCCATCGTCCAGGCGACCACTCACTACGAGGACCCGGGGCTCATAGCCGACGTGTCCCGAGGGCTCGGCGAAGCGATGAAGGGCCTCGAGATAAGCGAGATCGGCAAGGAGAACCTGATACAGTTCCGTGGCTGGTAACGGGGTGAGGATCGGGGTCCTCGCCCTGCAGGGAGCGGTCCGCGAGCACCTCGCGATGATAGAACGATGCGGGGCCCGGGGGGTTGCGGTGAAGCGCCCGTCCGGGCTCTCTGGCGTGAGCGGGCTGATCATCCCCGGAGGAGAAAGCACCGCCATTGGAAAACTAATTGATGAGTACGCCTTCGCCCGTCCGATACGGGAGATGGCGGTGGCGGGTGTGCCGATCTACGGCACCTGCGCGGGGCTCATCCTGGTCGCGGCCAGGGTGAAGGGAAAGCACGGGACCATCCTGGGCCTGGCCGACGTGACAGTCGAGCGCAACGCGTTCGGCCGCCAGGTGGACTCCTTCGAGCGCGAGCTCGTGATAGCCGGGATCGCCGAACAGGACAGGCCCTTCCGGGCGGTGTTCATCAGGGCGCCGGTCATCGAGGAGACCGGGCCGGGCGTGGAGGTGCTGGCCCGCGTAGAAGAGGGCGTGGTGCTGGCCCGCGACGCCAACGTGCTCCTGGGCGCGTTCCACCCGGAGCTGACGGACGACGAGCGGCTGCACCGCTACTTCCTGGAGATGGTTGCTGGCGCTGGCGGCGCAAGCGGCACGGAGGTTTGAGATGTCTGGACATTCCAAGTGGCACTCGATAAAGCACAAGAAGGGCAAGGAGGACGCCAAGCGGGGTCAGCTCTTCAGCAAGCTCTCACACCGCATCACCATCGCGGCGCGTGAGGGTGGTGGAAGCCCCGACTCCAACGCGACCCTCGCCAACGAGATAGAGACCGCGCGCAAGTACAGCATGCCCATGGATAACATCAAGCGCGCGATCGCCAAGGGGACCGGCGAGCTCGGGGGCGGCCAGCTCGAGCGCATGAACTTCGAGGGCTACGGAGAGGGTGGCACGGCAATCATCGTGGATGTCCTCACGGACAACCGCAACCGGACCGCGGCCGACGTGCGCAAGGCCTTCACCAGGGCCAATGCCAGACTGGGCGAGACCGGCTCGGTGGCCTGGATATTCGAGAAGAAAGGCGTGTTCCTCATCAAGAAGACGTCCGAGCACGACGAGGACGAGCTGCTGGACATCGCGCTGGAGGCGGGCGCGGACGACCTCAAGGACGAGGGCGACTACTGGGAGGTCGACTGCGACATCGAGGAGTTCGGCAAGGTCCGGGACGCCCTGGTGGCTCACGGCGTCGAGACCGAGACCGCGGAGCTCACCATGGTGCCCAAGAACACGGTGGCGCTCGACGCCGACGGCGCCCGCAAGATCCTGCGGCTGATCGACGCACTCGAGGACCTCGACGACGTCACCGAGGTGTACGCCAACTTCGACATTCCCGACGAGGTGCTCGAGGAAGAGGCCTCCTCCATATAGAGCGGGCTCTCTTGTCCGCGCTGAAAGGAAAAGGACAGCCGTTGGCGCCAGAGTTCAGGGTGCTGGGAATCGACCCGGGTATAACCAACACCGGCTACGGGCTGGTGGTGGAGGTGGCCAGGACCATCACCGCCGGAGGCCACGGGGCAATCAAGACTTCATCCTCGGCGGACATGTCAGACCGTCTTGATACCCTCTACACGGAGACCAAGAGGATCATTCTCGAGCTCCAGCCAGACGTGGTCGTCCTCGAACAGCTCTTCTTCAACACCAACCAGAAGAGCGTGTTCGCCGTGGGCCAGGCGCGGGGCGTGCTGCTGCTGGCCTGCAACCACGCGGGCGCGAGCTGGGCCGAGTACACGCCGCTGCAGGTGAAACAGGCCGTGGTGGGAAACGGCAACGCCACCAAGGAGCAGGTGCAGTACATGGTCACGACGCTGCTCGGGATGGCCACACCGCCGGAGACGCTGCACGCGTGCGACGCCCTGGCTATGGCCATATGCCACCTCCAGTCGAGGCGGCTCAGAGAGCTGACCGGGACCTAAGGACGCATATGATCTCTTACATCAAAGGCTCCGTGCTGGAGAAGAAACCCGACAGCCTCCTGGTGCTGGTCGGCGGGATCGGGTTCGAAGTGCGCGCTCCCGCGGGCACCATTGACCGGGCGCCGAACCCGGGGGGCGAGATATCCCTTCACACCTGCCTGGTGGTTCGGCAGGACCTGATGCAGCTCTTCGGGTTCGACTCGCCCGGGGCTCGCCAGCTCTTCGTCAAGCTGACCTCGGTGTCGGGCTTCGGCGCGGCCAAGGCCCTCTCGGTGCTCTCCATCTTCCCGCCGGAGAGGTTCGAGGCGGTCATCAGGTCGGGCGACGCCGACGCCTTGACCATCATCCCCGGCGTGGGGAAGAAGAGCGCCGAGCGCCTGCTGCTGGAGATGAAAGACAAGTTCGAGCCGGGTACCGAAGAAGGCCCCGCGATGCCCGACGGCGAGAAGTTCGTTTTCCAGGAGGCGGCCGAGGCGCTGGTCGCGCTCGACTTCACCAGGCTGGAGGCGCACGACCTGCTCAAGAAGTACCCTCGCGACCAGGGAGAGCCCAGCATCGAAGAGCTCCTTCAGTTCGCGCTGAGGCAGAAAGGCTAGAACGCACCACGGTGCGTTTGAGGAGAATGATTGCCCACTGAAAACGAACGCGAAAGCATAGCCGCCGAGTCTCTGTCCGCCGAGGACCAGGCGCTCGACCTCACCCTGCGGCCCAGGACGCTGGCCGAGTTCGTCGGCCAGGCGGCGAACAAGGAGCAGCTCCGAATCTTCATCGAGGCCGCCAGAAACAGGGGCGAGGTGCTGGACCACGTCCTGCTGTCGGGCCCGCCGGGCCTGGGTAAGACCACGCTCGCCGCCATCATCTCCAACGAGCTGGGCGTCAATACCCGCTCGACGAGCGGCCCCGCGCTGGAGAGGCAGGGTGACCTGGCCGCTATCCTGACCAACCTCGAGCAGGGCGACGTGATGTTCATCGACGAGATCCACCGCCTCCCGCGCACGGTCGAGGAGATACTCTACCCCGCGATGGAAGACTTCCAGATCGACATCATCATCGGCAAGGGCCCGGCAGCGCGCGACGTCCGGCTGCCGCTTCCCCGGTTCACCCTCATCGGTGCCACCACCAGGGTCGGTCTCATGACCGCGCCGCTGCTGACCAGGTTCGGCGTGTCGTGCCGCCTCGACTACTATCCGGTCGGCGAGATGGTTCAGATCGTCCACCGCGCCGCGGGCATCCTCAAGATCGAGATCGACGAGACTGGCGCACACGAGATCGCTCGGCGCTCGCGCGGCACGCCCAGGGTCGCCAACCGGCTGCTGCGCCGCGTGCGTGACTACGCCGAGGTCGAGGCCGACAGGGTCATCACCGGCGACGTCGCGGCGCGCGCGATGGTCATGCTCCAGGTGGACGACATGGGCCTGGACGTGCTCGACCAGGCCGTGATGGAGGCCATCATCGACAAGTTCTCCGGCGGGCCGGTGGGGCTTAAGACGCTGGCCTCCGCCGTGGGCGAGGAGCCCGACACCCTGGAAGAGGTCTACGAGCCGTACCTGATGCAGATCGGCTTCCTCAAGCGGACGCCCAGGGGACGGGTGGCGACGCCTAGAGCCTTCAAGCACCTGGGGCGCGAGCCCGCGACCGGCAGTGAAGGGGAGAGCCTCTTCTGATGGGCGACACCTCGGCGAAGGTCCTGCTCCACACCTGCTGCGCTCCGTGCCTGATCCATCCCTACGAGCTTCTGACCGCGCGAGGCTTCGAGGTCATCCCGTTCTTCTACAACCCCAACATCCACCCGTTTCGCGAGTACCGGCAGAGATACTTCGCGGTCCTCGATTACTGCGCAGAGCTCGGGCTGGAGCTGAAGGCCGGGCCTTACGAGATGGAGCGTTTTCTCCATGAGGTGGCCCCGGTGGAAGCCGGCCTGGAGGGACCGCAGGCTCCCGGGCGGTGTGCCAGGTGCTTCTCGATGCGGCTGTCGAGGACGGCCGTCGAGGCCTGCCGGCTCGGCGTTGCGAGCTTCACCACCACGTTGCTGGTGAGCCCCTACCAGGACCAGGAGCTCCTGCGCGAGGCGGGCGAGTCCGCGGCGATGGCCTACGGGCTCAACTTCATCTTCGAGGACATGAGCGCCGGCTTCGGCGAGGCCTCCTCGAGGTCCCGCGAGTCTGGCATGTACCGGCAGTCCTACTGCGGCTGCGTCTATAGTGAGAAGGAAAGATACCAGAAGGGCGATCCACCGCGCCGATGAAGACCGACACCTTCGATTACCACCTCCCGGCGGAGCTCATCGCGCAGGACCCACTGGCCGTGCGCGACTCGTCCAGGCTCCTGATGCTGGACCGCGCCGGCGGCGAGGTCTCACACCGGGTGTTCCACGAGCTGCCGGAGCTGCTGCGGCCAGGCGACTGCCTGGTCCTCAACACCACACGCGTCCTTCCCGCGCGCTTGAGAGGCCGGAAGCTGCCGACCGGCGGCTCGGTGGAGCTGCTGTTGCTCGAGCGCCTGGAGGGCTCACGCTGGAAGGCCATGACGGGGGGAGCGTCGTTGCGGCCCGGCGTGCGCGTGGCTTTCGCCGACGGCCGGCTGGAGGGGACGGTGATCGATGGGCCCGCGGAGGGCATCGTCGTCGTCGAGCTTTCCGCCGCGGATGGCGACGTCGAGCGCGCCATCGACGAGGCCGGCCGCGTCCCACTGCCGCCTTACATAACCCACGAGCTCGCCGATGAGGAGCGCTACCAGACCGTGTACGCGCGACGTGAGCTGTCCGCCGCCGCGCCGACCGCCGGGCTTCACTTCACGGAAGAACTGCTCGACCGCGTCAGCGCGGCAGGGGTCGACGTCGCGGGCCTCGAACTCGCGGTGGGCATGGACACGTTCGTCCCGGTGCGTGAGGAGAACGTCGAAGACCATCACATCCACCAGGAGTGGTTCTCCCTCGACGATGAATGCGCCGACGCGGTTAACGCGGCCCGCGAGCGCGGAGGCCGGGTCATCGCCGTGGGCACGACCTCGGTCAGGGTCCTGGAGACGTGCGCGACGGCCGACAGTGTCGTTCCCTCCAGCGGTCTGACCGGGCTGTTCATCACGCCCGGCTACGACTTCAAGGTGGTCGACTCGCTCATCACCAACTTCCATTTCCCGCGCTCGACGCTGCTGATGCTGGTGTGCGCCTTCGCGGGCACCGAGCGAGTGCTCGAAGCCTATGCCGGGGCCGTGCGCGAGCGCTACCGCTTCTACTCCTTCGGTGATGCTATGCTGGTGACATGACCGCGTTGCGCACGACCGAAGGATTCTCTTTCACGATCACCGCATCCGACCGCCGGACTGGCGCGCGGACCGGCGTCCTCGCCACGCCGCATGGTGAGGTGGCCACACCCTGTTTCATGCCGGTGGCGACCCAGGCGACGGTCAAAGCGATGACGCCGGAAGAGGTCGCCGGCCTCGGCTACCGCATGGTGCTGGCCAACGCCTACCACCTCTGGCTGCGCCCGGGCGTCGAGGTGATATCGGCGGCCGGAGGGCTGCACCGCTTCATGGGCTGGGACGGCGCCATCCTGACCGACTCCGGCGGCTACCAGGTGATGAGCCTGGGCAAAGACGTGCGGATAACGCCCGAGGGCGCCTCCTTCCGCTCACACCTGGACGGCTCGAAGGTCTTCCTGAGCCCGGAGGATTCCATGCGGATCCAGTCGGCTCTGGGGGCCGACGTCGCCATGGCGCTCGACGAGTGCCTTCCCTTCCCGGCCGAGCGCGGCCGGGTGGAGCGCTCGCTCGACCTCAACCTGGACTGGGCCCGGCGATGCCTGGCCGCGCACGACAACACGCGGCAGGCGCTCTTCGGGATCGTTCAGGGGGGCTCGTATGCGGACCTGCGCGCCAGCAGCGCCGCACGAATGGCCGAGGTCGACTTTCCCGGCTACGGGCTGGGAGGGTTGTCGGTGGGGGAGCCGCGCGAGCTGATGGGAGAGATGATCGACCTCAGCCTGGCCGAGTTGCCACCGGAGAAGCCCCGCTACCTGATGGGCGTCGGCGACCCGCTGGGCCTGGCGCAGTCGGTCGCGCGCGGTGTCGATCTTTTCGATTCGGTGTTGCCGACGCGCATTGCACGCAACTCTTCGGCTCTGGTAGCCTCGGGAAGGATGAACCTCAGGAATGCGGCTTATCGAGACGATCCACGGCCCCTGGACGAGAACTGCGGCTGCTACGCCTGCAGGAGCTTCTCCCGCGCGTACCTGCGGCACCTGGTCATGGCCAAAGAGATACTGGGCTTCCACCTGCTGACAGTCCACAACCTCTTCCAGCTGGAGAAGCTGACCGGTGACCTGAGGGCGGCGGTGGCCTCGCAGAGCGTGGACACGCTGCTGGACAGCCTGAAGGCCGGGGGGTCGAATGACAAAGGGAACGTCATCCTTTATGATAGTTGAGTTTCCATTTGACCGGTTTTATGTCCGAAGGGACGGGTGAATATGACTGTGTACGGGCTGATTGCCACACACTTCCTGGCGGCGACGAGCACGCCGAGCAAGACGACCACGACTTCCGGCTTTGGAGCCTGGGGCTTGTGGGTCATCCTCGGCCTCATGTTCATCGTGATGTACTTCGTGCTGTACAGGCCGCAGCGCAAGAAGGCGCAGGAGGCGCAGAGCATGCTCTCGACGCTGCGCAAGGGTGACCAGGTGGTCACCATCGGCGGCATCCACGGAACAATCGTGAAGCTTCTGGAGGACAGCGTAGTCATCGAGGTCGACAAGGGCGTCCGCATGACTTTCTCGCGCTCGGCGATCGCTCGGACCCTCACCGTTCACGAGGAACGGGAAGAGGAAGAGGACACCTCCGCCGACGAAGAGGTGGAGCCCGAGGATTCCGAGGAGTACGAGGAGGAGGAGTACGAGGAGGAGTACGAGGAGGAGGAGCCCGAGGGCGAAGAGGAAGAAGAACCTCCACCCCCGGTCAAGGGAAAAAAGGGCAGATAGCGCCGAACCGACGAGCGCGTCCTTCCGTCCAAATCCGTGAACCCTCACGTGCGTTCACACCTTCTTGAGAACCGTGGCGCGGTCGTGAGGTCACTATTGTTCGCATGACCGGGCGCCGGGCGAGGCGCCCGCCGGGACTGGAGAGCGAATGAGCAAAAAAACGAAGAACATCCTGTCGATCTGCATGGTACTGCTGATACTTGCGGTCCTGTTCGCGGTAAAGTTCACACTCGACATGCAGCCGCGCCTGGGCCTGGACCTCAGGGGAGGAGTCAGCCTGGTGTACCAGGCTCTCCCCGCCAAGGGCACGACCATCGACCAGGACGTTCTGAACAAGACAGTCGAGAAGATGCGCAGCAGGCTCGATAAGCTCGGAGTCGCCGAGGCCGAGATAACGACCCAGGGCGCCAAGAGTGTCATCGTGCAGCTCCCCGGCGTCCACGATCCTCAGAGAGCGAAGAGTATCGTGGGCCAGACCGCGCAGCTCCAGTTCCGCCTGGTGACGGAGTCCAAGTCCACGTCGGACGCCGCCAAGGACCCCAACTGGAAGATATCCACCGGAAGCCAGCTCCAGGCCGACCAACCGGTCACGCTGCCGGGGCCGGTGAAGGATAAAGACAAGACCGTCCTGAAGCTGGGCCCGACACAGCTCACCGGCGACGCGATAAAGAGCGCCGCGGTGTCAGTGCAGAACAACTCTCCTCAGGTCGACTTCACGCTGAACGACGCGGGCGCGAAGAAGTTCTCAGATCTCACGACGGCGAACGTCAACAAGCAGCTCGCCATCGTGCTCGACTACAGCGTCGAGTCGGCCCCCAACATCAAGGAAGCCATCACCGGGGGCAGCGGCAACATCTCGGGCAACTTCACCGACCAGGAGGCCAAGGATCTCGCCATCGTGATCAACACCGGCGCCCTGCCGGTCGAGCTGAAGCCTCTCACCGAGAACGACGTGACCGCCACCCTGGGCCGTGACTCCCTTAAGAAGGGCCTCATCGCCGGCGCCGTAGGGCTGCTGGTGGTGGCGCTGTTCATGCTCCTGTACTACCGGATGCTCGGGGTCATCGCCTGCCTGGGCCTCGCGGTCTTCGGTGGCCTGATATTCGGGGTCATATGCGTGATGAGCAACTTCTGGACGCTCACCCTGGCGGGTATCGCCGGCATAATTGTGTCCATCGGTATCGCGGGTGACTCGAGCATCGTCTTCTTCGAGCGATTAAAAGAGGACATCCGTGCCGGCCGAAGCATGCGCTCCTCGGTCGACACCGCCTACAAGTCCGCCTTACGCACCATCATCGCCGCCGATACGGTGTCGTTCGCGGCCGCGGCAATCCTCTACCTGTTCGCGGTTGGATCGGTAAAAGGCTTCGCGCTGACCCTGGGCGTAGCGACGATATTCGACGTGTTCATCTCCTACTTCTTCGTCCACCCGCTCACGTCTGTGATGGCCGGCTGGAAGTTCTTCGAGAAACCGGTCGCCATCGGAGTGAGGCTCGATACAGTCGAGGAAGTGGGTGAGGTGAAGTGAGGTTCATCCCCCAGCGCAAGCGGACTTTTGATTTCGTCGGCTACAAGTGGCTCTGGTTCACCATATCCGGCGTGGTCATGACCATCGCGATCGTGGCCCTCATCGTCAAGGGCCTGAACTTCGGGATCGACTTCACCGGCGGCACCGAGCTCGACATCAAGGTCAAGGCGGGCACCTCTCTCAGCACCGTGAGGGACGCGGCCGGCTCGGTCGGTTACGGCACGGCCCAGATACAGTCGTCCGGCAAGGATACCTATATAATCCGCGTGCCCAAGCTCGACGACGCCCAGAAGACCAAGCTCAAGGACGCCCTTTCGACCAAGGCCAACCTGGTCGAGGTGCTCGGCATCAACGACGTCGGGCCCGGCTGGGGTGGGCAGGTGAGCCGCCAGGCGATAATCGCGCTGCTGGTATTCATCGCCGCGGTGCTCCTTTACGTCAGCATCCGTTTCGAGTTCAAGATGGCGGTGACGGCGATCATCGAGATCGTCCACGACTCCATCATCACGGTGGGGGTCTACGCCCTCACCGGCAGGCAGGTGACGCCTGCAACTGTCATCGCGGTGCTGACCATCCTTGGTTACTCGCTCTATGACACCATCGTGGTGTTCGACAGGATCAAAGAGAACTCCGACATGTTGACACGCTCGAGCAGGAAGACCTACACGAACGTGGTCAACGACTCGGTCAACCAGGTGCTGGCGCGCTCCATCAACACGTCGTTGATCACGCTGGTGCCGATAGTCTCGATCCTTTTCTTCGGAGGCACGGTTCTCACCGCATTCGCGTTCCCGCTGTTCATCGGCGTCCTTTCGGGCGCCTACTCGAGCATCATCCTCGCGCCGCCGATCCTGGCGATGTGGAAGGAGACCGAGCCCAAGTACAAGGCCTACCGCGAGCAGTCGGTAAGGCGCGAGTCGCGCGACGCGCGCGTGGCGGTGGAAGGCGGACTGACCATGCCGGTGGCCAAGGTGACCCCCAAGGCGAAGACTGGCGGCGGCGCGCCCGCCAAGGCCAGGGCCGGCAAGGCTCCCGCTCAGAAGAAGGCGCAGCCGGCCACCCAGCCGAAACCGAAGCCAAAGGCCGCGGCTGGTGAGCAGCCCGAGACGGCGGCGCCCGCGCCGAAGCCCAAGCCCAAACCCAAGCCGGCAGCGGGGGCTCCCACCTCCAAGAACCTGGCCAAGTCGAGGACCAAGGGCCCTGGCAGCGGCGGGAAGAAGAAAAAGAAGAAGAGATGAGCGATTCGCCCGGCGCGGAGAAGCTGTTCTCCATAACCAGGCGCTTCCTCTCCAAGAGCGGGCAGCGCCAGGTCGAGGCAGCCTACCGCGCGGCGGATGAACTCCACTCCGGACAGCTGCGAAAGTCCGGCGCACCCTTCATCGAGCATCCCATCGCGGTCGCCACCACGCTGGCCGAGCTCGAGCTCGACCAGGAGACCATCAGCGCCGCCCTTCTCCACGACGTCATCGAGGACACCGACTTCACCCTGGCCGACGTGCGCGAGCGCTTCGGCGACGGCATCGCCGAGATCATCGACGGCGTCACCAAGCTGGAGCGGTTCAAGTTCGCCTCCGTCGAGGAGCAGCAGGCCGAGAACATGCGCAAGATGCTCATAGCCATGGCCCGGGACGTGAGGGTGATTCTGATCAAGCTCGCGGACCGCCTGCACAACATGGAGACGATCGACGCCCTCCCGTACGCCAGGCGCCGCGACATAGCCTTGGAGACTCTGGACATCTACGCGCCACTGGCGCACCGCTTCGGCATCAGCCAGATCAAGTGGAGGCTCGAGGACCTCTCCTTTGAGGTCCTGCAGCCGAAGTACTACGAGCAGATCCGGCGCATGGTCACCGAGAGGAGGGCCGAGCGCGAGAAGTACCTGGAGCAGGTGGCCGAGCAGATATCCTCGGAGCTGCGCAAGAACAGGATCAAGGCAGACGTGGCCGGTCGCGTCAAGCACTTCTACAGCATCTACGAGAAGATGGTGAACCGCGGCATCGAGTTCGACGAGATCATGGATCTCTCCGCGGTGCGCGTCATCGTCGAGGACGTCCGCGACTGCTACGCGGCGCTGGGCCTCATCCACGCGATGTGGATGCCGGTGCCGGGGCGCTTCAAGGACTACATCGCGATGCCCAAGCTCAACATGTACCGCTCTCTGCACACGGTGGTCATCGCGCTGGAGGGCAGGCCGCTGGAGATACAGATACGCACCGCCGAGATGCACCGCACGTCCGAGTACGGCATCGCCGCGCACTGGCTCTACAAGGAGCGCTCGCGGCGCGACCAGGGCGGCCGGGCCTGGCTCAAGCAGGTCATGGAGTGGCAGCAGGAGCTGAAGGACCCAACCGAGTTCATGAGGAACCTCAAGGTCGACCTGTTCCAGGACGAGGTCTTCGTGTTCACCCCCAAGGGCAAGCTGCTCTCGCTGCAGTCCGGCTCCACCCCCATAGACTTTGCCTACAGCATCCACACGGAGGTGGGCCACCGCTGCGTTGGTGCCAAGGTCAACGGCAAGATGGTGCCGCTCTCCTACCGCCTGCAGAACGGCGACATCGTCGACGTCATGACCTCCAAAAACGCCACCGGCCCAAGCCAGGACTGGCTGGGCATCGTGGAGACCTCGCGCGCCCGCAACAAGATACGGCAGTGGTTCTCCCGCGAGCGTCGCGAGGACGAGAGGCACGAGGGCAAGGAGGCGCTCGACCGGGCGATGCGCAAGAGAGGGGTGCCGTTCCAGCGCAAGGACGTCTCCCGGATACTGGCGAGCCTCGCGGTCGAGCAGCACCTCACCGCCGTCGAGGACCTCTACCGCCAGATCGGAGCCGGGCACGTGAGCGCGAACTACGTCGCCAACAAGGTGGCGCAGTACCTGGGTGAGGAAAAGAAGCCTGTGATCGTGCCCGAGCGCGAGGCGCCGGCTCCCGCGCATTCCGGGGCGGACGAGGCCCGCCTGGGGCAGCGCATCAAGGTGTACGGGATCGACAACGCCCTGGTCCAGGTCGCTCGCTGCTGCTATCCCTCGCCGGGTGACGAGATCATCGGCTTCATCACCCGGGGACGGGGAGTGTCGGTGCACCGGACCGACTGCACCAACGTCGGAGAGCTCGCCAACGACTCGGGCCGGCTGATCCAGGTAGCCTGGGAGAGCGAGGAGCCCAAGGTCCGCTCCGTGGAGATCTGCGTCGAGGCCTGGGACCGCGCCAAACTGGTGCGGGACATCACCACCGTGCTGGGCGACCACGGCGTGAACATCCTCTCCGCCTCTTTCTCCGCCGACTCCCAGCACCTCTCCAAGAGCAGCTTCGTTTTCGAGATCGGCTCGAACGTGCATCTCGAGGACATCTTCAAGGACCTCAAGAAGGTCGACTCGGTCATTGACATCTACGAAGAGGGCGAGGAGCCGGAGAGCGCCACGCCCAGTTAGCTCGGTATACCTTCTCCAGCTCCCCTTCGAGGACTCAACGTCCGCTGGAGAAGGTATACCTCGCCCCCAATAACTCGTAGGCCTAACCGCCAAAACACAAGAAAGGGGTCGGACCACTTTGTTGCATTTTTCGATTGCACAGCAAGGTTCATTCCTACTGGTCAGTTATCATCTTTGATTTTGTTTTTTATGGGGGGGGTGTCAGACGGGGGCAGGGTGAGCGTTTTGCGTAGCCTCCGTAGCGTCTCGGAGAGCATAGAGAGTCTGCTGTTTTCAAAGACGCGAGGACCAGCAANNCGCGAGGACAGCAAGCAAAAGGCTCACCCTGCCCCCGTCCCAATTCACGCTTACAGAACTTGCGCCGCAACTTGCTACAGGTAAGATTGAAGCGCCACGAGACAGGGAGGTCGGTCGAGACGAGAGCGGTGATACAGAGGGTGAAGCGGTGCTCGGTCGAGGTGGAAGGTCGCCTCATCGCCGAGACCGGCAAGGGCCTGCTGGTGCTGCTGGGCATCGCGGAAGGCGACGGCGATCCGCAGCTGGCCTACCTCGCGGACAAGACCCTCAACCTGCGCATATTCCCCGATGAGGCGGGCAGGATGAACCTTTCGGTCCTCGACATCCGCGGGGAGATCACTGTTGTGAGCCAGTTCACGCTGCTGGCCGACACGTCCAGGGGCCGCCGCCCATCGTTCGTGGCCGCCGCGGACCCGACGCTCGCCGAACCGCTGTACCAGGCTTTCGTGGAACGGCTTCGCCTGACCGGGCTGAAGGTGGGCACGGGCCGGTTCGGTGCGATGATGGACGTGAGCCTGGACAACTGGGGCCCGGTCACGATCGTCCTGGATTCTCCTTGAAGGACCGCGCGGGCCTACATGCTATCATTTCACCTGAAGGCACTGAGAAAGAGAGCGCATGGGAAAGCTCATAACAAAAAGGCTTGAAGTCGGCATGCTCGGCACCAACTGCTACATAGTGATGGACTCCGCAGACCGGGCGGGTTTTGTGATCGACCCCGGCGCCGAGGCGCGCAAGATAGTCGACGCGGCGCGCTCGGAGCGCCTGGAGTGCTCCGCGATACTCTGCACTCACGGGCACGTCGACCACATCGGAGCGGTCGGCAAGGTGGCCGAGGCGCTGGACGCCCCGGTCCTGATCGCCCGCGAAGACTCCGGCTCGCTCGAGGGATCGGGCAGTGGGGTGGCGGGCTGGCTTGGCTCGATGCTGGTCTCCAAGCCGAAAGGGAGTGGCGTCGATTACCTCGAGCCGGACAGCGTGCTCGACCTGGCCGGACCCGAGGTCAGGGTCGTTCCGACCCCGGGGCACACCAGGGGTTCGATGTCGTTCATAACCGGCGCGGGGATCTTCTGTGGCGACCTGGTCTTCCAGGGATCGGTGGGGCGCACCGACCTGCGGGGCGGCTCCTTCTCTGAGCTGCTGGACTCGGTGCGCAAGTACGTCTGGCCGCTGCCGGACGACACGGTCATATACCCGGGGCACGGTCCGACCACGACCGTGGCCGCGGAAAAGGCGCGCAACCCGTTCCTGAAAGAGCTGGGGGTGGAGGACTGATATGGCGCTCAAGTACCGCGCCCCCAGGGGCACCAACGACCTGACATACCCTTCCTCGGAGAAGTTCACCGCCGTGGTGGAGGCGGCTTGCGGGATCATGTCGCTCTACGGTTACCAGCGCATCGTCACCCCGATCATCGAGAGCACCGATCTGTTCAGACGCAGCATCGGCGAGTCCACCGACATCGTCACCAAGGAGATGTACTCGTTCGAGGACCGCGGAGGCGAATGGCTCACCCTGCGCCCGGAGGGCACAGCGCCGGTGGTGCGCGCGTTCCTGGAGCAGGGCCTGGCCTCAAAGGGGTTGCCCCAGAAGCTCTACTACGCCGGGCCGATGTTCAGGCGGGAGAGGCCGCAGGCCGGCCGCTTCAGGCAGTTCTTCCAGATCGGCGCCGAGGCCATCGGCAGCAGGGACCCCTTCGGCGACGCCGAGATAATCGCCATATCCGATCACCTCTTCAAGCATCTGGGGCTCGAGGGCTACTCGCTCCTCCTCAACAGCGTCGGATGCTCCGACTGCCGTCCCGCCTACGTCGCGCAGCTGGGCGAGTTTCTCACTCGCGTACGGGACTCCCTCTGCGTGGACTGCAAGCGCCGGGCCGACGAGAACCCGCTGAGGGTGTTCGACTGCAAGAACGAGTCCTGCAGGCAGGCGGTCGCCGAGGCGCCGGGCATAGGTGACGCACTCTGCCCGGACTGCACAGAGCACTTCGACGGGGTGAAGAGGCACCTCGAGCGCATGTCCATCCCGTTCGGCATCGACCCGCGGATGGTGCGCGGGCTCGATTACTACACCAACACGGCCTTCGAGTTCCAGTTCGAGGGGCTGGGGGCGCAGAACACGGTCTCCGGCGGAGGGCGCTACGACTACCTGGCCGAGGAGCTGGGCGGCCCGGCGACCCCCGGGGTGGGATACAGCCTCGGCATCGAGAGGCTGATAATGGTCATCCAGGCACAGGGCCTCGACCCCTTCAACCCGCCCGGGCTTGACCTGTACGTCGCCGGAGCTCCCGGGACCGACCGCGACAGGCTGCTGGAGATACTGATGGAGATGCGCCGCGCGGGCGTGAGCGCGGACGCCGATACGATGGAGCGCGGCCTCAAGGCGCAGATGAAGCAGGCCGACCGGCTGCGGGCGCGGCTGGTCATGATCATAGGACCCGACGAGCTCGAGCGCGGAGAGGCCACGGTAAGAGACCTGGACAGGTCCGAGCAGTGGACCGTCCCGATCAAGCAAGCGACGCCGCGGGTCAAGGATTACCTCGCTCGGGCGGAGCGGCCGCCGGCGGAAGACAAGGACTCAGATGGCTGAAAATGATTCGGGGCAGGTCTCCTACAGGCTGAAGCGGAACACCTGGTGCGGCGAGCTGGCCGCGTCGTCCGACGGCGCCGAGGTGCTGCTCAACGGCTGGGTGGCGCGCCGGCGCGACCACGGCGGCCTGATATTCATCGACCTGCGAGATACCACGGGCCTGGTGCAGGTCGTGTTCGACCCGCGGGTCTCGGAGGAGTGCCACGCCGTAGCCGAGGAGGTGCGGCCGGAGTACGTGCTGGCGGTCGCCGGATCGGTAAGGCTGCGCCCCGAGGGCACGCAGAACCCGGACATGCCCACCGGCGAAGTCGAGGTCGTGGCCTCCGACATCGAGGTCCTCAACGCCTCACGCACTCCACCTTTCGAGATCAGGGACGACACCAACGTCGACGAGAAAGTCAGGCTCTCCTACCGGTTCCTGGACCTGCGGCGCGACGAGATGCAGGCCGCGATGAAGCTGCGCCACCGCGTGGTCAAGGCCACCCACGACTACTTCGACCAGCAGCGTTTCAACGAGATCGAGACCCCGCAGCTCTGCAAGAGCACGCCCGAGGGCGCCCGGGACTACCTGGTGCCCAGCCGCGTTCAGCCGGGGCGCTTCTACGCTCTGCCGCAGTCGCCACAGCTCTTCAAGCAGGTCCTGATGGTGGCCGGCTTCGACCGCTACTACCAGATCGCCCGCTGCTTCAGGGACGAGGACCTCCGCGCCGACCGCCAGCCTGAGTTCACGCAGGTCGACCTGGAGATGTCTTTCGTGGACGAGGGCGACGTGATGGACCTGGTGGACGGCCTCCTCGATAGCATCTTCAACGCGGCCCTGGGACACGGCTTGGAGCTGCCAATACCGCGGATGGCCTACGACGAGGCGATCGAGACCTACGGCACCGACCGGCCCGACCTTCGCTACGGGCTTCGCATGTCCACCCTGGACGAGGTCTTCTCCGGCACCGGCTTCAAGGTGTTCGCGGAGGCGCTGTTGGGGGGCGGGACCGTGAGGGGCATGCGGATCGAGGGCGGAGGCGGCATGTCGCGCTCCGAGCTCGACACCTGGAACAAGCGCGCAATTGAGCTGGGCGCCGGGGGGCTGGTGTGGCTGATAGTCGAGCAGGACTCCACGCTGCGCTCGCCGGTGGCGAAGTTCCTCCTCGACGAGGAAAAGGCGGGGCTGACCGGGGCGATGAAGCTCGAGCCGGGCGACGCGGCCTTTCTGCTCGCGGGCGACAAGGCCTCCTGCGACGACATACTCCACCACCTGCGGACGGCTGTTGCCACCTCCATGGACCTGTGTCCGGCTGACGAGTTCAAGCTCACCTGGATCGTCGACTTCCCGCTGCTCGAATACGACGCGGCGGAGAAGCGCTACAAGTCGCTGCACCACCCGTTCACCAGCCCGACCCCGGAGTCCATGGGGCTGCTCGAGACCGACCCCCTCGATGCCAGGGCCCGCGCCTACGACATCGTGATGAACGGCCTGGAGATCGGCGGGGGTTCCATCCGTATCCACAGCCCGGCTGTCCAGGAGCGCATGTTCCGCGTGCTGGGGATACCCCCCGAGGATTACCAGACCAAGTTCGGCTTCCTACTCGAGGCGCTGGAGTACGGCGCACCGCCTCACGGAGGCCTGGCGCTGGGGCTCGACCGGCTGGTCATGCTGCTGGCGCACCGGGATTCGATCAGGGACGTGATCGCCTTCCCCAAGACCCAGTCGGCCTCCGACCTCTTCACCGGAGCCCCCGACGAGGTGTCGCCCGGCCAGCTCAAGGACCTCGGTCTGAAGCACATCTGAGGGACGACGACGCGCGCCGTGAGGCTTGCCGGGTTGAACAGTTCAACTATGGTATATTAGTCGTCTGTAGCAGGCGAAGCTCCCGGGGGAGAACCGCGAATCGCACCAGGAAAGGAGTGGGCATGGGATACGTCGCAGGCCTCATCGCGGCCATAGCCTTTGCCGTCATCGCCATATTGACCGCGTGGCTGCTCTACCAGCTCATCCGTACCACGGGGATCATCAACCAGTTCCTCGATGACGTCAGGATAGAGACCATCCCTCTCATGACGCGTTTCCAGACCACCATGGACCACGTTAACAACGAGCTCGACAGGGTCGACGGGATACTCACCGCAGTCGAGTCCATGTCCCAGAAGGCAAATAGCGCCACCAAGGTGGTGCAGGAGGTCGTGACCTCTCCCATCGTGAAGGCCATCAGCATGAGCGCCGGGGCCGGCCGAGCCTACAGCAAGTGGAAGAAGAAGTAGCTCGGTATACCTTCTTCCGCTCCCCTTCGAGGACTCAACGTCCGCGGAAGAAGGCATACCTCGCCCCCAAGAACTCATAAGCGTTGTGCCAAAACTTGCATTATTTGATTACACGCCAGCATCTATTCCTACTGGTCAGTTGTCATCTTGAATTGTTATTTATTTAGGGGGGTGTCCTGACGGGGGAAGGGTTAGCGTTTTGCGTAGCCTCCGCAGCGGCGCCCAGTTTACCGGATATATGTGCATTCGCTAGGACAGCAAGCAAAATGCTTACCCTTCCCGCGTCCCCATTAACGCCTCCACTGACCCCTGTCGTTCTATAAGCCGGGCCGTTGGGTTAAAATGTTTCTTTGTGTTGCCCGCCGAAAAAGGCTTTTCGAAAGGGGTAGTCGTCACTTGAAGAGCAGCGAGATACGCAAGGTATTCCTTGATTTCTTCGCGGAGCGAGAGCACCGCGTGGTGCCGTCGTCCTCGCTGGTGCCGAACGATCCATCCCTGCTGTTGACCAACGCCGGCATGGTCCAGTTCAAGCCTTACTTCCTGGGCGAGGAGAAGACGACCTACAGGCGGGCGACCTCGGTCCAGAAGTGCGTGCGCACCACCGACATCGAGTCCGTCGGGATAACCGCGCGGCACAACACCTTCTTCGAGATGTTGGGCAACTTCTCGTTCGGCGACTACTACAAGGCTGAGGTCATCCCCTGGGCATGGGAGCTCGTCACCGGGGTGCTCGCGATCGACCCGGCGACCCTCTGGATGAGCGTCTACGAGGAGGACGGCGAGGCCGAGGGCATATGGAAGTCGACACCGGGCGTCGACCCCGAGCGCGTGATACGGCTCGGTGCGGACGACAACTTCTGGGACATGGGGGCGACCGGGCCCTGCGGCCCCTGCTCCGAGATACTCTATGACCGCGGTAAGGAATACTCCTGCGGGCCCGATTGCGAACCCGGCTGCGACTGCGACAGGTTCCTGGAACTCTGGAACCTTGTCTTCATGCAGTACGACAGGCAGGGCGATGCTTCGCTGGTGCCGCTGCCCAGGAAGAACATCGACACCGGCATGGGGCTCGAGAGGGTCGCCGCGCTCAAGCAGGGCGTCTCGACGATCTTCGAGACGGACCTGATGGCGCCGGTGATCGAGGCCATCCACGACCTCTCGGGCGTGTCGCTGGGGGACGGGGCGCGCACCGACGTCTCGATGAAGGTCGTGGCGGACCACAGTAGGGCCGCGACGTTCCTGATCTCGGACGGCGTGATCCCATCGAACGAGGGGCGGGGCTACATCCTGCGCCGGCTTCTTCGCAGGGCGGTGCGGCACGGCAGGCTGCTGGGGGTCGAGGGGCACTTCATCAACCGCCTGTCCGACGTGGTGGTCGAGCTGCTCGGCGACGTCTACCCGGGACTCAAGGAGCATCACCGGCTGGTTACCGGGGTCGTCTCCTCGGAGGAGGAGCGCTTCGGCCAGACCCTGGAGCAGGGCATAGAGCTGCTGGCCGAGGTCATCGACGAGCACCGCGCCAACGGCAAGGACACCATCGACGGCAGGACCGTCTTCTACATGCACGACACGCTCGGCTTCCCCCTGGAGGTGACAGAGGAGATCGCGTCCGACCAGAGCATGAAGGTCGACCGTGAGAGCTTCGACGTGCTGATGGAGGAGCAGCGCGCTCGGGCCAGGCTCTCCCGCGAGGGCGAGGCCGCCGAGGAGGCGGGAGTCTACGCGCTGGTCTGCGACCAGGTGGGAGGCTCCTGCTTCGAGGGCTACACCTGCGATCGGCTCGCCTCCAGGGTCGTCTCCATCATCGCCGACCAGCGGGCCGTCGAACTTGCCGAGGGCGACACCGAAGTGGAGGTCATCCTGGACCGCACCCCGTTTTACTCCGAGTCGGGCGGGCAGGTCGGCGACGCTGGCGTCATCGAAGGCCCGGCCGGCAAGGTCACGGTCGAGGACACTTTCTACGGCGCGCCCAACATGGCGATCCACAAGGGCCGGCTGGTGGGAAAGATCGCGGTCGGCGACGAGGTCGAGGCGATCGTCGATGTGGCCAGGCGGCAGTCGGTCGCCAGGAACCACAGCGCAACGCACGTTCTGCACTGGGCGCTGCGGCAGGTCCTGGGGGGCCACGCCAAGCAGGCCGGGTCGCTGGTGGGCCCTGACAGGCTGCGGTTCGACTTCACTCACTTCAAGGCCGTCGAGCCCGCCGAGCTCGAGGAGATTGAGAGGCTGGCCAACGCGCGGGTACTGGACGACGCCCCCGTCGCCACCCTGGTCACATCGCGCGACGAGGCTGTGGCCGGAGGCGCGATGGCGCTGTTCGGCGAGAAGTACGGCGAAGAGGTGCGCGTGGTCGAGATGGGCGATTTCTCCAGGGAGCTGTGCGGCGGAACGCACATCGACCGCACGGGCCGCATTGGCCCGATCAGGATCGTCAGCGAGAGCGGCATCGGCGCGGGGTTGCGCAGGATAGAGGCGACCAGTGGGCTTGCGACCCTGAGCCACTACAAGTCCGTCGCCGACGTGCTGGGCCGGACGGAGGAGATCCTGAAGGTGAAGGCCGAAGAGGTGCCCGGCAGGATATCGGACCTGATGGAGCGCCTCAAGGAGTTCGAGCGCGCCGCGGCCATAGACCAGGCGAAGTCGTCCGAAAAGACGGCTGTAGACCTGATCGAGCAGGGCCGAACTGTCTCCGCGGGCGGTTCGGAGTTCCTGTTCGCGCAGATCTCGTCCGAGGACGCGGGAGCCCTGCGCGACCTCGCGGACGTCATAATGAACAAGAAGAATCTTGGCGGCGTGGCGCTGGTGGCCTCCGCCGGCGAGAAAGCTCAACTGGTGGTCAAGATAGATAAAGCACTGACGGACAGGCTGAATGCCAAAGACCTCGCCAACGCCGGCGGCAGGATGCTGGGCGGAGGCGGGGGCGGCCGCGCGGACATGGCCGTTGCGGGCGGCTCGCGCGTCGAGAGCATGGACGAGGCGCTTTCCGCTGTTGAGAAAGCCGTGATGGAGAAGCTCGAGGGGAGCCTTTGAGGCTGATAGGGCTGGACGTGGGCGAGAGCCGCATCGGAGTCGCCGTGAGCGACCCTCTGGGCAAGACCGCCCAGCCTCTCGAGACGGTCAGGCGGGATGAAGACTCGGTGTGGCGGCTCGCGGAACTGGTGGGCGAGACGGGCGCCGAGAGGATAGTCGTCGGCCTTCCGCTGCTGCTCGACGGTTCGGAGGGCAAGCAGGCAGGGTTGGTGCGGGCGTTCGCGGAAGTGTTGGCAGGGGCGGTGGAAGTTCCGGTCGTCTTCGTGGACGAGAGGCTGACGACGAGGCAGGCCCAAGGGGTCCTGGCCTCCGGGAGGGTGAAGCGGGCTAAAAGGCGTGAGGCCGCTGACAGGATCGCGGCCGCGCTGATCCTGAGCGGTTACATGGACGGTCTCCCGGAGGGATGACTTGCCGAATTACGATGAACAACCAGGCAGGCTCGACAGGCGCCGCGCGCTAGCCGCGCGCCGGGCGACGCGCAGGCGCAATACGGCCATCGCGCTGTCGGCCGCCGTGGTGATCCTGGTGGTGCTGGGCGTGGCGGGCTGGCTGGTGTACCAGAAGGTCCAGGCGGGTCACAAGCCGACCGCCCGCGCCTACACGGTGTTGTTTCCCGAAGGGTTGAACAACAAAGAGGTGGCCAAGAGGTTCGACGAGGAGACCAAGGGGTCCGTAACGTCGGCCGAGTTCCTGGCGGCCACCAGGACCGGCGTTTACAACTACGCGTTCCTGGCGGGCGCCAACGGCAACGTGGAAGGTTTCCTCTTCCCCAACACCTACGACGTCACATCACTGACGACCGCGCACCAGGCCGTCAACATGATGCTGAGCGATTTTCACAAAGAGACCGCTGACCTGGAATGGAACCGGGCGGCGCAGCTGGGTGTCACGCCCTACCAGATAGTGACTGTCGCATCCATCATCGAAAAAGAGGTAAAGGTCCCCGAGGAGAGGCCAATGGTTGCTTCCGTGATCTACAACAGGTTGAAGAAGAAGATGAAGCTCGAGATGTGCTCGACGGTGCTCTACTCGCTGGGCCAGTGGAAGCCGAAGCTCTCCGACCAGGACCTGCAGGTGAACTCGCCGTACAACACCTATAAGGTCGACGGGCTGCCGCCGGGCCCAATCTGCAACCCCGGGTTCGAGTCTATACGGGCGGCGCTCTTTCCGGCGTCGACCGACTACCTCTTCTTCATACTCACAAATCCTGACGGCCACCACAGCTTCACGGCCGACTACGCACAATTCCTGCGCTGGAAAGGTCAGCAGAGCAAGTAGAGACGACGACACGGAGGGTCGGATGGCCCAGATGGAAGCCTCCAGATACGAGGCCGAGCTCAAGACGCTGATGCGCCTGGCGTTCATACTGGACGCTGCGGCCGAGGGCGTCCTCGGCAAGGGCGCACCCGCGATGATGTACCAGTCCGGGCGGGATGCCGGCTGCTCGCAGGGGCAAGCGCTGGCCAGGACCGACGACTTCGACGAGGCTCTGCGCACCGCGCTGGCGGAAGGTGAGGAGGTCTGGCGCTTCGAGAGATGGATGGACCCCGGCCAGGAGGATAACTGGATGGAGTCTAACGGCCGCCGCTCGACCTGGCTCGTCTTCGGCCGATGCCCGCTGATGAACTTGGGAAGGACGGTAGGCTCCAACCCGGGCGGGCTTCTCTGCCAGGCGGTGCACGGCTATATGGCGGGGGCGATGGAGAGCTCGCTGGGGACGCGCGTCGACATGAAGATAGCCCACTGCGGCCCGCGGGCCTGCAAGATACTGGTGGAGATGAGGGTCTGATGTACGTCTCGACGGTGGCGCTGGGCGCGTGCGGCGGCTGCGAGGCTTCGCTCCTCGCCGCCGGCGAGCCGCTGGTCTCGCTCCTGAGCGAGCACGACATCGGTTTCTCCAGCCTGCTGGTGGACAGGCGTTCCATCACGCCCTCTGACGTGGTGCTGATGAGCGGCTGTGTCAGGAACGCCGAGGAACTCAGGCTTGCGGAAGAGGTGGCCCGGACCAGCAGGAAGATAGTCGCCGTGGGAACCTGCGCGGTCTACGGCGGCGTCGCCGGCCTCCGCCGGCTCGAGATCGAACGGAGCCAGGACGAAGACGTCCTCCCCCGCGTGTTCGCCGAGGCCCGCCCACTGGACCAGGTGATGAGCGTTGAGATGTACGTGCCCGGCTGCCCGCCGCCGACCGGGATACTCTTCGAGACCGTCAAGGCGTTGATGGAGGGCGTGCAGCCGCTGCGCCACGACGCCACGGTCTGCTCCGAGTGCGACCGCAGGGTCGCCCGCAGGGGTCCGGCCAGGGCCGTCTCGTCGAGCTCAGGGCCCGCATCGGGCGAAGGGGTCTGCCTCCTCAACGAGAGCCTCCTGTGCCTGGGGCCGGTGACCCGCGGCGGCTGTAACGCGTCCTGCCCGTCCGTCGGGACCGTGTGCTCGGGCTGCCGCGGCCCATCTGACGCGGTCCTCTCCTCGCAGCTCCACTCGCTCTACTCGGACATGGTCTCCTGCGTCGCCCGCACCACCGGCGCCCGCCGCGACAAGGTCGCCGCGCAGGTCGAGGGTATGCTGGACGTCGTATACACCTACACGGCTTGCGATCCCGTCGCGATGTTCAAAGTGAGAGGGAAGGTGCCGCGTGGATGAGATGAACGTCACCGGCAACGAGCTGGCCGGGCAGAAAGTGCGTATATATCCGGTCACGCGCATTCAGGGCCGCGCGGACATCGAGGTGCTCTTCGACCCTCATCACAATGTCGCCGAGGCCCGGTTCAGGGCGCTGGACTACAGGGGCACCGACAGGATGGCGGTGGGGATGCCCGCGCAGCGGGTCCCGCAGGTGCTCTCCACGGCCTGCGGCGTCTGCGGACCGTTCCACAAGCTGGCCTCGTGCATGGCTGTCGAGTCCGCCTGTGGAACCCGGGTGCCCGCAGCGGCGGGAACACTGCGCGAGCTCATCTGCTGGCTGCTGCTCGCGTCGTCCCACCTTGCGACGATAACCTACTGCGCCCTTCCGGACTTCGCGCTCCCGACGTCTGACGCGGCGGTCAAGAACGTCACCGGCATATACATGGTCGACCAGGAGTTCGTGAGCAGGCTGTCGCACGCGATGACAGCGATCTACGACACGCTCGACATCATCGCGGGCAACCGTTTCCGCATCCCGGTGATACTGCCGGGGGGCGTATCGCGCCTGCCGGCTCCCTCCGAGATCGAGACGGCCTCGGCGCTTCTGGCGTCCTGCGAGGACGAACTGCGCGAGACGGTCCGCCTGGCGGAGATGCTGACCCGCCGCGAGTCGAGGATGATGGAGACGGGCACGCCGCTTCCCGGCAGCTACATGTGCTCGGTCACCGACGGGTTGGCCGCTCTCCTCGGAACGGAGGTCGCCACCGCGCCGTTCGCCGGCGGGGAGCCTCGTGCTCTAAGCTTCGACGAGTTTCTATCCTCGCTGGTTGAGGAGGAGATCGACTGGACTTTCGTCAAGCCGCTGACCGTCGATGGGTTCGACTGCCAGCTGGTGGGTCCGCTCGCCCGCGTCAACATGGGGTTCGGTGAGGATACGCCGCTGGCCGCGATGGAACGCGCGCGCCTGCTGGAGCAGTGGGAGCACCCGCTGGACAGCGAGTTCTTCTTCCTGATGTCGCTGGCCCTCGAGGCCGTGTGGGCCTGGGAGAAGGCGAAGCGGCTGCTTTCCTCGATCTCTTATGACGGGGAGTGCTGGACCAGTCTTGCCCCCGCCGCGGGCGCCGGCCGCGCGGTCATAGATTCGCCACGAGGCCTGCTGGTCCACCAGGTCGAGCTCGATGCGCTCGGGGCCGTATCCGACTACCGTGTCTGCAGCCCGCTTCAGTTCAACTACAAGACGCTGAACGAGCACCTGACGAGCGTCGCGGCGCGGACCGTCGGCGGCATTGACATCGGTGAGTCGGCGGCGGCCAGGCTGCAGATGGCGGTGAGGTCTTTCAGCCCCTGCGTGCCATGCGGCACACATTAATGTTCCGTTCCACAGGTCGCTTGACGCACCGAGAGCCTCGGGGCACCGCGCCTGCAAGGCGCGCTACCGAGTCGTGTTAATCGAGTACTCCGAGGGAGCCGAACGAAGCAGGCGTGGATGCAGCGGTGCTCGAATGCCAGGGTACCTGTGTGACGGAGCAAGGAGGGACGAATGCCGGAGATACGTGTTGTGAGTGAGCGCTGCGTGGCGTGCGGCGATTGCGTCAGCCTCTGTCCTCAGAGCGGAAGCGATGTCGCTCTGCCGGTGCTGGTGCTTGCCGAGAACGGCCAGGTCGAGGTCGCCGATCCCCGGGGATGCATATGCTGCTTCACCTGCGTGGAGTTCTGCCGTTCGGCTGCCATCATGATCACTGGAGCGCTGCCTGCCGCCGAGGGCCAGCCGGATGTCTATCCAACTCGGCCCGTTAGCCGCATAATATAGCTGTCCAACTCATTATCGCGGGCTTACTTTCCGATAGTAAAGATACAGGTTTTGCGTTGAGGTCAGGGGGAATCGTGGCAGGTAGCCGAGAACAACAGATGCTTGAAACGCTGAAAGAACTCAGGTCGGACAGCAACGGAGTCCAGGCGGTCGTGCTCATAAGCTCTGACGCTATGGCGCTCGCGAGCGACATGCCCGACGGCATGGAGGAGGAGGTAATGAGCGCGACGGCGTCTTCACTCATTGCCGCGGGCGAGAGGGTGGCGAGCGAGCTTTCCAGGGGCAACCTCGACCAGGTGTACCTGCGCGGGGAGGCGGGCGACCTGGTGGTGGTCAAAGTGAACGACGACGCGCTTCTTGCGTGTACAGTGGACAACGCGGCGAAGATGGGAATGACTCTCCTCGAGGTCAACAGGTGTGCCCAGAGACTGGCGGATATCATCTGATTTCGTCAATGCGAGGTCAATGAGGTCGTGTGATAGAATTAACCAGAAGAGATGCTTTCGCCCGGGAGGCAAGCAGTTCCCCACGCCCGCCGAGTACGGGGGCTTCCTACGGTCCTGAAGGGTCTCTTTCGACTTCGCCTGTGAATTCGCGGGGCATGGAGGTAGCACGGTTGGACGGTGCCCAACAGAACGAGCTGGAGCAAGCCCTGAAAGGCCTGCTCGAAAAGACCCAAGACATCGATGCCGCGGCAGTCGTCAGCATGGACGGGTTCGTCATGGCCAGCGCTCTGCCGGATGGTTATGAAGAGGACCGCCTGGGGGCGATGTCGGCGGCGCTGTTGAGCCTCGGTGAGCGTACGGCCCACGAGCTCGGACGCGGCGAGCTGGCCCAGGTCTTCGTCGAGGGCACCGATGGTTACGTGTTCCTGCTCTCGGCCGGAGAGGACGCTGTGCTCAACGCCATCGTCCGCCGGGGGAGCAAGCTTGGCCTGGTCCTGTACGACATACGGAACGCGGCCAAGGCCATCGCCGCGATAATCGAATCCCATCTCCAGGTGGAGTACGAATAGACTGGCAGGGACGATATGCCTCTGAAGGGAAGCTTGAGGGATTTCAGCCTTCCCGACCTGTTTCAGCTGATCCATTTCGGGAAGAAGAACGGAACTCTTAACATCACCAACGGTGATGCGAAGGGTTATGTCTGCTTCCGCAACGGAAACGTATTCTTCGCCACCCACAACTGGAAAAGATCCCCGCTCGGTGAACGTCTGGTCGCCTCAGGAATGGTCAACGAGGGCCAGATCGACGAGGCGCTCGACCTGCAGAAGACCACCCGCAAAGGCCAGAGGCTGGGCAACATCCTGGTCGAGCTCGGCTACCTCAGCCGGGAGTCGCTGGAGGTCTTCGTCGAGGAGCAGATACGGGACGCTGTCTTCCACCTCCTTCGCTGGACGGAGGGGACCTTCGACTTCGATCCCAGCCAGATATTCCCTGAGGAGGACATCGGGCTCTCGATGAGCACCGAGGACCTGATCATGGAGGGCAGCCGCAGGCTCGACGAGTGGTACCAGATCGAGAAGAAGGTCCCGTCGCTGGATGCGGTGTTCAAGCTGACCAAGGTCCCGGGCAAGGATGCCACCGACGTCAACCTCACCAGCGAGGAGTGGCTGGTGCTCTACCACGTGGACGGCGAGAGCACGGTGCGCGACATCATCGAGAAGTCCGGGCAGAGCGCCCTGGTCACCTGCAAGGCGCTGTACGGGCTGGTCACCGCCGGCCTGGTGGAGCTGGCCGACAAGGAGTCAGCCGGCAAAGCCGCGGGGCCCGGCGTGCTGGAACATGAGATAGACAGGCTTGCTGAAGAAGCGCCGGCGCCGGAAGCCGCAAGCATGGTCGAGGCCCCACCGGACGAGCCAGAGGCGCCCGAAGCGGCCCCCGTCGAGGAGCCTGAGGTCGCGGCTGCGGAGTCAGCTGCGTCAGGGCGGAAAACGCGGCGCAAGTCCCCCTTAAAGAAGAAGGCCGTCGAGGAGATCACTGTTGGTGACTCCGAGCCGGACGAGGTCCTGGTCGAGGAAGTTGACGAGGTCGACGACTCGCTCAAGACTCGGCGCAAGCAGCGCCGCAGGACCAGGAAGCCCGCCGAGCAGGCCGAACCGATCGAGGCGGAAGAGGAAGATGCCGAAGCGGCTGAAGCTGCCGAAGCGGCTGAAGCTGCCGAAGCTGCCGAAGCCGCCGAAGCCGCCGAAGAGGTCGAAGCTCCCAAAGCCGAGCCCGCCGCGCTGGAGGAGATCGCGGCCGAGGCGGAGGAGCCCGCCGCGACGGCAGAGGTAGAGACCCCCGAGGTATCCGCGGCGGAGACCACGCCGGCCGAAGAGGAGAAGCCGCTCATCATCCACGACTCCGCAGCCGAGCCCCCGGCCGCCAGGGACGTCGAGCCGGCGCCCGGCCAGAGCCTGGTCGATTACTACAAGTCGCTCGCGCTCAAGGAAGCAACCGACAACGACAAGCTGCTGGCCTTCCAGGAGACCGAACAGAAAGAGAAAGCCGAGCGCCGGGCCGACGATGCGGAGCGAGCTCTTGATGTCGCGTCGGCCGAGGCCGAGGCCAGGGCCGACGACATGGAGGAGTTCGAGGAGCCCGGCGACATCCCGATGGAGTGGGCCGGTCACCTGTCACGCCTGAGGGGCGGGGCCAAGAAGTCCTCCGGCCAGAGGGGCGGCCTGGGCCGCCTCGACGAGGACCTGGAGATGCCGGCTGAGAGCGTCATCGAGGAACCCGAGCCGGTCATCTCATCGGAGATCGCGCCTGCTGAGGTCGCTGAGGAACCATCGGTTCAAGCTGTCCCCGAGCCTGTGCCGGCCGAGGTGGCAGAGGCGGTCCCGGAGCCCGTGCTCGAGAAGATGCCGGCCGAGAGCGTCATCGAGGAGCCCGAGCCGGACGTCATGGAGGAGCCGGCCGCTGAGGCGGCCGAGCCCGAGGCGCCGGCCGAGCTCGAGACAGCGGTCGAGGAGCCGGAAGTGATGGCCGTCGAGACGGTCGTCCCCGAGGAGGCCGAGCCCGAGACCGAAGTCCCCACCGCAGAGGAGTTCGACTTCTTCGAGGCCACCGACGCGATCGAGGAGGACATAGAATCCGAGTCCGTCGTGGTGCCGCTGATCGACGAGACCGAGCAGGCCCCGCCCCTGCCCACGGAAGAGGAGATAGAGAGGCTTCTGCAGGTTTCGCCGCAGCCGCGTGACCTGAGCAGGGAAGAGCTGCTGGCTTTCGACCAGCCGACCTACCCCATCGTCGAGCCTAGAGAGACGCAGCACGCGGAGGAGGCGACCGCCGAGGAACAGGCCGAGACCGCGGCCGAAGCTGAACCACAGCCCGTGACGGCTGCCGCGGAGGCGGAGCAGAGCGAAGCCGGCGGGCAGGTCCTGCAGTTCGGCAAGACCGAGCCCGAGGCTGAGTTCGTCCTGGTGGAGGGCGCGCCGGTCATCGACGGCGAGGACACCTTCGAGCTGGTGACCGCGGAAGACATCGGCGTGGATATCGTCCCCGAGGAGGTGGCCGAACCGGTCACCGCCGTCGAGGAAGCCGAGATGGTTCTGGAGGAGTCTGAGGCAGTCGCGGCCGCCACGGACGAGGCGGGGACCGAGGTCGCCGCGGCAAGCCAGCCGGCAGTCGCGGAGGCCCCCGCTGAGGTCGACAACGTTCTCGAGGTGCCTCAGCTCATCGAGGAGATCACGGCGCAGACCGAGACCGCCGAAGCGGCGAAGGCCGAGGTGCTCCTTGAAGGCTCCGATGCGGAAGTGCTGCAGCTTGAGGAAGCCAGCGCTTCAAGGGACGAGGGTGTTCCCCCTCTGGCCATCGAGCCGGAAAAAGAGACTACGCGGGGCGCCGCGGAGGAAGCCGAAGTCATCCCGATCGATTCGCTGAGACCGCAGGCCGCGCCGGAAGTCGCCGAACCTCAGGAGCCACCAGAGCCGGCCGCGGAGGAGACCGCTTCGGCCGTCCCCGCGGTAGAGATCGCGGCCCTCGAGGAGCAGCTGCTGGAGGCCGCCGACATCGCCGAAGAAGTGGCCGTGGTCGACGAGGGCGAAGAGATCGTGACCGAGGAGATAGTGTTCGGCGAGACCACGGAGGCCGGTGTGGCCGCGGAGTCGCCGCTCGAGGCTGAGGCGATGATACTCGACTCGGAGCCGGCGACCTTTGTCACCGGAGAGACGTCCGATGCCGGTTTTGACGCCGAGGCCGTCATGTTCGACGCCGAGCCCGCGACGCTGGGGGGCTCGCAGGAGCCCGCCACTGCGGAGCAGGCAGGGGTCGGCGAACAGGTTTCCGATGATTTCTTCGACCAGATCGATGCCCTTCGCGAGATCACCGGCGGCGACACCCGTGCCGCCACGGGACAGCAGGTCGAAGAGCTCGAACCCGAGCCGGTCTTCGATGAGGAGATCGCCCAGGTGGAGGTCGCCGCGTCGCCCGAGATCACCCCAGAGCTCGAGGAAGAGGAAGAGGAAGGGCCAGGGATGATCGTGCGCGGCAAGCGCGGGGCGGGCACCAGCCTGGTCGATCTGGAGACCTTCGAGCTGGAGCAGGAGCTGCTCGAGCTGGCCGGCGGAGTGCAGGACAAGAAGCGCCACATCCCGATGAGCGAGAGGCAGGGCACCGGCGAGAAGAGTAAGAAGGAGAAGAAAAGCCGCAAAGGATCAAAAGAGGTGGACAAGGGGTCCGTTAAGAAGATTATTGACGACCTCAAGAAGATGTGACGGCGAGGGAGGGATTGCTTGGAGCGAGTCTTCAAGATAGTGGTGACGGGTCCGTTCAACTCGGGCAAGACGACGTTCATCAGTGCGATAAGCGAGATCGACGTGGTCTCCACCGAGCGCAAGACGGGAAGCGGACGCAAGAAGTGCAACACCACTGTCGCGATGGACTTCGGCCGTATCACCTTCCCCGATGGGTACGTGCTCCATCTCTACGGGACCCCCGGCCAGGACAGGTTTGACTTCATGTGGGAGATCCTGTCGGAGGGGATGCTGGGCTATGTGGTTCTGGTCGATGGAAGCAAGCCCGACACTTTCGAAGAGGCCGGGGGGATAGTTGCGGCGTTCAAGGCGATGTCCGACAAGCCCTTTGTGCTGGTGGTTACGAGGTCCGATAGAAAAGACTGCTTGTCCCCGGACAAGGTGAGAAAAAATATTGACCACATCGCGGATGTGGATATCGTTAGGTGTGACGCGAGAAAGCTGGGCGACGTCAAGGATGTTCTCCTCGCGTTACTCGAACGGGTTATGGAGAGGGCCGAAGCCCTGGAGAGAGCCGGGTGAGCGCTTCCCGCGGCAGGGCGGCGTACGAGCCGGACCCTCTGACTGGAGAGCAGGATGCACATAGACGGAAGCACACGACTGGTGGGGATCATAGGGAATCCGCTTGACCACTCGCTCTCGCCCACGATCCATAACGCCGCGTTCGACTACTTGGGACTCAACTGGTGCTACGTGCCGCTTCCGGTGGAGGAGGGAAACCTCTCCGCCGGCGTCGACGGGATAAAGGCCCTTCGTTTCGCGGGAGTCAACGTGACGATGCCCTTCAAGACTGAAGTGCTGCCGCTACTCGACGAGGTGGCGATGTTCGCGGAGTCGGTAGGCGCGGTCAACACCATCTTCATCGACAAGGGGAAGCTGATCGGGTACAACACCGACGGGCGAGGCTTCTACACCGCCCTGGTCCGCGACCTCGGCTACGACGTGAAGGGCAAGAGGGTGCTGGTGCTGGGCGCGGGCGGCGCATCGCGCAGCGTCACGGTCTCGCTCGCCCTGGCAGGCTGCCAGGCCATCGTGATCGTCAACAGGTCGCCTGAGCGGAGCAGGCAGCTCGCCGAGATAATACTCAAGAGCACGCCGGACATCGACGTGACCTGGTTGTCACCGGACGATAATTACGACATAGTGCTTGCGGAGTCCGATCTGATAATAAACGCGACGCCCCTTACGACTTTCAACGGTTCGTTGCGCGTGCCGGTCTCCCTGTTGAACAAGAACCAGATAGTGTGCGACCTCAACTATTCGCTCTACCAGCCGCCGCTGCTTCAGGAGGCGGAGGCTCGAGGGGCGCAGGTGATGGACGGCAAGGGCATGCTGCTTTATCAGGCGGCTGCCGCATTCGAGATATGGACGGGCCTCGACGCGCCCGTCGAGGTCATGAGGGTGGCACTGTTGCGTGCGCTGGAAGAGGCGCACATATAGAGCCCGGGCCGGCTCCGCGCCGGACGGGGATGAGATGACTGAAAGGGACCGATGGAGAAGCCGAAACAGGATCGCCTGGGAAGGCTCCTGCTGGAGAACAAGCTCATAAACGAGGAGCAGCTCGACGAGGCGCTCGATGAGCACTCGACCACGGGCAAGTCGCTCGGCCGCGTGCTTATTGACAAGGGTGTCCTCACCGAAGGTCAGCTCACCTCGGTGCTGGCCGAGCAGATCGGGATACGTTACGTCGACCTCAACAACTACCCGATCGATCCCGCAGCCGCCACTCTGGTGGACGCGGGTCTCGCCCGCCGGTACATGGTCATCCCGATCGACTACGAGGACAGCAAGCTGATGGTGGCCATGGCGGACCCCACCAACGTGTTCGCCCTTGACGACCTGCGAATAATGACGGGCATGGAGATACTGCCCGTCGTCACGACCAAGGACGACATCTCGGCCGCGATCGGCCGTTATCTTCACACCAGTGTGGACATGGACGACACCCTGGAGGACCTCCCCGCGCTGGAGGACATAGCCGGCGAGGAGGACGAGGAGGACCTGCAGGAGGCCGGCGAGGAAGCTCCCATCGTCAAGTACGTGAACCTGATCATCAGCGAGGCCGTGCACGAGGGCGCCAGCGACATTCACATCGAGCCCGGTGAGAAGGATGTGCGGATACGATACAGGATAGACGGAGTGCTGCGGGAGACCCGGAGGTCGCCGAAAAGGATACATCCGGGAATCGTCTCCAGGCTCAAGATTCTCGGCAACATGAACATCGCCGAGAGGCGCATCCCGCAGGACGGTCGTTTCGCACTCGAGGCCGCGGGCAAGCATATAGACGTCCGCGTCGCTTCAGTTCCCACCGTCCACGGCGAGAAGATCGTCCTGAGGGTTCTGGATCGCGCCAGCATCCTAATGTCCCTTTCCGAACTCGGGCTCTCGCCCGAGCCCCTGAAAATGTTCACCGACTCTTTCCAGAAGCCGTACGGCACCTGTATCGTCACCGGCCCCACCGGCTCCGGCAAGACCACCACGCTTTATGCGGCGCTCACCGAGCTCAACAGGCGCGAGGTTAACGTCATCACCGTCGAGGACCCGGTCGAGTACCAGCTCAAGGGAACCAACCAGGTCCAGGTCAACGCCAAGGTCGGCCTCACCTTCGCCGCGACCTTGCGCTCGATCCTGAGATGCGATCCCGACATAGTCATGATCGGCGAGATCCGTGACTCCGAGTCGGCCAAGATGGCCATCGAGTCGGCGTTGACCGGCCACATGGTCCTGTGCACCCTGCATACCAATGACGCGCCTTCCGCGATAACCCGAATGATCGAGATGGGGGTCGAGCCCTTCCTCATCGCGTCCGCCGTCGACAGCGTCGTCAGCCAGAGGCTCGCGCGCAAGCTCTGCAAGAGGTGCAGACAGGAGGCCGTCTACGAGGCCGAGTACCTCCAGAAGATCGGTTTTCCGCCTGACGATGCAGAGACCGTGACCGTCTTCAAAGCCAACCCCAAGGGCTGCCCGTTCTGCAACCACACAGGCTTCAGGGGCAGGATCGGCGTCTACGAGGTGCTCTCGATCGACGAGCAGGTCGAGAAGGTCATCGTCAACATGGGGACGGCGCGAGAGATAACCGTGGTGGCTCGCGACAAGGGCATGGTGCCGCTGCGCCAGGATGGTTTCAATAAGGTCAAGCAAGGTATAACCTCTATAGAAGAGGTCCTCAGGGTAGTTATGTAAGCCGTGACCAATCGGAGGTGCACTGTGGCACAGCAGAGTTTGAGGCTGGACATCAATGAGATGCTGGAGGAAGTGATCAAGCGGGGCGCTTCCGACCTGCACATCACGGTGGGCGTGCCTCCGGTGCTCAGGATCAACGGCGTGCTTCAGCGCATGGACATGCCTAAGCTGACCAGCAATGACACTCGTGAGATGGTGTACAGCATCCTCACCGCCCGCCAGCGCGAGGCCCTCGAGAGCAACCTGGAGTTCGACCTTTCCTACTCGGTCCCCGGCAGCGCACGCTTCCGCGTGAACGCCTACTTCCAGAGGAACAGCGTGGGCGCAGCTTTCAGGATCATCCCCTACAGGATAAAGACGATCGAAGAGTTGATGCTCCCGATGGTAGTCAAGGAGTTCGCGAGACTGCCCAGGGGGTTTATCCTCGTGACCGGCCCGACCGGTCAGGGCAAGTCCACCACCCTCGCCGCCATCATGGACCTCATAAACTCCACCAGGGAAGAGCACATCATCACCATCGAGGACCCTATCGAGTTCCTCCACCTGCACAAGAAGTGCATCGTCAACCAGCGCGAGGTGGGCTCGGATACCCACTCGTTCGCCAACGCCCTGAAGTACGCCCTGCGCCAGGATCCCGACGTCATACTGGTCGGCGAGATGAGAGACCTCGAGACCATCCAGACCGCTCTGACCGCGGCTGAGACCGGCCACCTGGTGTTCGCCACCCTCCACACCCAGGACGCTCCCCAGAGCATCGACCGCATCATCGATGTCTTCCCCACGTTCCAGCAGGCCCAGGTCAGGCTTCAGCTGGCGTCAACCATACAGGCGATCGTGACCCAGCAGCTCGTGCCCACCAAGGACAGGCGGTCGCGAGTCCCGGCAGTCGAGATCATGATCGCGACCTCGGCAATACGGAACATGATCCGCGATTCGCGCGTCCATCAGATATATTCCGCCATGCAGGCGGGTGGCCAGCTCAGGATGCAGACGATGGACGCATCCCTGGCGGCGCTCTACCGGGCCGGGCAGATCACTTACGAGACCGGGCTGGCTCGGGCGCACAACAAGGATGACTTCAGGCGCCTGGTGGGCCGATAAGCAAATAAGTTGCCAATAGTAACCAATTACGTGTTAACTTCCGTTTATATAGTTAAGAATAGGTGCTAACATTACAAGTATGAGGGTGAACGCCGGGCGGTGATGCCGTCTGGATCACATCGGGAGGTTCTAAATTGGCCACCCAGTTCAATTACACCGTCAGGGACCGCACAGGCCGCGAGATAACTGGCTCGCTGGAGGCCGAGAACTCGGATGTCCTTGCCGGCAAGCTGCGCCAGATGGGCTACTTCGTCGTAAGCGTCGACGAAGTCAAGGTCAGCCTGAGCAAGAAAGAGATCCACATCTTCGGTGTGAAGGTGAAGACCGAAGCTGTGACTATCTTCACCCGCCAGTTCGCCACCATGATCAACGCGGGTCTGCCGCTGATCAAGTGCCTGAGCATCCTGGCCCAGCAGACCGAGTCGAGCTCGCTTGCGGATATTATCACCGACTGCCAGAGAGAGGTCGAGGCCGGGCGCTCGCTCTCGGAGGCCTTGAGCAAACACCCTGAGGCCTTCCCCAATCTGTACGTCGCGATGGTCAGGGCCGGTGAGCTGGGCGGCATGCTCGACGACGTGCTGCTGCGGGTCGCCGACCAGCTGGAGCGGGAGGCCGAGATCCGCAAAAAGGTCAAGTCGGCCATGACCTATCCAATAGCCATTCTGGGCCTTTCCCTTATCCTCTTGACCGGTATGATCGTTTTCGTCGTGCCCCGATTCACCGCCATGTTCAAGCAGTTGGGCGGCGACCTGCCGACATTCACCAAAGCACTGGTCGGGATCAGCCATTTCGTCGGCGGCTGGGGAGGCCTCGTGATCATCGCCTGCATCGTCGGCTTCGTGATAGCGGAGAGGCGATTCAAGGCGACGGATAAAGGTCGCTACGCCATTGATAAGATGAAGCTGCGGCTACCCTTTGTAGGCAGCCTGTTCCACAAGACCGCGATGTCGAAGTTCTCGCGAAGCCTCGGGACCTTGCTCTCCTCGGGCGTGCCCATCCTGGGAGCCCTGGAGATCACTGGTGAGACTACGGGCAACATGGTCGTCACCAGGGCCCTCGAGGACGTACGCGCCGGTGTCAAGGAGGGCGAGACTATCGCCCAGCCGCTCAGCCAGGCCGCGGTCTTCCCGCCCATGGTCACCCAGATGATCGCCATCGGCGAGGAGACAGGTGCCCTGGACGTGATGCTAGGCAAGGTCAGCGAGTTCTATGATACCGAGGTGAACGCCGGAGTGGACAGCCTGACGTCCACCCTCGAGCCGTTGCTGATGATGTTCCTGGGAGTCACCGTCGGTCTGATCGTCATCGCGCTCTACCTGCCGATCTTCCGTGTCATCACGATGATCAAGTAGTTGTGCGAGATAAGGGGAACAATTAAAGTTCTTTGTTCGTCATACCGATAAATATGTAGAAGAAGAGTATTTTGGTGTGCTGAGAGGAGGTGAATTGAATGAAGAGGCTTCACAGCAGGCAGAAGGGTTTCACCCTTATAGAGCTCATGATCGTTATCCTCATTATCGCAATTCTTGTGGCCATCGCCGTCCCGGTCTATCTGGCCGCGACAAACTCGGCCAAGAGGAGGACCTGCCAGTCCAACCTGAGGACCATTGACAGCGCCATTAACGCCTACAATGGTTATTACGACATGATGCCCGGCAATGGCACCTGTGCCAATGTGCTTAGCACGACATGGCTGAAGCGTGACCCTACGTGTCCATCCAGCGCGGCTCCGGGTACGTACTCGCTGGCCGGCGGTAACACGATTACGGGAGTACCACCCGCGACGGCGTGTCCAGGTTCCATTCCAGGTCACTCGATCTAGGCAGTATTGATGCACTTGGAAGGCCGGCCTCCTGGTCGGCCTTCTTTGTTCCGTGAGAGGTCCGGAACATCAGTGCAGTTCCACGCAGGTGCGGTTCGGAAAGGCTTGTATGAAAAGCCCCGGATTAGAAATCAAAACGCTTGGAGCAGCAGTATCTTGTCTGATATGTTCTAGGCTAAACAAGACACCCTCTTTCCTGTGCCTTGTAGGTCACCTGCCTGACGAACTCCACCAACACCCAAACCAGCGTCGTACACACTCTTGCCCCGATTTCTTGACTGGCCCATAGCAGAGATATTCAAGGTCTCAAGACAGACAAGAGAAAAGTTGTTAGCTGTATAATTCGACGTTTGATGCTTCACCACTTATTAGATGCCGCTTTGATTCTCTTAAAAACCGTTATGGCAGACCAGTCAGTCTCATAGATATTTCCGATGTTTTTGAAGTTGGCATAATCGAGGTAGTACTCGAACTGGGCGTAGAACAGCACGGTCTTTGGAGGCTGTTGTTCTCTGAAAGCAGTTACGAAAATGGCCCTCTTTATCTTCCCAACGTCTTTGGGCTGGAAACTTCGTATCATGAAGTCTCCCATTTGTTTTTCCCAGTGGCTTTGTTGGGACACGTCACACATGAGATAGGTCGTCGGTATCTTGTACTGGCGAAAGTAGTATTCCAGCGGGTTTGTTCCCAGCCCCGGTTCTGTGAACACCATGTCGCCGGGTTTCAGTGTTTTCTTCAAGACAGCCGTTACCTTTTTTGCGTCCCTCATCGTGGCCCCATTTATTTCTCCCCACTCACTCAACTGATACGGAGCCTGATATGCCACAATCGAAAAAGCGAGTATCGCAACCAGTGCGAAAAGCAGTATGTATGACCAATAGGTTTTGACCTTTACCGGCCTGACCCTTTTCACCCTTTCAACGACAAGGTTTCCTAGTGCGTACAGCCCTATTGCAGCGAATCCCAAGTAGAGAGGAATCAGCGGGATGAAGACTCTCGGATAGGCAATCTGTCGTTGTTCAAGGTAGACCAGAGCCGTCCATACAAGGATTATGAGGGGAAGGTTGTTTCCTACTTTTGAGATACGCTTCCAAAACACGAGGGCTGTGAGTATTCCTATTACGAGAACGAGTATTACGAACGTAGGTATCCCCATATTTAATGCTGTCCATATATCACGGACGTTGCTTGGGATTCCGTGGAGAAACTTCGTCCATCGAAGTGTTACCATACCCCCGTTGAATCTGGGGTCACCTTTGAAAGCGTAGAAGCCCGACTGTAGGAAAACGGGAATATAGAGGATAAGTGTCAAGGCGATTATCCCGCCAAGCGAAGCGAGAGACCTCTTTATCAACTTTCCCCTGTCGTAGTGCTTAAAGAACCGTGAGAGGAACACCCTTATCATGACGGCGGGAAAGAAATACAAGAAAGTAGGTTT
>PMJJ01000013.1 GCA_003157385.1 Actinomycetota bacterium | reverse complement strand
CCGGGGCCCGACTTCCAGCCGCAGGTCCTGGCTTTCACCTGTAACTGGTGCTCGTACGCGGGCGCGGACCTGGCAGGGGTCAGCCGCTTCCAGTACCCGCCCAACGTCCGCATCATCCGGTTGATGTGCTCGGCGCGCATCGACCCGCTCTACGTGCTCGAGGCGTTCCGCCACAACGCCGACGCCGTGCTGATGTCCGGCTGCCACATCGGCGACTGTCACTACATCAGCGCCAACCTGATGACCGAGGCGCGCTTCTTCGCGCTGAAGGACTACCTTGCCGACCTGGGGATGGACCCCGATCGCCTGCAGCTGGCCTGGATCTCCGCCGCCGAGGGCGAGAAGTGGGCCGAGGCGGTCAAGAACATCGTCGAGATCGCCAGGAAGCTCGGCCCGCTGGACAAGAGCGTCCTTCGCTACAAGGAATCCGAGCGCAGCAAGGTTTAATGGGGCGGGGGCGGGGTGACCCTTTTGCNNGTCTTTGAAATCAGCAGACTCTCTGTGCTCCGGGAGACGCTGCGAATCGCTCGTAAAAGGTTACCCCACCCCCGTCAAGACTCTCCCCAACCCCCAAGAAACAAAAGTATCTACTGACCAGTAGAAATAAAGCGTGTCGTCTCGTGCGCGCTGTCCGGCCCGTGAACTTCCTTCGAGCTCCCACGTTTAGACTTAATGAGAGCGCCTGACCGCGCTCTTATGTTGGGTTATACTATTTAACCGAACCCCGCAGTTTCACGGGGTTCGTTCTACACTGGGCGGGGAGAACTTTGTCGCTGGTAGTACAGAAGTTCGGCGGGACATCCGTCGGCGACGTGGACAAGATAAAGAACGTGGCACGCCGCGTGGTCGAGAGCAAGAAGCGGATCGACCACGTCGTGGTGGTGGTGAGCGCGCTCGGCGACACCACCGACAACCTGGTCGGTCTTGCGGCGCAGATCTCCAAGACGCCGCCGGAGCGCGAGATGGACATGCTGCTCTCCACCGGCGAGCAGGTCTCCATGGCGCTGCTGGCGATGGCGCTCGACGAGCTGGGGCAGGACGCAATCAGCATGACCGGCCAGCAGGTCGAGATCCTCACGGACACCGGCCACACCAAGGCCAAGATAAGGCACATCGGCGCGGACCGCGTGGTCCAGGAGCTGCGCAAGGGACGGGTCGTGATAGTCGCGGGGTTCCAGGGCGTGACCAGCGAAGGCGAGATAACCACGCTGGGAAGGGGCGGTTCGGATACCACCGCGGTCGCCCTGGCGGCGGCGCTGCACGCCGACTGCTGCGAAATATACACCGACGTCGACGGCGTCTTCACTGCGGACCCCAGGGTCGTGCCGCAGGCGCGCAAGCTCGACGAGGTATCATACATGGAGATGCTCGAGATGGCGGCTACCGGGGCGAGGGTCCTGCAGTCGCGGTCGGTCGAGTACGGGCGTAACTACAGCGTCCCGCTGCACGTGCGCTCGAGTTTCCATGAGGGTGAAGGGACATGGGTCAAGAGCGAGGATGACATCATGGAAAAAGCGATAATCAGCGCCGTGACGCACGACTTCTCGGAGTCGAAGGTCACGGTCGTCGGCGTGCCCGACCGGCCCGGCATTGCGGCCCGGCTCTTCGGGGCGCTGGCCGAGGCCAACGTGAACGTCGACATGATAATCCAGAACGTCAGCGAGCGCGCGCGCACCGACATCTCTTTCACTGTCGCCACGGACGACCTGGAGAAAGTGCGCAAGGTCGCCGGCGATATCAGTGAGGCCGTGGGCGCGGAAGGCGTTAACCTGGACGACGACGTCGCCAAGATAAGCCTTATCGGGGCGGGCATGCGAAGTCACCCCGGCATCGCCGCGGGGATGTTCCAGACCCTGGCGGACAAAGACATCAACATCGAGATGATATCGACGTCGCCGATCAAGATATCGTGCGTGGTGCGGCGCTCCGACGGTGCCAGAGCGGTGCAGACCCTGCACGACTACTTCAACCTCTCCGAGTGAGAGGGCGGGCGCGACGCGTGACGTACGGTCCGGTTCCTCTGTTTCAACTTGACCTTCAAGAGGTTGCCCGGCCCTCATCGAGAAAGACGCGGCGGGAGGAAAAATGAAAGAGCCAAGGGTCGCCATAGCCGGAGCAACCGGCATGGTCGGCCAGGAAATGATGAAAGTGCTGGAGCAGCGCGACTTTCCGGTCGCGTCCTTGCGCCTTCTGGCCTCCGAGCGCTCGCGCGGGAAGTCCTTCGACTTCCGGGGCCGCACCATCGACATACAGGTGCTGGACGAGAAATCGTTCGAGGGCATCGACATCGCCCTCTTCTCGGCCGGAGCCGCCATATCGCGCAAGTTCGCGCCGATCGCCGCTGAATGCGACGCGGTCGTCATTGACAACTCCAGCGCGTGGCGCATGGAGCCCGACGTGCCGCTGGTGGTGCCCGAGGTCAACCCCGGCGACACCTTCAAGCACAAGGGGATCATCGCGAACCCCAACTGCTCAACCATTCAGATGGTCGTGGTGCTCGACCCGCTTCACCGGGAGTTCGGCCTCGAGCGCGTCGTCGTGAGCACGTACCAGTCGGTGTCCGGGACAGGCAAGGAGGCGGTCGAGGAGTTGAAGCGGCAGGTCGCCGCACTCGACCGGGGTGAGCCGGTGACCAGCGAGATCTACCCGCACCAGATCGCCTATAACTGCCTGCCCCACATCGATGTGTTCCAGGATAACGGCTATACCAGGGAAGAGATCAAGATGGTCGAGGAGACCCGTAAGATCATGGGGGTCCCGGGCCTGCTGGTCACCGCCACCTGCGTGAGGGTCCCGGTGTTCGTCGGACACAGCGAGGCGGTGAACTGCCAGTTCAAGAAGCCGGTGGAGCCCGAGGAGGCGCGCAAGGTGCTCGCCGGCGCACAGGGCGTCGTCGTCGTGGACGACCCCTCCGGCGATATCTACCCGCTCGCCAGCGACTGCGCGGGCAAGGACCCGTCGTACGTGGGGCGAATAAGGAAAGACTTCTCGGCCGCCAACGCGCTGAACATCTGGATAGTGAGCGACAACCTTCGGAAGGGCGCGGCGCTCAACGCCGTGCAGATCGCGGAACTCCTGCTGGATTGAGCTCCGTGAAGAAGATACGGGGGAGCCGGTGATGGATACGACCTGCCCGCCGGGTGCTCAAGGCCCGCAGTGCTCTGAGCATCCATCGGCTCAGCCCGTCGCGCGCTGCGTCAGCTGCGGCCGCGTCCTCTGCGCGCTGTGCCGGTTCGTCTACGGAAACAGGAACTACTGCAAGACCTGCCACGACCAGGCCGTAGGCGCGCCCCAGATCGCCGGCCCACCCGCGCACTATCACCAGCCGCCGGTGCAGCCCGGCTACCCGCCGCCCGGCGGCCCCGGATACGGGCCACCGCCAGGGAGTTACGGGCAGCCCCCGGGGGGCTACGGGCCTTACGGCTGGCAGCAACCTCCGCCGGGCTATCCCTACTATCCCCCGCCGCAGGCGTACCGTCGGCAGCATGAGGTCGTGTTCGAGAACGCGCCCTGGGGCGTGGGCGAAGCGGTGATAATATTCATCATCGCCTACATCGCGGCCTCCATCGTATCCCTGGGCATCTACGCCGTGCTCAAGAGTCGCTACTCCACCAGTACGACCGCGTTCCTGCTGATCTTCTTCTCGAGCGTGGTGCTCTACACGTTCCTCCTCGGTGGCACATTCTACTCCGTCATCGTCAGGCATAAGAGCAACGTCCAGGCGCTGGGCCTGCGCTTCGCCGGCTCCGGCAAGGCGATCGCCTGGGGGTTCGCGCTGGGCGTGCCGCTCTTCGTGGCGGCCATCGCGGTCGCCTGGATCTCCGAGAAGATATTCGGGCCGACCAACACCGACGTGATCTCGCAGTCGGTGACTAAGCTCTCCAGCGTGAGCCCGGGCTTGATCGCTCTGCTGGTGATCACCCTGGTCCTGCTGGCTCCGGTATGCGAGGAGATCTTCTTCCGCGGGTACCTGTATCCGGCCCTGCGCAACAGGATGAGCAGGACCCCGGCGATGGTCTTGAACGGGGCTCTCTTCGCCGCGGCCCACTTCGAGCTGATCGGGTTTCTCCCCCGCTTCCTGCTGGGCTGGGCCCTCTGCTGGATCTACGAGCGCAACCGGACGCTGACGGGCTCGATCACCGGGCACGCCCTCTACAACGGCCTGATTCTGTTGCTTTCCGGCGTCCTGGGGCTGTGATCCGCCCGAATTCGATTGACTCTCCCTGCGCCAGGAAATATATTTAGACCGCTGAGGCGCGCTTGACCAGGCGTACGGCGGTCCCGCCCCCGGGGCCACCGCGACGGGAATCTACCTGCCCGGACTCTGAGGGGGCCGTTCGGCCGCATACGCCGTCGGAGGTCTTTTCCATCACCGGCGCGAATCGACCTGTAAGAGGCCGTCACGATCACGTGTGGAGGCAAGGTGAAGGCGAATAGGTACGCAGCGATTGCGGCTAAGGTCCTGGTTGTCGTCGTGTTGCTCGCCGTAGTGTCGGGCGGATGCGGCGGAAGCTCCGTGAAAGTCGAGGTCGGGCATGTCAGCCCGCGGGAGATCGCCGAGACCGTGATGGTCGCCGGCACCCTTCAGTCCAGCAACCCCACCCAGGTCATCCCGGCAGTCAGCGGGTCAGTAGCGCAGGTCCTGGTCTCCGAAGGGCAGCAGGTGACCGCGGGCCAGCCTCTGGTCCAGCTCGACACCTCCGGTCTGCAGCAGTCGGTCCTCAGCGCCGAGGCCAGCCTGGAGTCCATCCAGTCCATAGCCGGCGCTTTCTCGAGCATCTCTTCAGCCGCCTCAGGCGTGAGCTCCGCGATCAACAGCGCGCTGAACACCGTCGACTCCGGGGTCACCAACCTAGTAAACCTCGAGAAGCTGGTCGTGCCCGCGCTCCCGGAGGACCAGAGGATGGCGGCGCTCCAGCTCATCGACAGCTCATATCAGGCATACATCGCCCGGGTGGCAAACCGGCCGTCCCTGTCGATTGGCGGTGGAGGCGGGATGAGCACCGGTGCCCAGGAGGCCGCGGCCAACCAGGCGATCGCCAACGCCCAGAAGAACCTCAAGGCGGCGACCATCCTCGCACCGGCCTCCGGCACGGTGGTGAGCGCGCAGGGAAGCGGCGGCTCCATCAACAGCCTGATGAGCGCACTGATGAGCAGCTTCAGCGGGATGCTCCCGGCGGGGCTGAACCTCTCCTCGCTTGCCGGGCTCTCCGGCGGACTCTCCACGGTGGGCATGCCCTCGTCCGGCGCGGTCGTGCCCGGCTCCTATGTCAGTCCCGGGACGCCTATTTACACGATCGTCGATCTGAAGAACATGTCGATGGTGGCCAAGGTCGACGAGGCCGACATCGCCAAGATAGCGCCGAACCAGCCGGCGAGCGTCCTGCTGGAGGCCTACCCGGGAAAGACTTTCGACGGCACCGTGGTGAAGGTCGCTGACACGGCGACCACCAACGAGGCCGGGGCCACCGCTTTCGAGGTCACGATCATGATGAACACGTCGGATATAAACCTCAAGATTGGCATGACCGGGACCTCCGACGTTACGATCGCCACCAAGAAGGCCGCCGCGGTGGTGCCCATCGAGGCGATAGTCGACAAGCAGGGCAAGAAGTACGTCTTCAAGGTGGTCGACGGGAAAGCGGTGCTCACCGAGGTCACCGTCGGTCTTACGAACGAGAACAACGTCGAGATCATAGACGGGGTCAAGATGGGCGACAAGGTCGTCGTCAAGGGCACCGAGAAGCTGAAGGACGGGCAAGGGGTCACGCAATAGCCCGCGCCGGTGCCTCGCTCGAAAGGCGATAAGAAGATGGACGCCATTGTTCGAGCGGTCGACCTCGTCAAGCACTACCAGATGGGAGACCAGCTGGTCGAGGCGCTTCGCGGCGTCTCCCTCGAGGTAAGGCGGGGCGAGTTCCTCGTCATCATGGGAGCCTCCGGCTCCGGAAAATCCACCCTGATGCACATCATGGGGTGTCTGGACCACCCGACAAGAGGCAGCCTGGACATCGACGGCGACGACATAAGCCGCGTCGGGGCCTCCAGGCTCGCCGAGCTCCGCAACAGCAAGATCGGCTTCGTGTTCCAGCAGTTCAACCTCCTGGCGCGCACCACCGCTGTCCACAACGTGGAGCTGCCCCTGCTGTATGCGGGGATCGGCTCGGCCGAGCGGCGCCGGCGCGCCACCGCGGCGCTGGAGAGGGTGGGCCTGGGACACCGGCTTGGCCACTAGCCCAACCAGCTGTCCGGGGGCGAGCAGCAGCGCGTCGCCATCGCCCGCGCCCTCATCAACGACCCGCCGATCATCATGGCCGACGAGGCGACCGGCAACCTCGACACACGCTCCGGCCTGGAGATACTCAACATCCTCCAGGAGCTCAACAGCGCCGGCATAACCCTGGTGATGGTGACTCACGAGCGCGAGGTGGCGGAGCACGGCGACCGCATCATCCTCATCCGGGACGGGCTTCTGATAGGCGCCGAGGACGTTGAGGTGAAGAGGTACGCCTCCAGGCCGCCCGCCGAAGTCACCTCCGGCTCGTCCGTCGGAGACGGGGGTGACGTGCCGTGAAGATTTTCGAGAGCGTGATTACAGCCCTTACCGCTCTGCGCGCGAACAAGATACGTTCGCTTTTGACGATGCTCGGTGTGATCATCGGGGTCGGCTCCGTCATCCTGCTGGTCTCCCTGGGGGCCGGCGCCCGCTCCGAGATCACCTCCAGCATCCAGGGCCTCGGCTCGAACCTCATCGTGGTGGTGCCTTTCAAGATGCAGCTCGGAGGCAGCCTGATGCAGCAAGGGGCGCCGCAGCTCGCCTTGAACAAGTTCACCCTCACCACCATGAACGACGTCGGGCGGGCCATCGGAAACCCGGAGGACGTCAGCGGAGAGATCCAGCGCTCGATCTACATGACCGGCAACGGCAAGCGCTACTTCGGGATGATCAACGGGACGTCATCGAACGAGTTCGAGGTCCGCGACCTGGCGACTTCCTCGGGCCGGTTCTTCTCNNAAGGCGGAGGAGGAGGCGGGTCGCATGGTCATCGTCATAGGGCAGGCCGTCGCCAAGGACCTATTCGGAGAGGGCGATCCCGTCGGGCAGTACGTCACTATCAAGGGCCGCAAGGTGCTGTTGATCGGCGTGCAGGAGTTCAAGGGCAAGACGCTGATGTTCGATAACGACTCCGTTTCCTGGATGCCGATGACCACCGCAATCGAGATGTTCGGGTCGACGCATCCGAACCTGATCGTGGCCAAAGCTGCCTCGACGGCAAGCGTCAACGCCACGGCGGGCAAGATCAAGGACGCGCTGGGAAAGACCCTTTCGTCCGACGAATACTCCGTGATCACGCAGAGTGACATACTCGCGTTCGCACAGAGCATCACCAAGATCCTTACTTACCTGCTGGGCGGGCTCGCCGGTATCTCTCTCCTGGTCGGAGGGATCGGCATCATGAACATCATGCTGGTGTCGGTCACGGAGAGGACGCGCGAGATAGGCATCCGCAAGGCCGTCGGCGCGAAGACGCGCGACATCATGCTGCAGTTCCTGGTCGAGGCGCCGACCCTCAGCCTTCTGGGCGGCGCGATCGGGGTGTTGCTTGCGATTCTGGGTGCCGGACTCTACACGGCGATATTCCACCTGCGGGCGCAGGTGACTGTGTGGATAATCCTGCTGGCGTTCGTGTTCTCGATGCTGGTGGGGATATTCTTCGGGGTCTACCCGGCGCGCAAGGCCTCGCGCCTGGACCCGATCGAATCACTCCGCTACGAATAATGGGGACAGGTACTTTCCACTTTTTTTCTACTTTTTGCGCTTTCACGATCTTCCCGATTGCCGAAATTGACAACCCTGAGAAAGCAGCAATCTCTCTGAGCTTATAGCTGTGATCAAAACAGGTGTGTGCGGTTGATTGATTGCGAGTTATGTCGTTCGGTGAGAATAGCTCTTCAAGCGTAGGCCTTACAGACGGAGGAGAAGCTACTCTGCCTGGACTCGCCGGCACTTCAGGTGCCACCTTGATCCACTGCTGTATGTAATCAAGATTACTCTGTGAAAAGTAGAAAAAATGTGGTAAGTCCCTACATTTCGGAGCGGCCGTCCAGCGCGCGCCCCAGCGTCACCTCGTCGGCGTACTCGAGGTCTCCCCCGACCGGCAGTCCGCGCGCGATGCGCGTCACCGTTATCCCCAGTGGCCGGACCAGCTGCGCCAGGTACAGCGCCGTCGCCTCGCCTTCCGCGTTGGGGTTCGTGGCCGCGATGAGCTCCGTGACCTTGCCGTCGCGAAGCCTGCCGACAAGCTCCCTGAATGTTAGCTCCTCCGGCCCGACGCCGTCGATGGGCGATATTGCCCCTCCCAGCACGTGGTAGGTGCCCCTGAACCGCCCGCTCCTCTCGATCGCGATCACGTCGCGGGGCTCCTCCACCACGCAGATGACCGTCTCGTCCCGGCGGGCGTCGTTGCATATGGAGCACGCCTCGCCCTCGGAGATGTTGAAGCAGGTGGAGCAGAACCTCACCTTGTCCTTGACCTCCACGATCGCGCGAGCGAGCTCGACCGCGTCGTCCCTGGGGATGGACAGAATGAAGAAGGCCATCCTCTGCGCGGACTTGGGTCCGATCCCGGGAAGCCCGCAAAGTCTTTCTATCAGGTTCTCGAGCGGAGCGGCATAGAAAGCCATGCTGAGCCCCGGCCTACAGGCCCGGTATCCCCAGCCCGCCGAGCCCGCCAGTCAGCCCGTCCATGCGCTGGCTCGCGAGCTCCCTCGACTCCTCGATTGCGCCGTTGATCGCGACCAGGATGAGGTCCTGGAGCATGCCGACGTCTTCGGGGTCGACCGCCTCGGGATCGATGGTTATGCTCTTGATGTTCTGGTGGCCGTCCGCCACCACCTTCACGATCCCTCCGCCGGCCGTGTGCTCGACGGTCTCATCCGCCAGAGCCTCCTGGGCCTCCTCCATCTTGCGCTGGACCTGCTGCAACTGCTTCATCATGTCGCCGGGGTTGGCCTTTTGCCCCTTGGGCTTTGGGTAGTAACTGCCCTTGGACATCTAATCCTTTCCTTCCTTATCCTTCTCGATGATCTCGCCGTCGAACCGCTCCTTGAATATCCGCGCGATCTCGGCGGAGCTCTTCTGTCCCGACTGCTCCGCGCCCTCGCTCTGAAGCGCGACGTCCGCGGCGTCGATCCGGTCAACCTCGGTTGGATCCTCGATCGGCTCGGGCGCCGGGTCTTCCACAGGCGCGGGAGGCGCCACCCGGGCGTCCTCGGGCGCCGCCACCGCGGGCTCAGCCTCGACCTTGGGGACCCTGGGCGCGACCAGCACGAGCTTGACCTTCACGGGCTGGCCCACGAAGCGCTCCCAAAGCCCGGCCACTTCCTCCGGCCCCGGGCTGGACTGGAGCGCCTCCATCTGGAACGCGGACTCCTCGCCGAATCCAAGGACGAGCTCGCCGTCGCCCGACGACACCACCCTTGCCTTGGCCAGAAGCGTCCAGAGCTTCATGCGCCCCGTCTTCTTGAGCTCCGCGAGCACGGCCATCCACGCCCGACGGTCGCGCTCCCGCTCCGGTGCTGAAGCACCATCTGTCCTTGCCCGCCGGGGCGCGGGAGCCTCCGCCGCGGCCTCTACCACCCGGGCAACCGGGTTCTCCTTCTCCTCGGGCTTCTTCCTGGCCTCGCGAGCGGCCGGCTTCGGCACGGGCCTGACCTCTCTGGCGGGCTCGGCGGCGGCCTCCGGCGCGGCAGTGCGGGTCTTGCCCTCAGCGCCCCCCAGCGCGGCCAGCTTCCTCTCGAGCTCTTCGATCCTGAAAGCGAGACCTTCCAGGGTCGCGTCGGCGTCGAGGCTGGTGATCTTCACCAGCGCGCACTCCAGGACCAGCCGCGGGCTCTCGCTCCAGCGCATCTCCCGGTGCGCCTCCCCCAGCCGCTCCATCAGCCGCACGACCTCGTGCCTCCTGAGCCGGCCGGCCTGGTCCACCAGCCGCGCGAAGTGCTCGTCGGTCGCCTCGACTATCTCGGACGGGTTCGCCGCGTTCTGCACCAGGAAGAGCGAGCGCAGGTGGCCGATGAGGGCCTCGACGAACCGCCTGGGTTCCTTGCCGTCCTCCACCAGGCTGCCGAGGACGGTCAGCGTCCCGGGGGTGTCCCGGTCGGCGATCAGGTCGACCATCTCGAAGACCAGGTCGGTCTCGACCTCGCCGAGCATCTCCGCGAGCTGCTCATGCGTTATGAGCTCGCCGGAAAGGTTTGCTATCTGGTCCATCACCCCTATGGCGTCGCGCACCGAGCCGTGCGCGTGCTCGGCGATCATGCCCACCGCCTCTTCCTCGATCTGTATGCCCTCGCGGGAAGCGATGTGCTCGAGCAGCCGGCACATGTCCTGCGCGGACACCAGGCTGAAGTCGAATTTCTGGCAGCGCGAGACGATCGTGGGCAGGAGCTTATGAGGCTCAGTGGTCGCCAGGACGAAGACGACGTGGCTGGGAGGCTCCTCCAGCGTCTTGAGTAGCGCGCTGGACGCCTCCGCGGTCAGCTGGTGGACCTCGTCCACGATGTAGACCTTGGTCCGCAGCGATGTCGGCGTGTAAGGTATCTTGTCGAGCAGGTCGCGGATCTCGTCGATCTTGCGGTTGCTCGCGGCGTCGATCTCGATGACGTCGAGCGCGGTCCCCTCGGATATCGAGACGCACGCGTCGCAGACGCCGCAGGGTGTGGCGGTCGGGCCCTCGACGCAGTTTATCGCCTTGGCCAGTATCCGCGCGGTGCTGGTCTTGCCGGTGCCGCGGGGGCCCGAGAAGAGGTAGGCGTGCACCACGCGCCCGCTCTCCAGCGCGTTGGCGAGAGTGTTGGTCACCCTGGCCTGACCCACGACCTCGGAGAAGGTCTGGGGCCTCCATTTACGGTAAAGCGATATGTGTTCCATCGTAGACCAGCCTCGGATTTAGAGTGACTGTGCACCCACCATCGACTCCAGGAGACGGGCTCCGGACCGGCAGCCAGCTCCAACCAGGTTGCTCCACGGCACACGAAAGTTTTTGCTTACCGCTGCTTCCTCCCGGACCTGACGGGGTTCACAAATTTTCGTTGCGTGGGACCCAGCCTTCAACGCCGCTTACCGGAACAAAAGCGTCCGGCCCCAAAGAACCTCCGGTGGGAATTCGGCCCCGCTGTAGCGGTTTGCGGGTTACAGGGCACCGCTGGCTCCCCACCTAGCACAGTCAACGGTTAGTATACGCGAAACCGCTGAGGCGCGCGATGATCTCTTACGCCCTGTGCGGGCTTCCCGCGGGGCTGTTCCGCCCCGGCTCTGCCCGGCTCCGGACCGGCCGCTGGGATATAATAGAACCCTGCCGGAGGTGGGGACGTGCCCCCTTCCGGCATACTGTGTAATCGCCCAGTTTAAGCAGGAAATAAGTGAAGCTGTACAAGAAAGGGTCCACAGGCCGCGAGGTCAGGGATATCCAGGCCCGCCTGGTTGCCGCGGATTTTCTCTCCGAGGAGAGCCCCGAGCTGGACGGGGGGGAGTTCTCCTCCGAGACTGACAAGGCGCTGCGCGCCTTCCAGCAGATCAAGGGTCTCAGGGCGGACGGCATCGTCGGGCCGGACACCTGGCCCGCCCTGGTCGAGGCCAGCCGCGTGCTGGGCAGCCGCTTCCTCTACCTGCGCGAGCCGCCGCTGCGCGGGGACGACATCGCCGACCTGAAGCGCCGGCTCAACGCGCTGGGGTTCTACAGCGGCAAGGAGAGCGGCGTCTTCGACCAGGCCACCGCGGTCGCGGTCGAGCAGTTCCAGCGCAACAGCGGCCTTCCCCCTGACGGCATAGTCGGCACCTCTACTGTCGAAGCGCTCCTGCGCCTTTCCCGGGTCACCAAGAACACCAGCGTCGCCTCGTTGCGGGAGATCGAGAGAGGCCTTCCCTCGGGAGGCATCTCCGGGCGGCGCATCATGCTGGACGCGGGCCACGGCTACCCGCCCGACCCCGGGGAGATCGGACCGGCCGGCCTCAGGGAGAGCGAGGCCGCCGAGTCCATCGTCGAGGAGTTGGGGGGGATGCTGGTCGACGCCGGGGCCGTGGTGTTCTACTCGCGCAGGCGGGGCGAGTTCCTCGAGCTGGACGCCCGTGAGGCCGCGGCACACCAGCAGTCAGTCGAACTTATGCTCTCTATCCACCTGAACTCGTCGCCGACTCCCCAGGCATGCGGCGCGTCCTGCTACTACTTCGCCAGCGGCAACTACCGCTCGCCATACGGCTACCGCCTGGCCAACCATGTCCAGGACGCCCTCGTCGGCGAGTGCGGCCGCCTCGACTGCCGGGCCCACGGCCGCACCTACCGCCTGCTGCGGGAGACAAGGATGCCGGTCGTGATCGTCGAGCCGGCGTTCATAACCAACCCGAGCGAGGAGGCGCTCCTCGGCGAGCAGTCATTCCTCACCCGGGTCGCCCACGCGATAGCCGTGGCGACCGG
>PMJJ01000060.1 GCA_003157385.1 Actinomycetota bacterium | reverse complement strand
CGTATCAAATTGGAAGTGCACTAGGAGCAGGAATCACTCCGATTGCGGAGGGTGAAGCAGGAGCCGGCCTCAGGCGTCGATTATCTTCTCGACTCTATCGACGAACCTGTCCCAGGAGAACCTGTCGCGGTGGCGCGCCACGTTCGCCCTGAACTCCTCCCGCCTCCCGCCTGTGAAGAAATCGACGATCGCTGCCGCGAGCGCCTCCGGGTCGGCCGGGGGCACCAGGTAGCCGGTCTCCCCGTCGACCACTACCTCAGGGAGCGCCCCCACCCAGGTGGTGAGGACCGGCTTGTCGAAGCCGTAGGCGACCTGGACGATTCCGCTAGCGGTGGCCGAGACGTAGGGCAGGGCCACCAGGTCGGCGGCGCGGAAGTAGATTGCGACCCGCTCGTTGGGCACGTAGGCGTCCTCGATGATCACGCTGCCGTCGATCCCCAGGTCGGAGACCGCGGAGCGGTACTCCTCGACGTCGTCCCAGAACTCACCCACGATGAGCAGCCGTGCGTCCGGGAGTATCTCCAGGGCCGCGGGCATGGCGTCGATCAGGTGGGCAAGCCCCTTGTAGCGCCGCACGAACCCGAAGTAGAGGACCACCGGCGAGGTGCTGTCGATCCCGAGCGCCCCTCGGGCCTCGCCCCGCGTCACGGCCTGCGCCGCGAAGACGTCGTACACCGGCATGTCGGCCACCATGACGCGCGCGGCCGGGTCGATCTTCTCGAAGCTCTCCTTGATCCGCTCGCCGTGCACGATGAACTTGTCCCCGTGGGCGAAGGCGAACCTGGTCAGGCGCGCCTCCAGCGGCCTGCTCTCGTGACCGGTCACGTTGTGGCACCAGAATACGATCTCGGTCGTCGGGCTCATCTTCTTCACTACCCCGGAGATGTAGCGGAACTGCACCGCGAGGGCGGGGTTGACCCAGGAGAAGATCAGCGCGTCGGGGCGGAGGCGCGCTATCCTGCGCGCCGCCTTGCGCCAGGAGAACGGGTTCGAGAAAGACACCAGCCGCTCGCACCCGGCCTCGATGCGCTCCTCGGAGTCGTCGACCTGGGTGCGCCCGGGGAAGAGGAACTGCGGGTACTGCCTGCTGTATGAGACGAACAGGACGTCATGCTTCTCCCTGAGCTTGTTGACCAGCTGGGTGGTGTAGTGGGCGATCCCGCCCCTTATTGGCCAGGTCGGCCCCACGATCGCTATCTTCAAATGCCATCTCCTCAGGGGACCCGCGCGGGCTCCTCACTCGAAATGCGACACCGTATCCTCGAGCCGGGGCGCCCGCAGCGAGCGCTCCAGCCGCCTGCGCGCCAGCAGTATCTTCGGCAGATTGAGCAGGTTCACCAGGTACGCCTTGTTGAGCGGCACCGCCTGCTCCCAGGCCTCGATCATCCCCAGCCAGCGCTCCTCCATCGGCAGCGAGCGGTTGAGCAGGAACGACCAGGAAAAGTTCTTGAGCAGGAAGCGGATCCGGTTCTTATGGTAGAGGTAGTAATACCTCTCGCTGAACTTGCCCGTGGTGGTGGCCTCGTGGTGCACCACCCTCGCGCCCGGCACGTACACCACGCGGTGCCCCAGCCTCCTGGCGCTCAGGCATAGCTCGGTCTCCTCGAAGTACGCCGGGTAGTAGCCGGGGTCGAGCATCCCCACCCGCTCGAAGAGCTCCCTTCGCACAGCCAGCGCCGCGCCGGTGACGTAGGCGACGTCCCTCATCTCCTCGTACTGCCCCTCGTCGGGCTCGTCCACCCCGTAGTGCATGGACAGGCCGTTGTCGCGGATGTACCCGCCGGTGTGCTGCAGCGTCTTGCGGTCGGGGTAGTAGAGCTTGCACCCGCACACGCCCACGGTGGGGTCCTCGAAGGCGTCGACCAGCGCCTCGACCGCGTCCGGGTAAAGCTCGGCGTCGGGGTTCACCAGCAGGATGATCTCACCTGAGACCAGCTCGTAGCCGTGGTTGTTCGCCCGCGCGAAGCCGCTGTTCTCGGCAAGGACACTGATGGAGCACGTGAGCCCTTCGCGATCGGCCACCTCGCGGGCGAGCTCCGCGGAGGAATCGTCCGAGCCGTTGTCGACGAGTATGACCTCGAGGTCGGGGTAGGTGACGGCGCCCAGCGCGCGGACGCACGCCTCGACGTACTCGGCGCTGTTGAAGAGCACGACTATTGTGGAAACGCGTGGCCTAGCCCGCGCGGTCCCGGTCTCAGGTTCCACGGCGCCTCCCGCCGTCAGACGGCGCTACCACGAGCGCGGTGGGCCCGGCCCGGCCGTCCCGCGGCTCCCGCCCCGTTCCGTGCCGCCCGCCGGCCCCGGGGCCGCGGCCGCTAGAGGTGGCTCGGCTTATTACCGTAGTTGGGCAGGATGCTCTGCCACCTGCAGTATTCGGACCAGGCCGGCTCGGCGTGACCGGCGTTGTCGAACATGCCGTTGAAGGCCGCGTCCCAGGAAGTCGGAGGATCGACGTCCTCGAAGATCCAGATCTTCCTGCAGCCGGCCCCCCACAGCGAGCCGACGCCCTGGTCGCCTATCGCGTCCTTCTGCCCCTGCTGGGAGAACTCGGCGCGCCCGGCGTGCGGCCAGCCGATCTCGCTGACCGTGAGCTCTTCATTGCCGGCCCCGTAGTTATTCATCATGGTCCTGACGTAGTTGTAGTACCAGGACCACCACTGCGGGTAGTCGTATGGATGTATGCCCAGGGCATCGGATACGTTGGCCATGCTCAGCGCCCTGTTCACCCCGACCGTCGTCCTGCTGTTCGCGGGAAGGTCTACGGACTGTGTCTGGGTCGTTCCGTCGCCGAACATGTAGGTGATGTTCGCGGTCGTGGGCTGCGCATTCGGGTTCATCAGAGTCGTCCATTCGTCGAACCCCTGCCGGGTCGTGCCCTCGGCGAAATACCAGGACTTGCCCGCGCCGGTGCAGCCGAGTTCGTCGTCGCCGCCGGATATGGTGTTGTGATAGTTGTAGTACATCGGGCGCTCGACGACTATCGGCTCGGTGGAGTTCATCTGGACCGACACGTCCTTGTTCGGCCCCACCACGTTGTTGACCAGGATGGTCTCTCGAGAGTGCGGACCTATGATCTTGCTGGCGCCCTGGGTGGCCCCGCCGGTGAACATGTACCGGAAGCCCACGTTCGCCGCCTTGTCACCGGGGTTCTGGATCGAGATCCACTCCTCGAACGCCCCGTCGTACTGGTTGTTGCGGGTGGTACCCTCCGCCAGCAACCAGGAGGTGCTGGGCGCGGTCGCGCCCACCTGGCTGTCGCCGCCGGACCAGGCTCCGTGATACAGGAAGTACATCGGCCTCTCGGCGATCATCGGCTGTTCGGCCTCGACCTTGGCCGAGACGTCCTTGTTGGGCCCCACCACGTTGTTGACCAGCACGGTCTGGCGCGAGGTCGGCGGCATCGAGACCGTCTGCACCTGGGTGCCTCCGCCGGGGAACATGTAGGTGATCTTCACGTTGTTCGCGGTCGACCCCGGGTTCATCAGGGATATCCACTCCTCGAAGCCGGGCTGCGTGGCGCCCTCGGCCAGGTACCAGACCTTGGACAGGCTTGACACGCCCGCGCTCGTCGAGCCGCCGTCCCACGCCCCGTGGTACATGAAGTACATGGGCCGCTCGACGACGATCGGCTGGTTGGAGGAGACCCGCGCGGAAACGTCCTTGTCCGGCCCGACGGCCGCGTTCACGTTAACGGTCGCGCGGGAGTTCGGTGCCACTATCAGGTTCTGCGGCAGGGTGGCGCCTCCCGGGAACATGTAGGTGATGTTCACGTTGGCCGCCGTCGAGCCCGGATTCTGCACGCAGATCCACTCCTCGAAACCGGGGTGCGTCGCGCCTTCGGCGAGGTACCACGTCTTCTCCGGTGCCTTGGTGCCGAGCACGACGGTGCCGTCCTTGCACCAGCCGTGGTAGTCGAAGTACATCGGACGCTCGGCGACGATGTCGCTGCCGGAGGTGATCTTCATCGAGACGTCCTGGTTGGCGCCCCGCAGGAGCGTGTCGTAGTGGACGAAGTTGTCGGCGCTGCGCGTGATCCCGTTGAGCAGCCCGCCGGCGATGACGAAGGCGTCGGGGTTCTGCTTCTTGATCGAGTAGTAGGCTGTGCGCAGCATCCCCAGGTAGGTGTAGTCACAGTCGCTGGCGTAGTAGAGGGTTCCGTTCTGGCCGGCCGGTGAGTCGATGTCCCACCCGGGCTCACCCCAGACCTCGAAGTAGTCGACGATGCCCTTGTATCGCTTGGCCACGGCCCCGCAGAAGTCGCCGAAGTCCGAGACCCTCAGCGGCGGCCCCATCGTGCAGGGATAGGGGTTGGCCTTGTTGACCGCCCAGTTGGGCACCGGGGCCCCCACCGTCAGCAGGATGCTGTTCACGCCCATCGCGAGGCAGTTGTTGATCTGGGTGTCCATGGCGGACCAGTTGAAGACGCCCTTGTGCTTCGTCTCTATTGTGTTCCACTTGCAGAAGAGCCTTACGTTGCGCACCTGCACCCGCGCCGAGGCAGGCACCTTGCCATTGAGGTTCGTGGCTGCGTTCTCGGTGAAAAGGCCCAGGAGCTGGCGGTCGGCGACCCCGCCACCGGGAGCTCCCTGGGCGAGTGCCTGGTTGACCGCGCCGCCGCCCGCCTTGCCTGCCCCGCCGGATAGCGGGAGCACCATCGCGACCATAACGAGCGCGGCAAGCCCCGCCACAATTCCGGCCCTGATCAAGTTCGTTCTACGCGAATGCATATCACCAGCACCTTTAGCTCTCGCTCAAACGCCTGGCCTCGTGCCAGGCGCTCTTCCGTTATCTTAGACGACTCTGTATAGAAAACGTTTGCCCCGGGCTCCGATTAATCCTTTTGAAACGACATCAAACATTCTTATAACACCTATTAGAGGGGTCTGCATGCTTAGCTCGACAGGAGCTCGGTGGCGAACTCGATGTAGCCGCGAGCGGCGTCCTGAATGTCGTGCTGCTTCATGATGTAGGCCTTGCTGCGCTCGCCAAGCGCGCGCCGCTCGTCGGGGTTCTCGATGTAATAGATCAGACGCTCCAGGAGCTGGTCCTCCTCGTCAGGCCCGATCGGGATCTTTATACAGCAGTCGTCGGGGAACTCGCTGAAGGCGTACTCGTTGGAGAGCATTACCGGCTTGCCCGCGCCCATCATCTTGATGACGCTGCCGCTGGTCTCTCCCGCCGAGGGATGCCGCAGTGCCACGAACATGTCGGGCACGTTGAGGTACTCCCCGAACGTCATGGTGTCCACGAAGCCTGCGACCAGCACGTCCTGCTCCAGCCCCAGGTCCTCTATCCACCGGGGCACGTCCATGCCGGAGAGCATCTTGCCCACCAGCAGGAGCTTCACCGGGTAGCCCAGCGCCTTGGCCTTGGCCATCACCCGCAGAAAGACGTCGATCCTCTTGCTGGAGTTTATGTAGCCCATCGAGCCGATGAGGAACTCGTCGGGCCTGAAGCCGAGGATCTCGCGGATGAG